>JBEKTC010000202.1:0-8528 GCA_049516475.1 Candidatus Korobacteraceae bacterium | reverse complement strand
ACGATAACGCTGCCAACCTCGAGTTCCTCAAACGCGGTTTGGATGAGCCGCGCATCGTGCGTCATGATTCCGGCTTGCAGCCCGTAAACCGAGTTGTTGACGCTGCTCAAGGCTTCATCGAACGTCTCGTACGACTCGACCGTCACCACCGGGCCGAAAACCTCGGCGGAGTTCACACGCATATTCGGCGTTGTATCGGTGAGCACCGTCGGTTCCACCAGCGCGCCTTTGCGCTTGCCGCCACAGAGGAGCTTGGCGCCAGCCTGCACAGCTTCGTCAATCCATTCGACCACGCGCACCGCGTCCTGCTCGCGGATGAGCGGAGGCACATCCGTCGTCTCCAGCATGGGATCGCCGGACTTCAGCTTGCTAACGCCGTGTAACAGTTGCCCGGTGAACTTATCGAACACCGCCTCGTGCACCAGGATTCTCTGCACTGAAATGCAGGTTTGCCCGCCATAGGAAAAGCCGCCGGCGACGCAGCGTTGCGCAGCATATTGCACATCGGCGTCGTTATGGACAATGACGCCTGCGTTGCCGCCGAGCTCCAGGGTGACGCGCTTCTTGCCGGCGCGGGTCTTGAGTTGCCAGCCCACGGCGGCGCTGCCGGTAAAGGTCAGCAGCTTTATGCGATCGTCGGCGACCAGTATCCCGGCATCGTCGTTCGACAGCGGCATGACCGCAAGCGCGCCCTCCGGCCAGCCTGACTCCTGCACGATCTCGGCCAAGAGAAACGATGAGATGGGTGTCTGCGGCGCGGGTTTCAGGATGATCGGGCAGCCGGCGGCGATGGCCGGAGCGACCTTGTGAGCGACGAGATTGAGCGGAAAGTTGAACGGTGTAATGCCGAAGACTGGTCCAAGCGGAAAGCGCCGCACCAAACCCCAGCGTCCGGCGGCGGACTCCAGCGTGTCCAGCGGGATGTACTCGCCATAGATCCGTGTGCTCTCCTCAGCCGCGACCTGGAAGGTATAGATGGCGCGCTCGACCTCGACGCGAGCTGTCCTGATCGGCTTGCCTGCCTCCTGGCAGATGGTGCGAGCAAACTCCTCGCGGCGCGCGGTGATGCCTTCGACGATTTTGTGCAACACGTCGGCGCGCTGTTGCGAGGTCATCTTGCGGGTGACCGCAAAGGCCTGCACCGCCGACTCGATCGCGACCTCGACATCGTCGCTGCCCGCCTCGCTGATGACGGCAAGGACGCTGTGATCGTAGGGCGAGGTAACAACCGCCTCGCGTCCATGCGTGTTCCAATTGCCATTCAGGAAAAACCCAAAGCTGCGGATGGTGGAAGTAGTCTGGCTCATTGTGTTCTCCCGACGCTCAATCCCTGGGTGGAGCACGCCTTGAGGCGTGCAAAATAGTTCAGTTATATAGAGCCGGCCTTAGCCGCTGAGGTAACGCCGTGAACCTTACCTCAGCGGCTGAAGCCGATTTCTAGCCAGTGGCATCTTTATGCACGCCTGAAGGCATGCTCCACCCACTGTCGTAAACAGCAATCCTCAAAATGCTCCAAAGGCTTGGATGCTGGCTCCTTCGATTAGAGTGCGGCGCAGGCAACACTTAATAAGGCTGCATCAGCATGCCACTCGTGGCAAAGATTACGCAATTGCGCAGAAGAATTCAATGCGGTTGCTCGACGCCAGCGACCGCAAGGCGGAATCTAATTTTCGAGAGGAATAATGGCTGACTCCGAGACCGAGTACATCGTCGAACTACAACCTAGAATTGCCCAGCGACTGAACGAATTGGGCTTTGCTGAGAATGCGCATGCCCTCGTCTTGACGCACGGTCTTGCCGAGATAGCCTCGCGAAGCCGGACCCTGGACCAGCAGGCGCTACCGTTGTTTCTGTCGCTGGACAGCCAGCACCGCCGGTCGTTAGCGGAAGTGACGGTAGCGTTGAAGAACCATCTGGATGCGATGCAAGACGCGATTGCAGACGTACGTTCGTCACTGACGGCGCTGATTGATTTCCTGGCGCGTGAGGAAAGCTAGGCCACAGTCGTCATACGCACAGCTCTTCCTCGACCTGCTTCTTGGGGATAGTCGTCTCTTCTTCAGCTGCACGTCGGCCACGATAGGCGCTCCAGTAAAGCTCGGTCAATTCGCTGATCAGCGGCATACGAGGGTTGGTGCGCCAGGAAGGATCTTCAAAGGCGTTCGTCGTCAGCTCGGGCATGGCACGTTCGAACTCTTCTTTGGTGATTCCAAGGTCGGCAATCGAGCGCGGAACGCCCAGGCGGTCGAGCAACTGTTCTGTCGCCCTGACCAGCTTGTCCACCTTCTCCTCAACCGTATGGCCACCGAGGCCCAGCAGGTCGGCAATCATGGCGTACTTTTTGTGGGCGACATATGCCCGCGTGTTAGGAGATGGCATGAACTTAGTCGGCACGGACGCGTTGTACGCAATCACGTGCGGCAGCATCAGGGCATTGGCCCGGCCGTGGGCAATGTGGAAGTGCGCGCCGAAGGCATGGGCCAGAGCGTGGTTGACGCCGACTGACGCGTTGGCGAATGCGATCCCCGCGATACAGGCGGCATTGTGCATCATGGTGCGCGCCTCTTCGTCACCGGGATTTTCAACCGCCGTGGGCAGGTACTCGAATGCCAACTTGATGGCTTGCATGGCACTGGGGTCGGTGAAAGCGGAAGCGTAGATGGAAACTGCGGCTTCCAGACCGTGAGTCAAACAATCGACTCCGGTATCCACGGTAAGGCCTTTCGGCATCGACATGACGAACTGCGGATCGACAATCGCGACATCGGGAGTAAGCGAATAGTCGGCGAGGGTAACTTTGATGCCGCGCTCTTTGTCGGTCATGACGGCGAAGGGCGTGACCTCGCTTCCGGTCCCGCTGGTGGTGGAAATGGCAATCAGCCGCGAGTGGTTTACCTTCTCGGTTGGGTACTGCACCACACGCTTACGGATATCGAGGAACGGGGCGGCGAGTTCTTCCAGGTCGGCCTCGGGCGACTCATACTTCAGCTTCATGATCTTCGCCGCGTCGATTACCGAACCGCCGCCCAGCGCGATGATCTGGTCCGCCTTGTAGGAGTTAAGTGCCTCCACTCCTTGCGCAATGATCTTGACGTCGGGCTCGGCATCGGGAATGATCGTCACCCGCACTTGTGTCTGCGGAGGAATTGAGCGCCGCACGATATCGACGAGACCGATCTGCTCCAGCGCTGCATTGGTGACGATAAGGGTGGAGCGCGACGGGAAGTTGCGCAGATTCTCGACCGCATTCCGGTTGAAGTAGATCTGGCTGGGAACTCGAAACCACATAGGGGCTGGCGTCCTTCGCGCCATGCGTTTGATGTTGAGGTAGTGATAGATGTTGATGTTGTCGGTGGTGCTGTTGCCGCCGCCGGTGCCGCAGCCGAACGAAAAGGTGGGTACCAGGTCGTTATAGACGCCACCCAGCGCGCCGATCGATCCCGGCGAGTTCACAATGATCCGTCCGGCGTTGATGACCTCGCCGAACCTGCGGATGATGTCTTCGTTTTTGGAGAAGACGACTGCGGTATGTCCGAGCCCTCCGAGGTGGTTTACCTTCACGCAGACCTTCAAGGCTTCCTCTGCGGACATTGCGCGATAAACCGCCAGCACAGGGAACAGCTTCTCGACGGAAAGAGGATGCTCACGGCCAACGCCCTTGATCGGTGCGATCAAGAGTTTGGTATTCGGCTTGACGGAGATGCCGGCGAAGCGCGCGATGTCGGCGGCCTTCTGGCCGATCGCCATGGGCTGCATGAATCCTGTCGTGGGATCGATCACCGTGCGACCCAGCCGCTCGGTTTCTTTCTCGTTGCAGATGTATGCGCCGAGGTCGGCAAACTTCTTTAGCACGCAATCGTAGATTTCGTCGTCGATCGCGACTGTCTGTTCGGAGGCGCAGATGGTCCCATTGTCGAATGTCTTCGAGGTGATGATGTCCACGACAGCCATGTCGAGATCGGCGGTCTTCTCCAGATACACCGGGGTGTTGCCGGGACCGACGCCTAGCGCCGGCTTTCCGGAACTGTACGCAGCCTTTACGGCGCCCGGGCCGCCGGTGGCGTCGATGAGGCCGACGTCCTTGTGATGCATCAGGTAAGCATTGTCCTCCAGGGTATGCGATTCCAGGCAGGTGAAGACACCCTCGGGAGCGCCATGCTTCACCGCGGCTTCGTACATGATCTTTACCGCCGCAGAGCAGCAATGCCAGGAGCTGGGATGCGGGCTGAAAATCACCGCGTTCCGCGTCTTGATGGCCATGATGCACTTGAAGAGAACGGTGGAAGTGGGATTCGTGATGGGCGTAAGCGAGAAGATGACGCCGATGGGCTCGGCCAATTCGATCAGGCCGCGTTCCGGATACTCGCGTATGACGCCTACGGTGCGTTTGTCCCTGATGTAGTTGTAGACGAATTCGGTGGCCACCATGTTCTTGAGGGCCTTGTCTTCCAGGACGCCGATGCGAGTCTCTTCCACGGCCAGTCGCGCGAGATATTGCGCTTGCTCCAGGCCGGCAATGACCATCGGCTTGACGATGCGGTCGACGTCCTCCTGCGTGTATTGGGAGAAGACGGCAGCAGCGGTTTTGGCGTGGCTGACAAGCCCTTCCAGATAAGCGATACGTTCTTCGCTAAGCGGTGCGAGGTTCTCAGGCATACTTCCTTCTTTCAGGTTTCTCCCCGCTTCACCTGTGCGGAAAGATGCCTTTCCCAAGGCCTGCCTCATGGTTCGGCACGGTTGAGGGACACTGGTTACAGTATCGGCGGGCGATGAACCAAGGGGCTGTGAGCGCCGTCACTCCAAAGTGTGAGAGTTGGCCACGCACCCGAAGGGCGGTTAGCGGGCTATCCAAATTGCGTATCGGGATTCTGCAACGACCGTCGCGGCCGGAAAACTTCACGCATCTGCTGAAAAAGAGTTGGTTACTACCGATGGTAGTACGAGTAGCTGCAGAGTAGCCTTTGGCCTTCCACGCATCTGGCGCTATGCGTACTTGCCAGTTTGGAGGATTGACTTCATGCAGTCCGCTCCCGGAACATCGCATCGACTCGGTCGTACGCTATTGATTGCTGCTCTTCTGCTGGTTCCATTCACAGTCCGCGCGCAAAATTCCACCAGCACGCTGCGAGGTGTGGTCCAAGACCCAAGCGCCAGGCGAGTGGTAGGTGCCCAGGTCGTCGTCCGGCTAAGAGGATCAGGGTCCTCCATCGCCCGCGAGGCAACAGCAAACGATCGCGGAGAATTTCGCATTGACGGCCTTCTGCCCGGCCCCTATCAGGTAGCCGTTACGGCCAAAGGTTTCGCGGAGGCCTCGGCCGATGTAGACACCGCCGTCAGTGTGGTGCGCGATATCACCATTACCCTCAAACCCGCAGCCGCACACGAGACGGTGAATGTGCCGGGGAATGCTTCCTCGATTACGACCGCAACGATTGACACCTCGAGCGCGGTGCGTGGCGGCATAGTGGACAGCCAGGACCTGGAAACGTTTCCGCTTCCGGCGCGCAGCTTTGCCAACATCGCCTATCTGGTCCCCGGAACTGAGCCGGTCGAGCCCTCCGATCCTACCAAAGCGCGGATAACCGCCGTCTCCACCGGCGGAAGCTCCGGCTTGAACAACGAACTGTCGGTTGACGGCGCCGACAACTCGGACGACTGGATCGGCGGGTTTCTGCAGAATTTCTCGCCCGACGGGCTGCAGGAATTTGCCGTGCGCACCTCGAATGAAGAAGCGGATACCGGGTGGACAACGGCCGGGTCGGTCGTGATCACTACCAAGCACGGCACCAACGATTGGCACGGCGACATGGCTGTCTTCGAGCGCGCGGCAGCACTTAACGCTCGCTTCCCAATTGAGAATCCGGCGGAAACATGTACGGACGGCGTTTGCGTGCACAATCCCAAGGCGCCGTTCTCACGCCAGAACTATGTTGGCACGATCGGCGGTCCCATCGTAAAAGACAAAGTATGGATCTTCAGCTCATTCGAGACCGTGCAGGAGAATGCGAGCGTCGCCTACAGCCCCGCCAGCATGACGCAATTTAACGCGCTCTCGCAATTGGCGGCACAGGGATTGATCACCGGCGCTCCTTCTATCGCCAGCCCGTCCTTTGTTCCGATTCCCTTTCGCGACTACATGGGTACGGTGCGCTTTGACTGGGCGCAATCGGCGAAATCGAGTTGGTTCCTGCGTACATCGATGGACACCTATGTAACGAACAACAACCTGGTGGAACAGGGGACATTGCCGTCAACTGGTCTGCTTACGCACGACAATTACTGGAATACGGCGATCAGCAATACCTACGCTTTCAATTCCAACACGGTTGGCACCCTGGTTCTCGATTTCAGCTTATTGCATCTGACGCAGACCCGGAACTCAAATCTGGGTTTCGCGCTGGCCTTCCCCTTCAGTTCCACGGCGCTGACCATCTCCGGTTTCGAAACCTATGGCGACAACCAGTTCGCTACTCCTATTACCTTTTTCCCCGACCTGCGCAACCAACAGAAATACCAGTTCCGCTACGACCTGAGCCACATTGTGGGAGCCCACTCGCTCAAGTTCGGAGTCGACTTTATTCACGAACCGGTGCTGAGCGGGGCGTTTCCTGGCACGGCCGAGACTCTTGCCCAGTACGTCAATAACCCAACCTATTACATACAGAATCCCGGCGTGTTCGGGAGCTTCAACCCGCAGTGTGTCAACTTCACTACTTCAGACGGCTCAACATGCACGTACACTCCAGCCGGCGACGGCAACTTTTCGCAGAATGTTCAGCGTATGGCGCTGTACGCCGAGGACTCCTGGCGAGTCACGCCCAAACTGACAGTCAACTACGGCTTGCGCTGGCAGTCGACTTGGGGGCTATTCATGGCTTCGGGACGGACCGAGGCCGATAACGCAGCGTACATAACGATGCAGACATTGCAGATTCCAGTTGTGCCCAGCCTGCCGCAGGATGACCACCACCAGTTCGCGCCGCGCCTTGGGTTCGCCTGGTCTCCCGGTAGCAGCGGGAACACGGTAATTCGCGCCGGCTTCGGCATGTTCTATGACGATCTGGCACAGAATGGATGGGCGACTGCATTTCAGGGTGTCAACAGCACCAACTACACCACCGGACCGTGCAGCCTTACTGGAGGCCCAGGCACGTATGCGCTTACCGGCTCCGGCTGCCTGACTGGCGGCGCCGGGGCAACGGGAAATTTGGTGGGCTCCCCTTACAAAACACCCTACGCCATTCATGTCACCGGCGGCGTGCAGCACGCTTTCAACAATCAATGGCTGGCGAGCGCGGATTATGTATACGAGGACGGCGTGCATGGATACCGCGCCTTCCCCTATACCAGCGGCACCAACTTGTTCACTCCACTCATTCCCAAGTCAGACCCGGACTATGCCACGGACCAGGCGAATGTGGTGCCCAATGTCAATGTGTTCCAGTCTGACAACCGTTCCAAGTACAACGCGCTGATGCTGCATCTGGCAGGTAATACGAAGCGCTTCAATCTGGTCGCGAACTACACTCTTTCCCGGGCGGACACCTGGGGTTGCCTGCTGGGCGAACTGTTTGACTATGTCGATGGCGTTTGCCAGCAAGCGAACGGGCAGTTGAATGCTTTCGGACCCGGAGACTACGGACCATCCGGCGAAAACGTTACCAGCCGCTTCGTTCTGGCCTTCACGGTGAACATTCCCGGTGGATTCCAAATTAGCAGTGTCAATCAGTTCGAGAGCGCTCGCCCCATCACCATCACGAATGCGGACAACACCGGCCGCATCTATGTGAATGGAGTGTACACCAGTCTGGACGAATTCCGCGGCACGCCTTACATCCAGTCAGATTTGCGCGTCGCGCGTCCTTTCAAGCTCAACGAGCGCTGGCAGCTATACCCATTCATCGAGTTCTTCAATCTCTTCAACCGTAACAATCCGGGGGCGAACTACGCGGTCAATGTGGTCCAGCTTCCGGTTCCGGCGTCCCAGATGATACCCAATCCCGTGACCGGCATTACCAACGTCACCAGTGTTTGCACGAATCCAGCGTGCACCACAACGACGCCCATCACCAGCCTGAAGCAGCTTGAGATACCCGAGGGCGCGCTGGGTGATTTCTTCGGTCCTGGAACCACGGTGGGAATTCCGTTTGCGGCGCAGCTGGGAGTGCGGGTGACGTTCTAAGGCGACGGCGATTTCCAAGCGCAAGAAAGCCGGCCCTGTGAAGGGGCCGGCTTTGTAATTGGCCGCGAATTTACTTCTTGAGGGAAGCCACGTAGGTTGCGATGGACGAGGCCTGATCGGCGGAGAGCCCGGCAACTCCCTTGGTATGCGGAGCCTTCTTGCCGGCAGCGCCGTTGGTAAGCAGATCGGCGATCTGCGATTGGGATAAGGACGTCTTCTGTAATGATGGCCCGACCTTGCCTTCACCCATTGCGCCGTGGCACATGGCGCACTTCGCTTTGTAGAGGGCAGCTCCATCCTGCGCCCAGGCTATGCTAGACAACGCTGTTAATGCGGCCAAAATGAT
>JBEKTC010000201.1:0-8882 GCA_049516475.1 Candidatus Korobacteraceae bacterium | reverse complement strand
CGTCACCTGCTGGACGCTGTGTATCAGGCCTTGCGCACGCTTGGAGTCGCCAATCCTGAGCAACTGTCGCCGTGGTCGTTTCCATCCATTGGCGAATATGCCCCGCTGGTGGAAGCGCATGGGCTGGAAGTGGATTTTGCGGTGCTGTTTGACCGCGCAACCATCCTGGAGGGCGGCGACCGCGGCCTCAAACTGTGGCTGGAAATGTTCGGGCGATTCGCGATCGAAGCAGTCGCTCCGGAGCAGCGCAAGGAGTTCTTCCGGCTGGTCGATCAGTTCGCCGGCCCGGCGCTATTTCACAATGGGGTGTGGACCATCGATTACAGACGGCTGCGGCTGGTGGCCGTGAAGCTGTGAGCGTGATTGTCAGCGGATCGGCTCCGCTCACGGCGGCAAAGCTGAGGGCCGCGTCGCGGCTTGCGCGGGGCTTCTTCGATCGCGATCCCGTGACGGTTGCGCGCGAACTGCTGGGCAAGCTGCTGATCCGGCGCGAAGGAAGAACATTGCTTGCTGGCCGGATTGTGGAAGATGAGGCCTACCTTGGCCAGCGCGATCCCGCGGCGCACGCCTTTGCCGGACGGACCGCTCGCAACGCCGTGCTCTTCGGTCCACCCGGTCATGCGTACGTGTACTTCATCTACGGCAATCACTATTGCCTGAATGTTTCCTGCATGAGCGAGGGCCGCGGCGAGGGCGTGCTCTTCCGCGCCATGGAACCAGTCTTTGGATTGGCTGCGATGTCCCTGGCGCGCGACCTTGCTCTGCCATCATCGCCTCGCCCCGTACAGTTGCGGATGATCTCCAGCGGTCCGGGACGCATGTCGGAGGCGCTCGGTATCACGCGGCTGCGCGACAACGATAAGGACTTCACTTCGCCGACGTCGGACTTGTGGCTGGCGGACGATGGCTTTCGCCCGGAGCGCATCGTCGCCACGCCGCGAATCGGCATCACCAAAGCGGCCGAGCGGCAGCTGCGCTTCGTTATCGCAGGCAATGCCTACGTTTCGGGGAAGCGGCCGGCATAGGACTCTCTTGGGCTGGACTTCTAGAACCTTCTAGCCAGCTTTCCCATGCCGAGAGTAGACTCGAACTGCGATAGACCCTATGCCACACAAGAAGCCTGTAGCCGCCAAGAAGAAATCGACTCCACCTGCAACGGCGCGTAAATCGGGGCTGGTGTTTACCGTGGAGCTCGACCGCGAGGAAGACGCCATCACCTCATTGACCGGCTCCACGGGAGCGGTCGCTCAGACGTACACCTTCGATTCCTTCGGAAATCAAACTGCCTCGTCCGGCTCCCTCACAAATCCGTTCCAGTACACGGGCCGCGAGTTTGATACCGAGACGGGCCTTTACTTCTACCGCGCCAGATACTACGACCCCACGGCAGGAAGGTTCATCAGCGAGGACCGCCTTCTGGAATCCTTTTGACCATTCAGGCGGTTCGGAATACCGGACCTTTGGTCCTGGGTTTCACTTTAGGATGCAGTACGACAGGCCTGATCCATTCGCGAAGTGCCCAAACCAGAGTTGCACGCTGGATCAATTCCACATTGACGCCCACAATCCAATCGAGCCGGGACAAATGTGGCCCCACCTGAAATGTGACTTTTTACATTGGTGCGGCTCATGACGACCCGAACGCAGAAACTCAAGAACACTTTATTGCTGGTATTCCTAACGGCGTGCTTGACCTATGTGGCCGCCTGCGATTGGGAGAAGCCCACATCTGTCCGGGTGAGTTCCGGGCCGTCTTTTGTTTTTTCGGGCAGCGGACGGTTAGCGTCATTTACAGTCTACGCTCCGCAAACTGGGCAGCGGATCGCCTCCCCTAACTCGGACGTAGCTACCGTCGTCTGGCAAATTAAAGCTTCAGACGGCTACTTTAAGGGGACTCATGTAGAACACATGCAGCTGGCCTACGGCAAGCTTCCAGACAGATACAACCAGGCGGTGCCGAGCCAATCGCAAGGAGCGCCACCGCTGGCTCCTGGAGCAGTTTACTCATTTTTCGCAGAAACCACAGACGCTCCCGCAATTGGTGGTTTCTTTTACATGAGCGGGACTGGTCCAATCCAAATTGACGTTCCCGATCTCTGTTTAAGGCTGATAAACGGACGGGAAGTCGCGGTGAGGTGCGGAACAAGCGAGCCTTACCAGGAACCGACCGACCTAGAGAAGTTTGCTCAACAACACGAGGCTACGCGTTAAACGGCGATGCGCCCGACCTGCCCGGTTAACAGCTTCCAGTATGATCCGTTCGGCAGGCGCATTTACAAGCAATCGCCGACCACCACGAGTATCTTCGCCTACGATGGTGCGAACTTAAGCGAGGAAACCAATGGCGCGGGCACCACGGTCGCACGTTACACGCAGAATCTCGGCGTCGACGAGCCGCTAGCCATGCTGCGCGACAGTGCAACGAATTACTATGACGCGGATGGATTAGGCACGGCCGCTGGATAGCGGAAATTCCCCAACTGGCCGGGGTGATGGTTTACGGTGAGTCGAAAGAAGACGCACTGGTGCGGGTACAAGCACTGGCTTACCGTGTCTTGGCGGACCGAGCGATCTAGCTTGCCGTTGCGGCTTTTGCTTCCTCTTCCCTGATGAAAAACAACAGGTCGAACGCCACGGTCTCCGCGCCAGCCTGGCGCAGCAACGTCGTCACCTGGCCGCGATGATAAGTGCCGTGGTTCACCAGATGTTGCAGCAGGTAGGCCAGTGGCATGGAAAACTCCTTGCCGCCCATATCGGTGTACTTCAGGCGCGCCAGCAGGACGTCGTCATTCAGAGCAGACAGAAATTCCTGTCGCTCCTGCTCGATGGAATCGGCGAAGCTCTGCAATCCCGATAAGGTCGCCAGCGTATCCACGGCAACCCCGCCGTTACTCATCGCACTGCCCATCGCGGAGGCTTGGCTGGTATCGGCAACCGTCGCCCGCGGCGAGGCTCCCTTCCATCGCTTCAGCCAAAGCCATTCAGCCGCCACGATGTGCAGGACTGACTCTCGAATCGACGGAAAGCTGCTCGCCATTGTCGCGGTAAACTGCTCGTCGCTCAGTTTCTCCAGGACGGAGAACATGCGCCGGTTCGCCCAGCGGTTGTAGGCATAGAGTGTGCGAACATCAGCGGTATTCATGCTGGCTCTCCCGACCACGGGCGACTGAGCAGCAATAGTGCTGAAATCGAAACAACTTTGCGCATCAGTGCGGGAGTCCTCAACCCCGGTGTGCTTATTTTAGATGAGGAACTCCCGGCAGAGTCTCAACCGATTGAAGATTGCAGGCTGCCGATCGGCCAGGAGAATGCGATGCCGGTTTACTGCGGCGACATCGTTACGGTGCCGCTGGAGGCGGAGCACGACTGACTCGTAAGATTGTTGTAGGTACCCGAGAGGGTGGTGGTTTGTGTAGCCAGAGAGCCCTGCACCGTGATGACCGTCTGGGTTGTGGTATCCGTGACCGTCATGGTGAAATTGTTCCCGCTGGTGGTCGCGGTCGCGGTCAGCGCATTTCCACTGATGCACATATTGCTGGGAATACCGACCGAGCCGTTGTAGGTGATCGAGGAGCCGCTAAAGTTCGAGCTGCCTAACTGCGACATCGCCAAAGCGAATACGAACATGGGCGTCGTGCTCCCGTTCGGGTACATCACAACGTTCCAGTTGCCCATGAGTCCGACGTTAGTGGGCGTGTTGTTGCTACTGCCGCAACCGGTTACCGTGGCCAGCAGGACGAGTACGAGAAAGTAGGAGAGAGGCTTCATATGATTTGCGACGCGGAATTTGGATAGAACACGGACAAGACTGACGCTTCCGCTGCTCCTGGTCAATTTAGATGAACCCAGTGCCGGCTTCAGAGTTTCGGCCAGTTGCAACTTTACCAAAAATCCGTTCGTTCCGTACAAATTCCCATCCGGGCGCGCTCTTCCCCTACAATATCCCTCATGTCCGAGGCACTTCTACGCTACCGTTCCGAGTTTCCCATCCTCCAGAGCACCACCTACCTCATCAGCAACTCGCTGGGCGCGATGCCGCGCGGTGTCGAGGATTCGCTGCACCAATACACCGAGATGTGGAACACGCGCGGAGTGCGCGCCTGGGAAGAGGAATGGTGGATGCTGGCTGCCGAGGTCGGCGATCAGATTGGCGGGCTCTTCAATGCGACTCCGGGCTCGGTCGCGTGCCTGCAAAACGTCACCACCTGCCAGGCGACGGTGGCCTCCTGCTTCGACTTCAGCGGCCGCCGCAACAAGGTCGTTTACACCGACCTGAATTTCCCCTCGGTCATGTACTTTTGGGAGGCGCAGCGCAAGCGCGGCGCGCGGGTCGTCATGGTGCCCAACGACGACACCATCCACGTCAGCACCGAGCGCCTGCTGGACGCCATCGACGAAGACACGCTTCTGGTGCCCATCTCGCATGTAATCTTCCGCAGCGCTTTTATCCAGGATGTCGAAGCCATCGTCGAGAAGGCCCACCGCGTCGGCGCGTACGTTCTGCTCGATTCCTTCCAGGCCGCCGGCACGCTGCCTTTCGACGTGCAAAAGCTCAACGTGGATTTCTGCACCGGCGGCGTCCTGAAGTGGCTGTGCGGCGGCCCGGGCACGGCGTATCTCTATGTGCGCCCGGACCTGGCGAAGACGCTGGAGCCGACCTTTACCGGCTGGTTCGGCCACGACAACCCCTTCGGCTTCGAGATCGGCGCCACTCGCTACACTCCGAACATCTACCGCTTTACCCAAGGCACGTCGAACATCCCGGCGCTGAAAGTCGCGCAGCCGGGGCTGAAGATCATCCGCGAAGTGGGCGTGGAGAACATCCGCCAGAAATCCAAATGCCAGACCGCTCTGTTGATGGACCTGGCCGCGCAGCACGGCTGGCGCACCAACACGCCAGGTAATCCGGAACGCCGCGCCGGCACCGTCTCCATCGACATGCCCAACGCGCCGCAGGTCTGCGCCGAGCTGCTCAAGCGCGACATCATGGTGGACTATCGCCCCAAAGCGGGTGTCCGCTTCTCGCCGCACTTTTACAACACCGACGAGGAGATCACCAGCGCGATTGCGGCGGTGGAAGAGATCCTGAGCGAGATGAAGGTGGGAGCGTAGAAGCGGAGTACTTCAATTCGTCCGCGGGTGCGAATACACTTTCTTTGCGATGATTCCGCTCAGTGCCTTTGTGTGTCTTGCCCTTTTGCTACCGCTCGCCGTGGATGCGCAAACGCCAGCGGATGGCGACGATAAGGCGCCACAAACGGCCAACTCCACAACCGGAATCCCGACGTTTTACGCTCACGCACGCCAGGTAATTGTTGAGGCCGAGGTCTGGAACCATGCTGACAAGAAAAGTGCTGGTGATGCGTCCTGGATTCCGGAAGGGGCGCTAACGGGCGCGCCCGATGGCGGAGCACGTCTCAAAAAGGTTCTTAACCTTATGCCCCCGCCAGCCCGAGGTCTGACCCCAGGAGATTTTCACGTTCTCGACAATGGTGTCGAGCAAAAAATCAATTACTTTAGCGAGGCTGATTTCCCGGCTGTTGGCACTACAACGGGCTTTTGGAGGCTGGATCCCACGACACGCGGAATGTGGGGGACTCTATTATTTGGTTCCGGGATGCCCCATGCGCCTTCAGCGACGTACCTGATCGGGTATGTTCCTCCAGCACCTCAACCCGGCGACTGTCACACAATACAAGTATCTGTAGAAGCCCACCCTGTATGGGTAAACCGCAGAGAATATTGCACGATGAAAAACTCTGACCCCGCAACGGCGCCGCTGGAGATAAAGCTTCGCGCGCGAATGCAGGAATTCGCGAGTTCCTCTGCGCCAGGAGCGATCAAGGTTTCCGCGTCGGCTTTAGCCTTTTGGTCGTCGGGTGTCCTGTCCCTCGCAAGACGAGTTCCGCCAGCCGAGGTTGCGCCTGTGACCCCTGCGACCGACTTCACGTATGCCGTCGAGGTACATGATTCCAAAGCGCCGACGACCGTGCAGATCGCTACACAGTTCACCTTACCGTACCTGTTGTGGAATGCGCCTTGCCCCAAGAATGCGGCCATCTATGTTCTTGGAATGGTCTTCAGGGCGAACGGTGAACTTGAAACACAGTTTGGCGATATTTTCCGATGCGACAAGTGGACGAGCAATCCTGCGGAGGAAGCGATCAAGAAATTCTATGTGAAAGCCGGTGTTCCGAGCCTGTTCGACACACAGATTGGATTACGACCTGGGGAATATGAGATGCGCTTGGTCGTTAGCGATGGAAAGAACTTCGGGCGGGCACAAGTGCCGTTGCGGGTGCAGTCCTTGGATGCCGAAGCGCTCACGGTTAGCGATGTTGTATTGAACAGCATTATCCGCGATGCATCCTGGATTATTCGTGATGCAGCGAAGGTTGCCCCCGATCCTGTCATTCCAACGCCGCTCATCAGCAAGAAAGTTCAGTTTGTGCCGGTCCCGGCGCACCCTCCGAAAGACGGACCGCTTTCCGTGTACTTTGAAATCTACGAACCTCTAGCTGACACGGATAAGGTTGATGTTTCCTACAGCCTGAAAATTACTGATCTAAAAACTGGCTCGTTGGTGATGAACACAGGCGCGATGAGCGCGGCTGATTGGGTCGTTCCGGGAAATGTGGTCATTCCCATTGGACTGAAGGTCGCAATAGAGAAGCTGCCCCCGGGATCCTATCGGCTTGAAATACGGGCCTCCGACTCAGCCGGACGTCAGTCCGAGTGGCGACAAACTAGCTTTGCGATCAAGTAACCCTTCTTACTCCCGAGCCCAGGGGAATTGCCCAATGCTCTCCCATCCAACGTTAACCGCCTCTAATCTGCCTTTGCCCATCAAATGCTCCTGAATATTGCCGATGGAACAGATGTCGCCGCACGGCGGCTGCTCTGCCGCGCGCGCCATACCCGAACTGTTCTGTGGGAGCACCGGCATGTCCCATACAAGGTTCTTTCCGATCCACGGAATCCTGCTCCTCATCCTGTGCAGCGTTCCCGTTGCTTTGCTGGCGCAAGCCGGTCGCGGACCCACCGTCGTCCGCCGCGATCTGCACCATGACGTCTCGCCGCCGCTGCTCGAGATGATCCGCAACGCTCGCCCGGTGTCGCGTGGCAAGCTCGAAGCCGAGCCCCGGCGCAGCATTCCTCTTCCTCCGGGCTTACGGCCGCTGGACGAAGATCCGGTGCGCCAGTTCACCACCACCGGCTTCTCGCCCCAAGTTGGCCTGAACTTTGAAGGCATTGGCGACGGCCAGTATGGCTTCACAGTCGAGTACATTCCGCCCGATACGAACGGCGCAGTGGGAGCTACGCAGTACGTGCAGTGGGTGAACACTTACTTCGCGATCTTCGACAAGACCATGGGCTCGTTGCTGGCCGGCCCCACGCCGGGAAATACCTTGTGGCTGGGATTTGGCGGAGGCTGCGAGACCGACAACGACGGCGATCCCATCGTTCTCTACGACAAGCTTGCCGCCCGCTGGGTGATGGGCCAATTCTCGGTTTCCACGCAGCCGTACCTGCAATGCGTCGCGGTCTCGGTCACGTCGGATGCGACCGGCTCCTGGTATCGCTATTCCTTCGAGTACGACGACTTCGACGACTATCCCAAGATGGGTGTCTGGCCCGACGCCTACTACGAGACTTTCAACATGTTCCAGGGCAACACCTTCATGGGCTCCGACGCCTGTGCCTACAACCGCACGGCCATGTTGACGGGGCAGGCGGCAACTCAAATCTGCTTTCAGCAGGAACCGTTTGTGGGCGGCTTGCTTCCGTCGGATGTCGATGGTGTCACTCCGCCGCCGGCGGGCTCGCCCAACTACATGCTGGACTACGGCGACAACTCACTGAATCTCTATAAGTTTCATGTGGACTTCAACGATCCGGCCAACTCCACCTTCACCGGTCCGACCGTCATCGACGTCGCGCCCTTCACGCCGCTGTGCAACGGCGGATCGGAATGCGTGCCCCAGCCGCTGACCACCAACACTCTGGACTCGCTTGCTGACCGATTGATGTATCGCCTGGCCTATCGCAACTTTGGCGATCATGAGTCGCTGGTCGTCAACCATTCGGTGGCTGTCAGCGGCGGTGGCGGAGTGCGTTGGTACGAAATTCAATCGCCCGCTACCACGCCGGTGGTGGCCCAGCAGGGGACGTACGCTCCCGATTCCAACTATCGCTGGATGGGTAGCATCGCCATGGACAAAATCGGAGACATCGCGCTGGGCTACAGCGTCTCCAGCGGCGGGGTTTATCCGTCGATTGCCTTCGCCGGCCGACTGCCGACCGATCCGCCCGGCGATCTGGAAGCGGAGACTACGGTGATCCTGGGCAGTGGATCGCAGACGCCCAACGTGAATCGCTGGGGCGATTACAGCTCCATGTCGGTCGATCCCACCGACGATTGCAGCAGTACCAGCTCACCACCGGCGCATACAACTGGAACACCCGCATCGTCAGCTTCGAGTTTCCCGGCTGCGCCACCGGCAGCTACATCGGCTTCTATCCCGGCAACCTCAGCTTCGGAGTCCAGAACGTGGGAACGACCAGTCCTGCGCAACAGATCGTTCTCAGCAACCAGCAATCCGTCAGCCTCACCATCAGCAACATCGCCGTCACCGGCGACTATCTGCAAAACAATAACTGCGGCGCCTCGCTGGCCCCGAACGCCAATTGCACCATCAACGTCAGCTTCAAGCCTGCGGCTACGGGGACCAGGACGGGCACTCTGACCGTCACCGACAGCGGTCCCGGCAGTCCCCGAGTCGCTACCTTGACGGGATTAGGCACGGAAACTTTACCGTGCGTCGCCGACTCGTTGTCGAATGGCGGATTTGAAAGTGGCACTCTGGACTGCTGGACCGCGG
>JBEKTC010000200.1:0-11478 GCA_049516475.1 Candidatus Korobacteraceae bacterium | reverse complement strand
TCGCGATATTTTTACGAGCTGGCGAAGTTCCTGACGACTGTACCGCAGACCCAGACCGACGTGTGGCTGGGAATCAATGGCACGGTTTACCCCTTCCGCGCGCTCGACCGGCGCAAGGCGCACGTCAGCGCTTTGCCGGAGTGGCTGGGGCCGGGCCTGCCGCGCTACTTCGCCAATGAGCTGTGGAGCGCTACGAGGGCGGTATTTCACGGCAAGGTGGATATCTACCACCCCACAACTTACATGCGAACGCCGACCGTCAGGGCACGGCGTGTCGTAGCTACGCATCATGAGTGCACCCATGAGCGCTTCCCGCAATACTTTCCGGATGCCAAGCGGATCTTCTGGGCGCGCAAGCGGTTGTTTCCGCAGGTCGATGCCATCATCTGCGACTCCGAGTCGTCCCGTCAGGACCTGCTGCGGTTCTACAACGTGGATTCGGCCAAGACGCGCGTCATTCACCTTGGCCTGACCCCTCTGCCCCGGAGCGCCCAGGCCGCGGCGCAGCTACGAAGCCGCATGCGCCGCGATTACGTTCTGTACGTCGGCATGCGGGCGATGTTCAAGAACTTTCGCGGGTTGTTACAGGCCTTTCGCGACAGCAACCTGCATGACTCGCTTGACCTCCTGGTAGTGGGCGGAGGGGCCTTAACCCCGGAGGAAAAGTTGACGATGTCGAAACTGGGTCTGGAGCGATGTGTCGTCTTCATGCCGCAGGCCAGCGATGAGCTGCTTGCCGAGGCTTACGCAGGCGCGAAGCTGTTTGTCTATCCTTCGTTCAATGAGGGCTTCGGGTTGCCCCCGCTGGAAGCAATGTCGCTGGATTGCCCGGTGCTGGCCAGCCGGGTCTCGTCCATCCCGGAGGTCTGCCAGGACGCCCCGTTCTACTTCGATCCCGCCGATCAGAACGCCTTCGGCCGCGAACTGTTGCGGGCGGTCAGCGACGAGGAAGCGCGCCGCCGCTCGATTGAGCGCGGCCGGGAGGTTGTCGCGCAGTACAGTTGGGAGAAGTGCGGACGTGAGACGCTGGCCCTGTACCACCAATGTCAGTAATCTGCGACAATGTGGGACAGCGCTCGTTTCCGACTCCAGCGACCTGCGAGGTTTTCGTGAGAGATGTCGCAGCTAAAACACTTGCTGTACAGCGATCTCGCCCGGCAGTACGAATTCGAAGGCCGGGCAAACATCCGGCCGAATTTTCTCCGGTTTCTCGGGCGGTTGCTGCATTTCCGGTTTCTGCCCAACGTCATCTGCCGGACGAGCCGGGCAGCGATGCTGGCTGGTATTCCGGTCGTGCCGAAGCTGCTGACGTATCTGAACCTGGTTCTGTTTGGATTGGAAGTGACCCCCAAGTGCGAGATTGGTCCAGGGATTTTTTTTGAGCATCCTGTGGGGTGCGTGATTGGCGCCTGGAAGATCGGCAGTAACGCGACGGTGTTCCAGGGAGTGGGGCTGGGCGCACTGCATCCGGACCCAGGCTTCAACCAGGCAATGCGATGTGAAATCGGCGATAACGTGTTTTTGGGCGCCGGCTGTAAGGTCCTGGGACCATACAATATCGGGAACAATGTCAAAGTCGGTGCCAATTCGGTCGTGATGGCTTCGGTTGCACCTAATCAAACTGTTTTCGGCGTGCCCGCTCGGGTAGTACCATCATCAATAAGGACCTCGGAATGACAAAGTCGGCCCTCGATCTCACGGTCATCATCCCCAACTACAACACGCGAGCGCTGTTGCGTAATTGCCTGGAGTCAATCCACCGGCACGCGGAAGGAATCAGCCTCGAGATTATCTGCGTGGATGGCAACTCGCCGGACGGCAGCGCCGACATGGTAGCTGCGAACTTTCCCGAGGTAGTTCTTATCAGGAACGCGTCCAACGAATCCTATGCTCGGAGCGTGAATCAAGGTATTCGAATGGCACAGGGACGATACGCCTGCCTGTTGGATAGCGACACTTTGCTGATTGAGAACGCATTTGAGCCGATGCTGCGGTTTATGGACGCTCATCCGGAGGTCGCGGTTTGCGGGCCCAAGCTGTTGAATCCCGACGGCAGCGTGCAGCACCATATTCGCAGCTTCGCCAGCCTGGGCGTGTTTTTTCTGCAGACCCTCAATTGGCACAAGGTGTTTCCGAAGAGCCGGGTGATGAATCGCTACTACAATACCGATTTTGATTACTCCACGGCCCAGCCGGTGGAATGCATCGGAACCAGCGTTTACATGATGCGCCGCTCTACCTGGGAAACCGTCGGCCTGATGGATGAACGCTTTCGTTGGGCGATGCCTGATCTTGCCTACAACTACACACTGCATCGGCTGGGTTATAAGGTCTATTACACGCCGTGCGCGGAAGTGGTCCACCTTAGCGGGCAGACCGCCAGCCAGAATGTGCTCAGAGCGCTGCGCGAGCAATGTCAGGGTTTGATCGATTTCAGCGATGCCTACGACTACTTCGGAAAGAGCCGGATCACAAAGGCTATGGTGCGATTCGGGGTGCGAGTCCGCTACTACACCAAGGTCTTGGGATACTATCTGAGTTCTGATAAGCGCGTCATTAAAGGGCCAGGTGCTCCTAAAAGGGAGGTAGCCTCCGAGGCCAAACGGATGGTGGTAAGAGCGGAGCTGGGTAGATATCGTGACACAGGCATAGACGAGAAGACGGTCGCTCCCGTCCGGCCCGGTTCTGATGCTGCCTCAATGTCTGACTAGCCGTGGCCTCTGCGGCTCCGCGTAAGGGCGGCAATTCTTCATACGGGCCGCACTGAATGTCAATCGCTGGTAAGGGTGGGTAGTGGGTCAGTTTGAAAATCTGACGGTGGAAGGGCACGGCTTCAGTGTCTGAAGAACCCCGAAGGGGTGGCAGCGCAGTTAGCCCAGGACGGAGCGTAGCGGAGTCCTGGGTAGGGTGGAAAAAAGTAACCGAGTCCCGTAGGGACGGCACGGTTCTCACGCACTCACTTCAGCCGTGCCGAAAGGGCCACTATCGAACCGGGCTTTAGCCCTGGTGTCCGCGGCTAAAGCCGTTCTCAATGGCCCATCGTTTCGCCGGGCTGAAGCCCGGCGCTTCCCTGTGAATCCCGTCGGCAACAGCCAGGGGAACGCCGCCGGAGGCGGTGCAGCGCTGATTGGGAACTGGGCTGCATGCGGTGGGTTGCAACCGCCTAACTAGGTAGAGAGTGGTGAATGTCGATGGATGACACCATCCATGAGAGCGTCGAGCGAGCCTTTGTTCTGCCAATCCAGCGGCCAAGAGCTCAGGGAATTAAGGGTGTTTTACATTTCCTGCTTCACTTGGCCGCCGTGTATGCTTTAGCAATTGTTATCTCGCCGCTGCTTACGGGTATCATCTACCGACACTTTCGTTCGATTCTTCACGCGCAAGCCACACCGGAGTCTCAATTTTATTTCTCCAACATTCTCGTGGCCGCGGTACTGCCGGCGTTGTTGGCTGGGTATCTCAATTCCAAGTATCGGCACACTGCGGCACTCTGGGTGTGGACTGTGCCCGCCCTTATTTTATTGTTCAAGCTGTTGACGTTCCCCTCTTCAACGGTTTTAGACAGTCGATGGTCGGAGGCGCTGGCATACTATTTCAGCCCTAATTGGTCTGTGCCGAGAAGTGCTCAGGATGCATTCAGCCGCGATCACTTCGGCATGCGCGTTTTCATCGCGCAAGCCGACTTTTCGGCTCCGTTTTACTCCGGCATTGGGTATAGCCTGGGAACATGTGCCGGAATCCGGCGACTCGTACGGCGACTCTGCCAGTTTGCTGGAAATGCACGGTAAGAAAATGCTCCACTTTGGATCTCATCCGAGAGCGCAGATGAGGGCGCGACGGCATCTGCGTTACTTAGTATTGACGGGCGTGCTTGTGGGGTTTGTTGCTCTAGTCATTTACGCCGTAGTGTCGGGTCGCACAAACTCTTGGCATGAAGTGAGTTGTCGGGTAATTGGAAGTCGAGTGGTGCGTGCCGATGTGCAAATGCCAGGTTATCGTTCCCTCACGATCCTATATAGAGGGCAGTTTCAACTACAATATGTCGTAAATGAGCAGACATACGCTATCTGGGGCAATACTTCCTGGGTTGACGACAATCCTTCATTTATCCAAGCAAAGCTTGCTGCTCACTCAGAGGATCAGTGCGAGTATCTTGTTCGCTACAACCCCAGGAATCCGGCGGAGGCGGTCGCTAAATTACGATAGGAATTTCCCCACTTTCCCGCTCGACTTGCAACTATGGGCGGGTGGCCCAGCCTACCATACTCGAGTTGATGTTTACGCAGAAAACTAGAGGGTGCCCCATCCGAGATTCGTTTGCTCGGGTGGGGCTTCTCGCCGCTAACGGAATTCATATCCCTGGGTCACAGACATTCTCGCCGGATTCCGCGAGCCACAGGACGGGCCGCGCCTGCCTTTCCGCAGGACTCCACACGTGGGGGTGCCCCATCCTTCTCGCCATCTTTTGGCGAGAGGGTAGGCTTGCGTACCATCCTGCCAAAGCTCTTCTACAAGATCGCCACCGGCGAGAGCTCTTCTTCGTGTGAAGGTGGAAATGGCTTCGCTACTTTGGTTTTATGGACCAGTTGCCGGAAACGGCAAATCTCCCCGTCTTGTAGAGACGAGGTAGGTTGGTAAACTGTAAGAAAGTCGATCAGTCTGCAGCAGGAACTTATTTCTTGAAGTACTCAATGAGGCGTTCCACCGCTGGATTTCAAACTGACCCACTACCCAAGGCTGTGCTTTCGCCAATATGGTTGCCATAATCCCCGCCGAACCGCTCGCCAGGTCCAGACAATGGGACGCGACATGAGCCAGAGCAACGAGCCGTCAGACAACAGCCTTCGCAGGCCTGTACGCGCCGTGTGCCCTCGGTGCATCTCTTCCAACGCCAGGGCAGTCGAGTAGGTCATTCGACGGTAAGTTGCGATTCGAGGATCTAGATAAGCGGCCCATTGGTTGACGATCGACAGCGGTTCGGCATGAAGCCGGAGGCGGTGCTGGTGCGACGCCGACATGCTGCCGGGGTGAACGCGGTAGCGGCAGACGACCTGCTGCACGGCGCGCGCCTGGTAGCGGTGGGCGATCGCTATGTAGAGATAGTAGTCGGGAACAACCTGAATGGTATCGGGTATGCCACCGACCTCGGCGACCGCCGAACGGCGCAATACGGCTGAACTCATGGCGATAAAACAAGCGTCGCGAAAGAGCGTGGCAAAGATGTCGCCTTCCGGGAGCGGCCCGAACTCATGAGCATAGTCGTAGTCGCGCAGGTTGCCGCGCCGGGAATCGAATAGTACGGCGCGTCCATAGATCATGCCGACATCGTCCTTGGCGAGCGCCATCTGGCTTTCCAATTTGCGCGGCAGCCAGAGATCGTCCTGATCGAGGAAGGCGAGCCATTCACCGGTGGCTTGCCGGATTGCCCGGTCGCGGGCTTCGCCCAAGGGCGTGTCGTCAGGCGACAGGAAATAGCGAATCCTTTGGTCATGGTACTGGCCGACAATCTTCGCGCTGTCGTCGGTAGAACAGTCGTCCCAGACAATGAGCTCCCAGTCCGCGAAGGTCTGCGCGATCACGCTGTCGAGGGCCTCGCGCAGAAATGCGCCGCCATTGCGAACGTTCATGATGATGCTGACCAAGGGCATGAGAGTGCGTCTTGCTGGATCGATCCTACACGCTGGACTTGTTCGTCAGTCTTCGCCAGTACGGGCGCCAGACGTGGCGGCGGACGAGGTGAAATACAAATGCAAACGGACGCGCTAACTGCGAGCCTGCCGAGCCCTGGGTAAGCAACCGGACAACTCCCTGGCGCAACGTGGTAGGGTCCCGCATCTCTTCCAGGGCAATGGCGGTCAGGTGCCGCTTGCGGCAGAGGACCACAGTGCCTGGATCAAGCTGGTCAGCCCATTGGTCGATGAGGCATAGTACTTCCCGGTTCATCTGGACTGCCACAACGTGGGACATGCTGCCGGAGTGCTCGCGATACCGGCAAACCACTTCCTGCACCGCGCGCGCGCGATACTTGCGCGCAATCGCGACGTAAAGATGATAGTCGGGGATAATGCGAACTTCGTCGGGTATCCCCCCGATGGCTTCGATGGCCGAGCGGCGGAACATGGCAGAGCTCATGGCGATGAAGCAGGACTTGGTAAAGAGTTGGGTGAAAATGTCGCCTTCAGGCAGAAGTTTGTACTCATGCGCCTGGTCGTAATCGCGTTCCCGGCCGCTGGGATAAAACCTGACCGTCCGGCCATAGACAAGACCGGTTTCGTCGCTGGCGAGCGCCAACTGTTTCTCGAGCTTTCCGGGGAGCCAGATGTCGTCCTGATCGAGAAAAGCAATCCAATCCGCCTTGGCCTGGCGAATGGCATCGCCTCTCGCTTTTCCGAGTGGCGTATCTTCCGGCGAAAGAAAGTAGCGGACCCTGGCATCACGGTAATCGGAAACAATCGCCGCGCTGGCGTCGGTGGAGCGGTCGTCCCAGACGATGAGTTCCCAGTCTTTGCAGGTCTGCGCCAGGACGCTGTCGATGGCTTCCCGCAAGGTTCCCGCCCCATTGCGAACATTCATGATGATGCTGACCAGAGGCATAGGTTAGGCCGGCCGGCGCCGGTTTACGGGATGGTCCAGACTTGGTAGGAGGACACGAGGACACAGTAAAACAGAATCTGCCAAAACGCTGCGGCCAGAGAGGTCACGCCGCAGACGAGCAGAAAGTGGTCCGCTCTCACCATACCTGCCGGCAGACCGATTATGAGCGCGGCGCGGACGGTTCCCGCAATCGCCGCGAGGGCAAACATCGCGACTGCCAGTCCAAAGCGAGACTTAGGAGGCGGCTTCGGCGTTACCATGACGGCCGGGGCTGATCGCCGGTACCACAGCAACACCCAAACCGCCAGCGCAAGCATTCCGACAATCGTGCTGCTGTATTGCAGGACGCGGAACACCTGCAGGCCATGGTGTACGAAAGGAACGCTTACGAAGCTTCGCAGCCACGCAAATTGCCTCCACGGCCATGTGTAAGCGTGCGTGAACGAGTCCCATACCACGTGGCTCAAGATGCCGAGTAATATTGAACCAAGGATTGCCAGGAAGCGGGAAGCCGGGAGGAACTTGAATCCCCCAGTTTGGTGCTGAAGTCGCTCTTGCATTCCGGTGGGTAACAGCTCAATCACCGGCCGCTTAATAACGTTGTGAAACAGCCATAGGGCGAGAAGCGAAGCTGGTATGGTGAACGCGACAAGTCCGGGAAACTGGTGTCCCAGGTCGCGGTACTCGGTGTTTCCGATGATGTAAGGAAAGTCCGGAGCCATGCTGCCGACAATAAAGGCGGACGAAATCAAGTTGAGTTTTCGCAAGGGCAAAACGGCGGCGGCGTGAGAAACGGTGAAGGGCATCCCGGTGACTTTAAAAGAGACGAACTCCTGTTCCTCAAGTATAGCCGAGTGGTGGCCTCAACCCGCCGGCGGGCATGCTCCACAAAATCAATTACAATCAGCACACACTACGACTTCACGACTGGGCACAAGAACCTATGAATCGTGCTCCGCTGGCTAGCGGACCCTCCATTCCATTGCAAGAGGACGACCGCCCCGCGATTGCGGGCGGGACGCCGGTCCGTACGCGTGATGCCCGGCTGGTGTTCGGGGCGCCGGTCATCGGCGATGCCGAGATTGCCTCGGTCGTGGAGTGTCTACGCAGCCGCTGGATCGGTTTGGGGCCCCGAGTCGAACAGCTGGAGCAGGAGTTCGCTCGCTATAAAGGCGCGCCTTACGCTGCCGCGGTAAGCAGCGGAACGGCCGCGATACATCTCGCTCTGGTCGCGCTGGGCATTGGCGCGGGCGACGAGGTGATTGCGCCGGCCATGACTTTTTGCTCCACCGTCCACTCCATCATGCACGCTGGAGCACAGCCCGTGCTGGTGGACTGCAATCGCAGCACGTTCAACACTGATCCCAGCCTCATCGAGAAGGAAATCACGCCGCGCACCAGGGCGCTTCTGGTGGTGCACATGTGCGGCCGCTGCTGCGATATGGATGCGATCCTCGAGATCGCCAGGCATCACCAATTGCGTGTCATCGAGGATTGCGCCCACGCGATCGAGTCCAGCTATCACGGCCAACCTGCTGGACTTATGGGCGATGCCGGATGCTTCAGTTTCTATCCCACCAAGAACGTGGCCACATGCGACGGCGGTATGGTGACGACCCGCGACCCGGAGCTACAGCAGCGAGTGAAGGTCCTTTCGCTGCATGGCATGACCGCCGATGCATGGAGCCGGTTCGTCGGCGGACCCAGCGGCTATGAAGTGGTCGCCGCCGGTTTTAAGTACAACCTGACGGACCTGGCGGCAGCTCTGGCACTGCCGCAACTGGGGATGATCGAGGAACATTGGAAGCGGCGCGAGCAAATCTGGCAGGCCTACAATGAGCAGCTCAACGGGATGCCTCTGCTTTTGCCGCCGGCCCCCGAGCCCGATACCCGTCATGCCTACCATCTGTATACTCCGCTGCTCTCCCTGGAGGAGATTGGAGTGTCACGCGAGAAAATCGTCGCTGCTCTCGCCGCCGAAAACATCGGCGTAGGCATCCATTACGTTCCTATTCATCATCAGCCGTATTATCGGCAGCGGTTTGGATTTGCCGATTCTGATTTCCCCAACGCTACGTTTGCTGGAGAACGCACGATTTCACTTCCGTTGTCGCCCGCCATGACGGAGCAGGACGTGGAGGACGTGGCGACTGCTTTGGCCCGTATATTTCGCTACTACAAAGCTGCGGCATGAGTTGGAACCGCCGCGGTACTGTGGTGTTTAAGTTCCGGGGGACGCGTTTGAAGAACCGTCTAGTCCTGGCGATTTTTCTTTGCAGCTGCGCTACGCTCGCCGCTTTTGCCCAGCAAACGCCGCTCCCTCCCGCGACGCCCTCAGCACAACCTGCCTCGCCTACGCCTGCCGCGACTGTTCCTCATCCCAACGAGAGCAAGTTCCTCATCCACCTGGCTGAAGACCAGAAGGACATCTGGACCAGTCCGTTTCACCTGAATCCATCTGATGCCAAGTGGCTGGTTCCGATGGGTGGCATCGCAACGGGACTCTTCGTCACCGATCCGCAAAGCTCCTACGCCATGCGACTGGACAATCAGCACGCGCTGAACCTCGCCGCCAACGCGGGCCTGGCTACCGCTGGCGGGTTGACTGGAGCGGCGTACATCTGGGGGCATATCACTCACAACGAGCGCGCGCGGGAGACTGGGGTGCTGGCGACGGAAGCGATGATCAATGCCCTCGGGGTCGATTACGCCCTTAAAGGCATTATGGGCAGAGAGCAGCCGTTTCCCTCGGATTTCCAGAATATTTTCTTTCACGGCGGCACGTCGTTTCCATCGGACCATGCGGCCATAACCTGGGCGTTCGCGTCAGTGGTTGCGCAGGAGTATCCGCACCTGATTCCCGAATTTGGCGCCTACGGCCTGGCCCTCGGAGTCAGCCTGGCGCGGGCTGGCTCGGACCAGCACTTTCTTTCCGATGTTTTCATCGGAGGCCTGTTGGGCTACCAGATCGGACGGCATGTTTACAAGACACGCCACAATCCGGACATCGACGATGATCTGAAGATCGTCGCCGAGCAGACCTCAGCGCCGCGCCCCACGAATTTCGCCAGTGTTTACGTCCCGCTCGATAGCTGGGTTTATCAAGCCATGGAGCGCCTGGTCGGCGGCGCCTATATCGACACCGCGTACGTCGGACTGCGGCCCTGGACCCGAATGGCGTGCGCACAGATGCTCATGGAAATGAATGCCAAGGTCGAGTACCACACCGACGTTCCTTCGGAAATATGGAAGCTGAAGAAGGCTCTCGATGAGGAATTCGCTTCGGAGATCGAGGCGTGGGATGGGCATCCGACGGAGTCGCTGCAACTGGATTCGGTATACACCCGGGTAACGGACATCGCAGGCACTCCGGTGAACGACAGCTATCACTTCGGGCAAACCCTCATCAACGACTACGGCCGTCCCTACTGGCAAGGCGTCAACAACATCACCGGATTCAGCGCTAGCGCCAACGATGGCCGCTTCGCATTTTACGTCGATGGAGAGTACCAGTACGCGCCCACCATTCCGGCATATCCGCTCTCGGTTCGCCAGGTCATCGCCAACGTCGACGAGAACCCATTGCAGCCGCCGACCCCTATTTCCGCCAACCAGTTCACCCTCCTGAATACATACGCCCTGGCCAAATATGCAGGCCTGGACTTTTCTGTCGGTAAGCAGAGCATGTGGTGGGGACCGGGCGAAAGCGGCGCTTTGTTGATGAGCAATAACGCCGCACCTTTCTGGATGCTGCAAATCAACCGCACAATACCAATGAATATTCCGCTGTTATCGAAGTTTCTGGGGCCATTCGAATTCAGCAACTACTTCGGTGCTCCGGCCGGCCAGGAGTTTCCTCCAAACCCATACATGTTCGGACAGAAGGCCAGCTTTAAGCCAACCGAGAACCTGGAATTTGGATTCACCCGTAATGATGTATTCGGCGGTGAGGGCCACGTCCCCGTCACGTTCGGCTCTTTCTGGAATGCGTTTACCAGCATCAACGACGTACCTGCGAGCGTTAAGTTTTCGCGCAACGATCCCGGGGCCCGCCATGCCAGCTTTGATTTCTCCTATCGATTGCCCTTCGTGCGCCGCTGGCTGACGCTGTACTCCGACTCGCTGGTGCATGACGATGTCAGCCCGGTCAGCGCGCCCCGGCGCTCGGCGATTAATCCTGGCATCTATCTCACCCACGTCCCAGGCATTCCCAAACTCGACTTCCGGGCCGAGGCGGTCTACACCGATCCGCCCACGATAGACAGCACCGGCGGACACTTCATCTATTGGGAAGTCGTTTATCATGATGTCTATCTTGACAACCGATTCCTGATGGGAAATTGGATAGGCCGCGAAGGCAAGGGTTATCAGGCGTGGAGCACCTACCATCTGAGTCCACAGAGTAGCATTCAGCTGGCGGTACGAAATAGCAAGATTGCCAACGATTTCATTCCCGGCGGCAGCACGCAATGGGACTGGAGCGTCTCGGCCATGTTGTGGCCGCGCAAAGACCTGGAAATCCAGCCTCTGCTGCAATATGAAACGTGGTGGGTCCCAGTGCTGGCCGCCAACCGCCAAGCTGATTTCACCAGCTCCGTTCAACTTACCTGGTGGCCTGGTGTGGCCGGTATACGTCGAGCCGTGCACTGAAGACTATAGGTGCTGGAGATACTCGCCACTCGGCAGCGACAAATTCTGTGATTGTTTTCAGGTTCCCGCTGTGACATCCTTTGGCTGCTAAAGCTGCACCAGTTGGTCGGTAATGGCTCGCCTCGCGGACAACAAGAGGCAAATTGTATCGGGAGAAATCCATGCCTGGAAAGTCGTCAAAACATCTACCGTCCCTCGAGCTTCACGTCCCCACCATCGCCTGCTTCAACAATG
>JBEKTC010000199.1:0-8642 GCA_049516475.1 Candidatus Korobacteraceae bacterium | reverse complement strand
CCGCCGCCATCAGGTGCGCTGAGGAATGACGGTAAACTTCCAGCGCCTCAGGATCGCGATCGGTCAGAATGCGCAGCTCGGCATCCTGTTCCAGTGGACGCGCGAGATCGACCAGTTGCGTACCGTCCTTGGCCTGAGCATGGGAGCTGGCAGGTGCGGAGGCCGGCTCAGCCCCTGCCGCTTCGGCGGATGGCTGGTGTCCGTTGCCGCCGCTGCCGTTTCCGTTCGAAGCCAGCGGCTTGATCTGTGCGGCCAGCGCCGCGTCCGCCAGGCGCGGGCTGATGCTCTTGGCGATATCGAGGGCGGAGGTCCCGCGCGGCACATCTCGGACGCTGCCGTCGGGCAATTTCACATGAATCATTTCAGACATGATGTATTCCAATCCTGCGTCGATCTGGCGCGGTTCTTACAATCTTAGTAGTGATAGCGGGCCTGTAGAAAATCGATCCGATTTTCCAATACCCTGTAAACGAGCCGGTGTTCCTGGGTAATTCGCCGGGACCAGCAACCTGTGAAGCCGAACTTCAGCGGTTCGGGTTTGCCTATGCCTTCGAAGGGGTCTCGTAGGATGGCATTCACTAATTCCAATACGCGCAGCGCGGACTTTCGCTCAGTCTTGACCCAGTGAATAAGGTCGTCCACGAACTCAGGTTGAAAGACCGCTTCGCGTTCAGCGCGTCGTATCAAGCCCAACCTCGCGTCGCAACTGCTCCAGCGACATCTTCTTCCCCTTGCCTCGGCGAGAGTTATCCAGCGCGGACATCAAGCGCCGCGCATTTCGAGGTGACCGCAGCAAGTGTGCTGTCTCCAGCAGGCCGGCCAATTCGTCCGCTGGAATCAGAGCTACGTTTTTTGCGCCCCGGCGGCGCACGATTACGACCTCGTTGTCGTTGGCAACTTGGTCCAGCACCGACGCCAGGCGCTCGCGCAGGCTGGTGTACGTTGTCTCTACCGGCATGATTTTGAACTCCTTGGATTTAGCGTACAGGATTCCTGTACCTGTTGTCTATTATTCAATCCTGTGTTGTTGAAGTGGAGAGCGAAGGACTCGGGTAACTACAGAGTTGTTCGTGTTCGGCGGGAGCGCACTTCCAGCACCGCCGATCCGATCAGCGCAATGCAGCCGGTCAGAATGGCGGCGGGGATGGCGACGTGTTTGTAAGCATTGGTCATGTCGATCTTGCTACCACTCATCATGCCATAAAGCACCGTGCCAATGATACCCAGAAACAGCCCGGCGCCCATGCCTCCAGCGGTGAACAAAAGCGTGGTGAAGAACACGCGTACGGCCGAGGTAAAAGCCATGGAGAACTTGGAACGGCGGGCAGGCATGGCATCGCTGTACGACATACTAGATACGATTCTAGCCGGATGAGGCGCGCCTGTCAGGTTCTCAAGCGGCGGTGAGCTATCGGGTGTCGTTCACCGCCGCTGGGGAAGCCGTGGGGTACAATCAAATATTCATGTCTTCGACATCCCAATCTATAACCCGAACCCCCGCCGAGGTAGTGCGGATGGCGCCGGTTTCACAGGCCGGAAACGGCATCTGCTACTCCGTTATGGGGGAGATGACCGCCGGCGTCGCTGATCTGGAGCGTATGGTGAACGCCGTGCCGCGCACCATCGCGGCCGCGCTTGATCGCAAGGCCTACTACTTCGTTCCGCTCACGCTGAACCTGGGCGACGAGACCATGATCGCCGACCGTTATGATGTGCAGCTCTCCGACAGCGCGGTCTGCCATCGCAACCAGACGCTGGGCGATTCGCAGTGCGTCTTCATCTCCACCCGTCTGATGGAAGACAGCTTCGCCATCGCCTTTGAGTTCTTCATCAACGTGGGCCACAACTTCGTGGACCGTGTCGGCGTCTCGCAGGAGTTTACCGACCTGGTGTGGAAGCAGGTGGAGGGAAGGGTTCGCGGCGAGACCTCGCTTGACGCGTATGAGTTGCGCAAGGTGGCGACCACCAACGGCCCCGAAGCGGAGAAGGCGCGGCACGAGTACCTGCTGGCGACCTTTTCGGACTCGATCGCGGTGTACATGCTGTCGGTGTATCTCGACGTGGATTACCAGGACCTGCGCGAGCGCGACTATCCTTTGCTGGCCCCCGACGCGCTGGCCGAACGCCTGCGCAAGATCAACGAACTGTTCCCGGTAAATCCGGGTTTCGAGTTTGCTGTGTATCACCGGAGAAGGCAGTAAAAACCAGTTGTCAGTTGTCGGTTGTCGGTAAACAGCTGGGACATGCTGGGCGAGCCCGCCGCGGCGGGCGGAGTCGAAGCACCTTATAATCTTTCAATTCTCTGTGTCCTCCGTGCCTCCGTGGTGAATTAGTTTCTGCGCGCCATTTACAATGGGCGCGTGATCGCTCATTTACGCGGACGACTGATCTCGAAGCATCCCAACCAGGCCATTGTTGAGGCTGGGGGCGTCGGCTACGACGTCACCATCACCATCCCGACGTTTTCGGAGCTGCCCGCGGCGGGCGCCGAGGTTGCGCTGCACATTCACACTCACGTGCGCGAGGACGCGCTGGCCCTCTACGGATTTCTGCGCCCGGAAGAGAAGCAGCTCTTCGAGAAGCTGATCACCGTCAGCGGCATCGGACCTAAGCTGGCCATAACCATCCTCAGCGGCATGGCGACGGCCGACATGGTGGGCGCCATCCGCGGCAACGATTTCGCCCGGCTCACGAAGATTCCCGGCATCGGCCGGAAGACTGCGGAGCGCATGTGCGTCGAGCTGCGCGACAAGCTGGAGGGCTTCGGCGCGCCGCAGCCAGTGGTCTCGTATTCCGCCGTTGAAGAAGATGTGATCTCCGCGCTGAGCAATCTTGGCTACCAGCGCGCGCTGGCCGAGAAATCCGTCGAGCGGGCCGTTCAGGCCGCTGGCCGGGAGAACTTCGATGCGATCTTCCGCGCAGCGCTGGGTGCGCTGTCGAAGTGAGCCGCTGTTCGCTGTTCGCTCCTCGCTTTTCGCCAGAACGCTGGCGGCCATCGAGTGTCCTGGTAGAGAAGAGTGCCACTCTGGCGAAAGGCGAACAGCGAAACGCGAAGAGCGATAATAACCCCGTGCGCGAGAAGGTGCTGCGATATATCCGCGAACAGGCCCAGATGCGGGCTGGCGACCGCGTGGCTGCCGCCGTTTCCGGCGGTGCAGACTCGGTGGCGCTCCTGCGCGCGCTGCTGGAACTTCGCTCGGAGCTGGGCATCGTGCTCACGGTGGCGCACTTCAATCACGGCTTGCGCGGCGAGCAATCGGATGCAGACGAGGCGTTTGTCGCCGAGTTGGCCAGAGAGCACGGCCTGGACTTTTTCGCCGGGCATGGCAACGTCGCCGACCATGCCTTTACCCGCAAGCTGAGTATCGAGGCGGCGGGGCGCGAGCTGCGTTATCGCTGGTTCGCACAACTTGCCGCCGAGCAGCGCTTCGATTCGGTCGCGACCGCGCATACTTTGGACGACCAGGCCGAAACCGTCCTGCTGAAGTTCCTGCGAGGCGCGGGAACAAAGGGCCTGGCGGGGATTTATCCGATTTTGGATTTAGCGAGTCGGGAGACGGGGCTTGGAGCGCGGGATGTTGCCGAGAAACCCGAAAAGCAGATCCCTCGCCGACTAAAGTCGGCTTGTGATGACAATGAACAAAACGCCCACGACTGGGTAGCTGAAGCTGCGCCGCTCGGAAGCACAATTTCTCCGGACGTAACCACTCGTATCGTCCGTCCCCTCCTGGGCGTTTCGCGTGAGGACGTCGAGAGCTACCTTGAGTCGCTCTCTCAGAGCTGGCGCGAGGATGAAAGCAATCTCAACCATCGCTTCCTGCGCAATCGCCTGCGCCACGAATTGCTGCCGCTGCTGGAGCGCGCGTACAACCCGAAGATCCGTCGCTTGCTGAACGATGTTGCCGATACTTCGCGCGCCGAAGAGGACTACTGGCGAGAGCTCGCCGACCGCGAGGCAGCAGCGCGCACGAGCCCGAATCAGTTCAGCGTGGAGGGCTTCGCGCAATTGCCTTTGGCCCTGCAGCGGCGTGTGCTCAAACGTTTCGCCGAAAGTGAAGGCCTTACGCTGGACTTTGCGCACGTTGAAAAACTCCGGCGCTGCGCGGTGGGCGAGGGAAGCAGGGCAGAACTGCCGGGCGGCCGCGTCGTGGTGCGCAGAAGAACTTCGTTGCAGTGGCGTGCGGTTGGTGAGGAAGCTGCCTCGGCGTACTGCTACACGCTGCCGGTCCCCGGTGAAATTCAAATTACCGAGCTGCGACTGACGTTGCGGGCGGAGATTGTGCCGGAGAAATTCGCCCGCGAACTACCGCAGGAAGAACTGCTCAATCCCGAGCTGGTCGGGTCGGAATTGGTCGTTCGCAACTGGCGCCCAGGAGACCGCTTCTGGCCCGCGCACAGCCGCTCGGAGGAGAAGCTGAAACGTTTGTTCGCGGAGAAGCAGATCGCAGCGGAGCAGCGTCCGCAATGGCCAGTCGCCATCCACGAGGACGAAATCGTATGGGTCCGAGGCTTTCCCATTGCTCAAGCACGGCAGTGGAAAGGCCACGGCGAAGCGCTAAGGATTGAGATCGTTTCTCATGGACGGTAGCCGCGCGGTCCGGCCTCTCCTGTTGACACTCGACAAGAACATATAGTATTGTCGACGATCGACAGGAGACTTGTTTTGTCGCCGCAATCTTCCGAACTTCTGCAGGGAACGCTCGACCTGCTCATCCTGAAGACCCTCGCCCTGGAACCCATGCACGGATGGGGCATCGCGCAACGCATCCAGCAGGTATCGAAGGAGGTGTTGCAGGTCGGGCAGGGCTCGCTCTATCCCGCGCTGCACCGCTTGGAGGCGCAGGGCTGGATCAGTTCCGAGTGGGCCGCGTCTGACAATAACCGCCGCGCCAGGTTCTACTCGCTGACCCGCAAAGGCAAGAAGCAACTGGAGTCGGAACTGGCGAACTGGGAGCGCGTCTCCGGCGCCATCGCGCTTATCCTCGGGCGGATTTGAGGAGGCTCCACTGTTGAAGCAGCTCCTATCACGTTTGCGATCGCTATTGCCGGGCCATCCCCCCGCCGAAGTGGACGAGGAGTTGAGCTTCCACATCGAGAAGCAAACCCAGGCCAACATCGTGGCCGGCATGATTCCGGAGGAGGCGCACCGCCAGGCGATGATCGCCTTTGGTGGTGTGGAGAGCACGCGCGAGGCTTGCCGCGAGCAGCGGCCGCTGTCGTTCTTCGAAACATTGTTCTATGACGTGCGTTATGGACTGCGCGGATTCCGGCGGAGTCCGATGTTTGCCGTCACTGCAATTCTCACACTGGCGATCGGGATTGGTACCACCACGGCGGTATTCAGCGTTGTCGATCGCATCCTGTTCCGCAGCCTTCCCTACGCCCATCCGGACCGCCTGGTGTCGGTTGGCCTGGTGGCGCCTATTGAGCCGCAGGAGTTCATGCTGGGCAGTTCGTATTACGAATGGCGCGATCACCAGACTCCGTTCCAGGCGTTTACTTCCACAGTTGGCGTCGATCAATGCGACTTAACGGAGCACAATCCCGCACGACTGAGTTGTGCTGGGGTCGAATCCACATTCTTGCCGGCGATTGGCATTCAACCTATGCTGGGGCGGAACTTCACCGCCGATGAAGACCGGCCGAACGCGCCAAACGTCGTGCTGATCTCCTATGAACTCTGGCGCTCGCAGTATGGAGGCGACGCCGCCATCGTCGGCAAGACAATCTCCATCGATGGCCAAACTGCCCGCGTGATAGGCGTGTTGCCGCCGGCGTTTGAGTTTCCCACGCTGGAGCACGTTGATGTGATAGGTCCGCAGGGCCTAGATGAAGCTGCGCAGCGCAAGGCAATGCCGGGAGCGGTGATGTTTGTGTTCGCGCGCCTGAAGCCGGGAGTCACCATCGAACAGGCAAGCGCCGCATTGCAGCCGGAGTTTCAGCAAGCGCTGAATGCCGCGCCGCCGCAGTTCCGCAAGGAGATTCACCTGCGGGTGCGTCCGTTGCGCGACCGGCAAGTCCATGAGGCGCGGCTGGCGGCGTGGGTGCTTCTGGCGGCGGTGATTGCTGTGCTGTTGATCGCATGCGCCAACGTGGCAAGTCTGCTGCTGGCGCGGGCAGCGGCGCGCGAACGCGAACTGGCAGTGCGCTCGGCGCTGGGCGCAAGCCGCGCTCGCCTGATTGTGCAGACTCTGACGGAGAGCCTGATGCTGGCGCTTGCCGGCGCGCTTGCAGGTAGTTTGTTGGCGCTGGCGCTGTTGCATGTATTCGTTGCGATCGCCCCGGAAGGCATTCCGTTCCTTCAACGGGCGGGCCTCGACCTGCGAATTATTTCCTTCACTATCGCAGTCTCCGTGGTCTGCGGCATCCTGTTCGGGATCGTCCCGGCGCTGCAGCAGCCGCGTGCCGAGGCGCTCGCGAGACGCGTGTCAGCCGGCCTCCGCCATCACGGCTTGCGGCAATCGCTGGTGATTGTGCAAATTGCCGTGAGCCTGGTCTTGCTCGCCTGCGCCAGCCTCCTGTTACGCAGCTTTTGGAACCTGAGGAATCAGCCGCTGGGAATGCATGCCACCAGCGTGCTCACCGCATCGCTCTCGCTGGGCTATCAGCGCTATCCCAAGCCGGAACAGCAGTTGGCGTTTGTCCAGCAAGTGGAAGCCCGGCTGCGCCGCCTGCCGGGCGTCAATGTTCTCGCGATCAGCGACTCGCTTCCGCCCGGAGGCTGGCATCATGATCACATCCTCGCTGCTATCCGTGTTGCCGGACGGCCACTCCCCGCCGAAGGTACAGGCGGCACGGTGGCGTGGCGCTGGGTTACGGCTGACTACTTTCGCGCGCTCGCCATCCCGATCGTTGAAGGACGTCCGTTCCGTGAGGAGGACGAAAGCTCCAACGACCACTTCATCATCGTCAGCAAGCTGCTTGCGGAGCGAATGTTTCCCGGCCAAGATCCGGTCGGGCAGCACCTGCAACCGGGTCTCGATGGGCCATGGTATGCGGTAGTCGGCGTTGCTCAGGACGTGAAGAATAATGGACTGGCTGCCGACGACGAACCGGAGTATTACCGCCTGCGCCGCAATCGCGCTGAAGATTGGAGCCGAGACTCTGCGGTGATCATTCAGACCTCGATGCCAGCGCGAGCGATGGGTAACTGGATTCGCGCGGAAATAGCGGGCCTTGATCCAACGCTGCCGGTCAACATGCAAACCATGGACCAGCGGGTGAGCCAGATGGCTGGCCGGCCGCGCTTCGAAACTGCCTTGCTGGGTCTATTTGCTTTCGTCGGTGTGTTGCTGGCGGCGATCGGAATCTACGGAGTGATCTCTTTCATGGTCACGCAGCGCACGCAAGAGATCGGAGTGCGAATGGCGCTGGGCGCCACGCGCGCTGATGTGCTGAAACTCATAACCGGCAGCGGCGCACGGCTGGTTGCTATTGGCGCCGCGGCCGGATTGCTGGCCTCTCTGCTGATCGCACGTCTGATGGCGAGCCTGTTGTTTGGCATTGGCCCAGCAGATCCGCTGACGTTTATGGCTGTGGTGTTATTTCTCGCGGCCGTTGCACTTGTGGCCACGTGGATTCCTGCCCGCTCCGCCGCCCAGGTCGACCCGCTGGTGGCGCTGCGGTACGAATGATGGCTGCTGCGCATGGAGGCCGTGCGGAGCGAGAGCGGCCTCGGTCGACCTCTTAGGCACCCAACTGCCGAAAAGAAACTCAACCGCACCTGTTGTCTTCCTTTGTGGTTGTAGCAAAGCGCAGCACTGCCGATGCGAATCGCAACACAGCCAGCCAGCGGCTGAACAAACGATCTAAGTCACTGATTCAGTAGCCCGTAAAGTCTCAATCACTCGTATGAAATCGTCCCCTGTGCGGATCTCAGATGCAGAATGCAACAAGAATCGCTGTTGCAGAATGCAGCCTCCGTCCTGATGAGTTTCGCAACATAGGTGCGCAACTCCCATCACTTCTGTAAGTTGCACACAGAGATCACAACGAGTTTCATCTCCGACAGCTTTGGTACGACGAATGCCTTATGAAAAGTGTCAGCGCAGAAAAGAGAAAGCGCGACAAGGTTAATCAACAGGAGGCACGCCATGACAGTCCTACTCGTTCTTATGATGTTCGCCATCTTCCTGACCATCGACTTCTTCTACGCGAAAGCCAAGCATCCCGCTCTGCAGGTCGCCCCGGCGATGAGCAAAGAAGCGGCAACTGCTCCGCGGTTAAGACCCAGCCTGGTCGGTGGTTTCTCCGTACCTGACAACCTTCGTTATCACCCTGGACATACCTGGGCGCTGAGCGAGAGTCCAAACCTGGTGCGAATCGGCATCGACGACTTCGCCTCGAAGCTGGTCGGCAAAGTGGAGCATGTCACGCTGCCACAACGCGGTCAGTGGATTCGCCAAGGGCAAAAGGTGTGGAGCGTCATGCGCAATGGCGTGAAGGTTGACATGGTTTCCCCGATCGAGGGCAGCGTGTCCGACATCAACGAAGCGGTAGTCAACGATCCATCGCTGGCGACCAAGGACCCGTACGGTGACGGCTGGATGATAACCGTTCAGTCTCCCGATTCGAAGACCAACTTTCGCAACCTGCTGGGCGGCGCACTGGCCCGCTGGTGGACCGAGGAATCTTCGATGCGG
>JBEKTC010000198.1:0-8678 GCA_049516475.1 Candidatus Korobacteraceae bacterium | reverse complement strand
GCGTGAACGCCATGCCGCCGCAACGGGCGGGCATCAAGTGACCTTCTAGCGGCTAGAACACGGAGAATTCACGGAGAATTTAAAGGGGCACCCCGATGGAGGTGCCCCTAACTCATTCAAGAAATGGCGCGCCCTGAGAGATTCGAACTCCCGACCTTCTGGTTCGTAGCCAGACGCTCTATCCAGCTGAGCTAAGGGCGCTCCGAAAAGCGGCACAGCGATTATAACAAACGCGCGCGTGCCCGGTTTGTTTTTGACGGCGCCGCAGCGTCTCCCACGCAGCACACCTCGCTTGCGCCTTCTGGCCACGGCAACATCACCAGATGTCAAACTCCGCTGCCGGCGATCGGGCCGGCCAATTGACTGGTTCGACACTCTGATTTTCAAAGAACGAATCCCGCCGCCACATTTCACGACGGCGTGTGGGCCGATGCGGCCCAACCTACCAAGCTACTTCACCGCCCTCCGCGACACCAAAAGAAAAACACACCTGAAAAAACTATAGTAACCATACGATTCCCGATTGGCGGTCGGTACCAAAACCCAGAGGAATTAACCCGACAGCAAACCGCGCCCCGATCCTCCCACCAAGGGCAGCCCGTTCGACACTTGGCGAACATCGCACTCGTCTGTAACAATCGCACTTCAGATCAGACCGTCCTCATGTCCCTTTCTCTTGCGGAATTCGTCACCCGTTGGAAAGCCAGCTCTCTGTCTGAGCGCTCCGGCGCGCAGAGCCACTTTAATGATCTGTGTGAGGTCCTCATCCCATCCCGCCGCCGTCGATCAGTCGGGCGAGTCCTTCACCTTTGAGAAGCACGTCTCCAAGAACCTCGGCGGCAAGGGCTACGCTGACGTCTGGTATCGACACCATTTCGCTTGGGAATACAAAGGCAAGCACAAGGATTTGCAAGCCGCTTACGGACAGCTTCTCGACTATCGCGAGGACCTGGAGAACCCGCCGCTGCTGGTAGTGTGCGACTTCGAACGGTTTGAAGTGCACACGAATTGGCCGAACACACACAAGCAGGTCTACAGCTTCACCCTCAGCGACATGCTGCGCAACGAGCCGACCCAGCACTGCGCGCTTCCTCCGCTGGATGTCCTGCATGCATCGTTTGAAAACCCCGACGAATTAAAGCCCGGCGCGCCCTCGGCCCGCGTCACGGAGAAGGCCGCCACCGAATTCGCGAAGCTCGCCGAGAACCTGAACGTTCGCCGCATCGATCCGGAGCAAGCCGCGCATTTCCTGATGCGCCTGCTGTTCTGCCTGTTCGCCGACAGCATCGGCCTTTTGCCCGATCGCATCTTCCGCAGAATGCTCGATATCGATCGCGGCAACCCGCTCAACTTTAACCGCAAGCTGCGCCGCCTTTTCGCCGCCATGGCCAAGGGCGATGCCTTTGGCGCCGACGATGTGCCCTTCTTCAATGGCGGGTTGTTCATGGATGACACCATCATCGAACTTTCCGCTTCCGATCTGGCGATCCTCCGGGCCAGTTCGACGCTGGATTGGTCGCGCGTTGAGCCTGCCATCTTCGGCACGCTTTTTGAGCGCAGCTTCGATCCCACCAAGCGCTCCATGCTGGGTGCGCATTACACCAGCAAGGAAGACATTCTTACCATCATTGAGCCCGTGCTGGTCGCCCCGTTGCGCAGGCGCTGGGAGGAAGTGAGAGCGAAGGCCACGGAGCTGGCCGAAGCCGCCGAAGAGCAGACGAACGCAGCCGCGCGCAGAAAGCTACGCGCGCAACTGGAGCAGACGGTCAACTCGTGGGTCGAGGAGTTGTCCAAAGTACGCGTACTCGATCCCGCGTGCGGCAGCGGCAACTTTCTGTATCTCGCCCTCAAGCGCATGCTCGACCTTTGGAAGGAGGCACAGGTCTTCAGCGCCCAGCACCACTTGCCGAGGTTGCTCGTACATCAGGTTGATCCCTCCCAACTCTATGGCATCGAGAAAAACGTTTATGCCCACCAGCTTGCTTCCGTCGTCGTGTGGATCGGCTACCTGCAATGGCTGAAAGAGAATGGTATGGAGCAGGAGCGCCGGCCGATCCTTCGCCCCTTAGACAACATCCAGCACCGCGACGCGATTCTCGACTTCGACAAGAAAGGCAATCCGGCAGAGCCGGAGTGGCCGGAAGCGGACTTCATCATCGGCAATCCGCCGTTCCTGGGAGACAAGAAGATGCGAGCGGAGCTGGGAGACGAGTACGTTGATAAACTGCGGGCGCTCTACAACGGCAGGGTGCCTGGCGGCGCCGATCTTGTGACCTTCTGGTTTGAAAAAGCGCGAGATCAAATTGCGCAGGGAAAATCGAAGCGCGCCGGATTGCTCGCAACGCAAGGTATTCGCGGCGGCGCAAACCGCGTGGTTCTGGAGCAGATCTTAGAAAGCGGCGGCATCTTCATGGCCTGGGCCGACCGCGAATGGATACTGGACGGCGCAAATGTCCGCGTCTCAATAGTTGCTTTTGACGATGGTTCGCAGATCGAGCGCTTTCTGGATGGCTTTCCGGTGCAAGGAATAAACGCCAATCTCACGGGCGAGGCGGATACCACCTCAGCCCTTGCGCTCCCTGAAAACGCCGGCATCTGTTTTGTGGGGCCGTCCCCTCACGGGTCCTTCGATATCGATCGTGAGACTGCCCATCGTCTGCTCGCATCCCCACTGAATGTGAATGGACGCCCAAACTCAGACGTGGTTCGACCCGTTGCAAGCGCTGTTGATATTGCGCGGGGTTCACGGAATATGTGGACCATTGATTTTGGAACAGACATGACCGAAACCGAGGCAGCCCAATACGAAGCGCCGTTTGAATATGTGAAGTCAGTTGTATATCCAGAGCGAAAAGAAAATCATCGTGACGCCTATCGGGAGAGGTGGTGGTTGTATGCCGAGGCTCGACCCGGAATGAGAAAAGCCATTGTCCCCCTCCCTCGCTATCTGGCTACTCCGAGGGTTTCCAAACACCGGCTGTTTGCATGGCAAGAACCGCGAGTCCTTTGTAATGACGGGACTATTGTTTTCGCGCGTGAGGATGACTATTTCTTCGGAGTGCTGCATTCGCGAATCCATGAGACATGGGCGCGTGCTCAGGGCACGCAATTGCGAGAGGTCGAGAGTGGCTTCCGCTACACGCCCACTTCGACCTTTGAGACGTTCCCCTTGCCATGGTCGCCAGGCCAGGAACCGAAAGACGATGCGCGAGTGAAGGCAATCGCCGACGCCGCGCGAGAATTAGTCGAGAAGCGCGATGCATGGCTGAACCCGCCGGGAACTTCGGAACTGGAGCGCGCAGATCGCACCCTTACCAACCTTTACAACAAACGCCCAGCATGGCTCGCGGAGGCCCATCGCAAACTCGACGAAGCTGTCTTCGCCGCATACGGCTGGCCACCCACCTTAACCGATTCAGAAATCCTGGAGCGCCTGCTGGCCTTGAACCACGAAAGGGCCGCTAGATAAGAGGCCTCCGTATGGTTGGCCCAGCCTACCACCTTGCGGTTGCCCCACCCAAGCCGCACTTCGTGAGGAACGGGAAGCTGCGATGGGCAGGCAGGTGATCTCGCCGACTGCCCCGGTCTGGTGCTTTTCGCGACCCGGGAGAATGGTCCGTCTCAGATTATCCACCCTTGATTGCACCAGCGAGAGTAGCGACGATACAGCCCGCAACAACGCCATCGCGAAAGTGGCGCATGAGACTCCTTTCCTCGCTGGCCCAGCTTGTAGTACGATGGCCGAGCTTTGCCAAAAAACAAAATTTCGCTTCCGAAATCAACCAAGGAGATTCTAGATGAAAGGGCTAACTAAAAAGGCTGGGCTGTATCTGGCATTGTTGCTGGCCACGTCCGTCGTCGTTCCCTCGGCTTTCTGCCAAGGTCTGCCGTCGTTTGGAAACGTAATCATCGTGGTGGGCGAGAACCAGAATTACAGTACGAGCTACAACTCCAGCAATATGCCCTATTTGACCTCCCTCGCCAACGAGTATGGCCTCGGAGTGAACTACTACTCGGACACACATCCTTCGATCGGCAACTATCTGAACTTAGCCACCGGGAACATTCTCACCGACGACGACAGCCAGACCCCGCAGAGCTTTCCGGTCTCGCTGAATAACATTGCGCTCGAAGTGCAAAACGCGGGCGGAACCTGGAAGGACTATGTAGAGGACCTCCCTGGCGCCAGCTTCTGCGGCGGACTGAATCGGGGAACGTACTACGTCCGCCACGATCCACTCCAATACTTGACGACCATCAACACAGAGAGAAGCAACTTTGTGTGCTACACCCACTTCGCCCAGGATGTGCTCTTGCACAGGCTCCCCACGCTCTCGTGGCTGGTGCCCAACGGGTGCGATGACGCGCACGACTGCTCCATCGGGACCTTCGACAACTGGCTGCACGATGAAGTCGGACCTTTGGTTCTGAGCTCCTACTTTAGAACCGGGGGCACGGGTTTGCTGATCATCGTTTTCGACGAGAACAACGACAGCGGAAGCCCGGATTGCGAGACTACGACCGAAGGACAGGGTTGCGGCGGGCAGGTTGAACTGGTTGTGGTCAGCCCATACAGCAGGAGGGGATACCAGTCGCACGGCGGCGACACGCGGAACTACAACAACAGTTACGATGAAGGGGACATCCTGCGGCTGATGTCGCAGGGACTCGGCCTGCCTACGTCCAATCTTGGCTGGGCTACCAATGGGTTGCCCATGGCTGATTTCTTCTCCACCGAGGACGAACACTGAGGGCGGACGGACCAGCCCAAACCGTTTGTGAGGCTCCTTCACGATGGGAGGCTGGACCTCAACGGCCTGGGCGGGTCACGGATTTGAACCCTGAGCTGGCGCGGCGTGCGAATTGTCCATATGCATGCGAGAAAACATGGAGTGAGGTCCGCCATGGACGAACTCGCGGGCAATGTTCCAGCCCACATATCCCAGCAGGGCGTAGTTGCCCATCCGGAACGCATCCTTGTCGTCGTAGCGGCCCGGGTACCAGCCATAGACGGCGACCATGGTGCCGGCATACGGCGCGACCAGCGCAGGCAAAGAGAAGACGCGATGGCCGTCTTCGCCGCGGCGCGCGGTCAAGGTTGAGAACACAGCATGGCCCAGCCGCGGAAACACGCCTTTGCACTCACAGCGGTAGTACAGCGTATCTTCCTTCAGGGCTTCAGCCAGCGCATAACGCGTGGTGGTGCTGATCGCCGCAATGCCGAAGTCGGACGCGTATCGCTTGCTGTAACCTGAAGCCCCTTGCTTCCACTCCGGCGGAGTATTAGTCGCCTGGCTGATGCCGGCAGCGAACGCCGCGCCCAGGATCGGGTACGGGCCAATCATGTCGAAGACGTAGTTGTGGAGCTTCGTGCTTTGCGTCGGACGCATGTACTTCACGCTGAATTGCACCGGTGCCGTATGGGCAACCGTGGTGGTGCTGGAGGAGTCTTCCAAGTCGGCCAGAGCCAAGGATTGCGCCTTTGCCAACACTGGGAAGGCTGTGAGGCTCGCGATTACCAACAGCAACAGCATGACTCGGCATGTGTTCCTGCCGACATTCTGCCTGGTCAACCAAAGCTCCAGCCCGCAATTTGTCGTCATCATTGTCATTCCTTCCCAAGCTTTCAGGTATCGTGCGAACTACTACTCCCACCAGGTACAGACTCTCTAGCTGCTTGCTGATGGATGCCGCAGTGAGACAATTCAGAATGACGGATGGAGGCCTACAAGTCTGAGCAGGATAGCTCATATAAACGGAATTGAAAGTTTGCGCTCGCTACTTTATGGCGGGTTATTGGTGAAAAGTTTTTGTGGCGTACTTCTCTCGCGGGACTTTATCGGCTAGCGCAGTCCCACCCATCTTGCCGGCCAGCAAAAGGGTGGGAGCAAAAAACCTGGACCCGTGCGGGTGTCGATCTTCAAACGATCTTACTCGTCGCCCGCCTCCAGACATCCGGTCGCCGCAACGGGTCAACGCCCACAGTTTTTTCTTCGATCGCGCGAATGGCAAGGTGGGTGGATTACAGAAAACTAAGACGGAGTACCCTCAACTATAGCTGGGGCGTGGTTGTGGTCGTCGATGTGGTGTCCCTTCTCACTTCCGGCGGCGGCGCGGTTGTGGTGGTCGTCGTATCAGTCTGGCTTACTTTCGGTTGAGGCGTGACTGTAGTGGTCGTCGTATCGGTCTGCTGCGTCTGCGGCTCCGCTGGCGTAACCGTCGTATCCGTAGTCTGACTGGTCTGGGCCTGCGTCGGAGCGGTCGGATCTTGTGAAGTGGTAGTGGTGGATTGTGTGGTGCTCTGTGCCAGTACCGGCAGCGACAGGGCGATCAAGATGAGCGACCCCAGGACAACAGCAAATAGCGTTTTGGATTTCATTGATTCTCCTCTATTACATCGGTCAGAAGCCATGGTATGGCTTTCATTACCACTTAATCTGGTCACAATTGCTCGTCGTCCTGGGAGAATCAACCAGAGAAGTGCGCTGTTTTGACCGCCGACAAGTCAAAGCCAAGAGTTTTTTCCCTGCGCGGCGATTGTCGACGATCAGACAGAGCACCCACTCAAGCAAAGTCGGCTTGAGTAAAACGCTCGCCTAACGCCAGAAATTGCGCTGGCGAGTGGGGCACCTGTGAGCCTGGCCGCCAAAGACTGGCGGAGCTAGGCGCACAGGGCGCCACTCATTGCAGCGGCTGCCGGCTGGAATGACTCTACCCGCGGCCGGTGCCGAAACATCTGATCGCTGCCCAACTGCATACTTTCCCGCTCCTGCCAATGGGTCTCGCACAGCGGCACCTTGTTCCAGGTCACTAACGTCACACCGACTGACTGACAGATAGCACAAGGCCGTTCCTCGTTGTTGGATTGCATGGCATTCCTCCACTTGCACTTGCTAGTAACCGTAGAAGCTGACCGTCCCATGGAATGAGACCTGCCGCGGGACGCAACTCGATGACGATTGGATTTATCTCCACAACTATGCCTTTCTTCGGCAAAGCAGCAGAAATAATCAGATAACGAAGGCCCACATTAGATTGATCCAATAAACTCAGATGAGGACCGCACTCCATAAAGCACGCATCTCGCCAATATCGTCATCACCATGCCCATCTCGATCGCCACTGCTACCTTTGCTCCCATGTCGAGATCAGCCGTTCACTCTCCGTTGCCGGGCTGCATACATCGGGCGGGGGCGTGGCCCAGCCTGGCGATTTGGCGGTTTCCTGTCCTTACGATGGCAGGCTGCGCCAGCTCGAACGTCACAGCCATGCCGCCCGATGATGATGTACACTGCGTGGTCGTAAAACCCCAATACCAAAGGGCAGTAGTCGGCAGTAGTCGCCACTGTCCGCTTATCGGCACGCATTTTGGTGCTCTAAACGTGCGCCCATTCATAGGAGCTTTATATGAAAGAGTTTTCGAAGGGATTGCAGCTGTTAAGCGGGGCCCTACTGCTTGCCTCAGCACCGGCTGTGGCTCAGCAGGTGACCGGCACACCTGGTTCGCCCAGCGCAACCACCACCATCGACGGTAAACAGCTTCCCCCGCTCCCACCGAAGTTTGAAGGCAAGATCGGGCGGAACGCGGCGCAGTCGACGCCTTACTGGCCGGCTCGCGTGGAGCCACCCAAAGGCGCGCCCAACGTCCTGCTGATCATGACCGACGATTCCGGTTTCGGCGTCCCCAGCACCTTCGGCGGCGTCATCCCCACACCGGCGCTTGACCGGATCGCGGCGATGGGCCTTCGCTACACCAATTTCAATTCCACGGCGCTATGCTCGCCGACGCGGGCTGCCCTCATCACCGGGCGCAACCATCACTCGGCCGGATTCGGCGTGGTCTCTGAGCAGTCCACCGGCTACCCCGGCTATGACAGCATCATCACCCGCGACAAGGCAACGATTGGCCGCATTCTCAAGGACAATGGATATCGCACCTCCTGGTTCGGCAAAGACCATAATGTCCCCGCCTTCCAGGCCAGCCAGGACGGCCCCTTCGACCAGTGGCCCATCGGCATGGGCTTCGAATATTTCTATGGATTCATCGGCGGCGACACCAGCCAATGGCAGCCGAACCTGTTCCGCAACACCACGCCGATCTATCCCTACGTCGGCCATCCCGGCTGGAACCTGACCACGGCGCAGGCGGATGACGCCATTACATACATGAAGCGCATCAATGCTCTCGCCCCGGACCAACCCTTCTTTGTCTACTACGTCCCCGGCGGCACGCATGCGCCGCATCATCCCACGCCGGAGTGGATCAAGAAGATCAGCGACATGCATCTGTTCGACAAAGGCTGGGACGACCTGCGCGAGCAGATCTTCGCCAACCAGAAAGAGCTGGGCGTGATCCCCCAGGACGCGAAGCTCACGCCCTGGCCGCATGACCTGCTGAAGCATTGGGACGAACTCACGCCCGACGAAAAGAAGATGTTCCTGCGTCAAGTCGATGTCTTCGCCGCTTACGTCGCCTATACCGACAATGAAATCGGCAGGGTGATCCAGGCGGTCGATGACATGGGCAAGCTCGACAACACGTTGATCATTTACATCAACGGAGACAACGGCACCAGCGCGGAAGGAACGTTGATCGGAACTCCGAATGAAGTCGCGATGTTCAACGGCGTTCAGGTTCCGGTCGCGGACCAGCTCAAGTACTTCTATGATGTGTGGGG
>JBEKTC010000197.1:0-8681 GCA_049516475.1 Candidatus Korobacteraceae bacterium | reverse complement strand
CCGCCGGATGTCCCGCAGGATCGGAGCCTGCACGAGACGTCGGTGATGCGCTTCGGACCCTACGAGATCGACCTGGATTCGGGAGACCTGCGTAAGTTCGGTTACCGGATCAAGCTGCAGCCGAAGTCGTTCCTGGTGCTGCGGACTCTGCTGCAAGCTCCTGGCGAGATGGTCACGCGTGAGCAACTGAGAGCGCAGCTGTGGCCGGAAAATACTTTTGTGGAGTTCGAGTCCAGCCTGAATGTTGCGGTCAGGCGGTTGCGAGAGGCGCTGAGCGACGAGGCGCAAGGTCCCACATACATCGAAACCGTGCCTAAACATGGTTATCGCTTCATTGGAGTGCTGGAGCCGGCAGCCGCTACCGCCCCGCCCTATCTGGTGCCCGCGCTGGTCCATCAAGCTGCATCCGCCCTTGATTTGCCGGCGGGCATGCTGCCTGGCGGCGTCCAAACTCTGCCGCGCAGAAGTTGGAGGAAGCTGCTGCTGCCGGCCTTGGCGGTGCTGATTATCGCCGTAGCGATTGGGCGCGTCTGGTGGAAGCGCGGCGCGGCGGCCGCGCCTGTCGCCTCATCAATTGCGGTGTTGCCATTTGTCGACATGAGTCCGGAGAAGAACCAGCAATACTTCTCCGACGGCTTAGCCGAGGAGCTTCTCAATCACTTGGCGAAGACCCCGGGGTTGCGCGTCGCGGCGCGCACCTCGTCTTTCCAGTTGCGCGACAAGAGTGCCGATCTGCAGGCCATCGGAAAGAAACTGGATGTGGCGACCATTCTGGAAGGCAGCGTACGCAAGGAAGGCAAGCGGGTGCGGATTGCAGCCGAACTGGTGAAGGCGGAGGACGGTTTTCAGCTTTGGTCGGGCACTTATGACCGCGACCTGAACGACGTTTTTGCAGTGCAAGACGATATTGCCCGCGCCATCACGGGCGAACTCAAAGTGCGGTTGCTCAATGCCGGCAGCGGGAGTGTCCCTCAGCGTGGGATAAGCGCCGAGGCCTATAACGCGTACTTGCAGGGGCGATACTTCTACGAACGCCGCACGCGCGACGATCTTAGCCGGGCGTACGACTATTTCCAGCAGGCGGTAAAGCTCGATCCGACGTATGCGCGTGGCTGGTCGGCGCTGGCCTGGGTGCTGGTCACGCGAGGCGAGGGCGGCGAAGGCTCGACGTTCGAACAAGGTTATCGCGACGGCAGAACGGCTGCGGAACGAGCGCTGCAGTTGGACCCCGGTTTGGCCGAGGCACACGCCGCCATCGGCCGTATCAAGCGCGGTTATGAGTGGGATTGGGCAGGCGCAGACGCAGCCTTCCAGAAAGCGCTGGCGCTGGAGCCGCAGAATTCCGTGGTGCTGTTAGGGGCATCGAGTTTGCAGGCCAGTCTCGGCCATTTTGATGAGGCGGTTGCGCTGAATCGGCGGGCGGTGGAAATCGATCCTCTCAGCGTGATGGTGCATGTCGCGCTGGGAATGCACGCTTACTACGCGGGGCAACAGGAGTTGGCCATTGACGCGTACCAGAAAGCGTTGGCCATCAGTCCCGACGGCCCCGAGGCGCACTACTTGTTAGGATTGGTCTATCTGGCGCAGGCAAAACCCCAGCAGGCGCTGGCGGAGTTCGAAAAAAACCACCCCAACAGCGAGCGCGCGGTTGGGCAAGCTCTAGCTTACAGTGCGTTGGGTAAGAAGACGGAAGCGGACGCGGCCTTGCAGCAACTCATCAACGACTACCATGAGCAGGCGGCCTATCAGATCGCTGAAGTATATGCATTTCGCGGAGAAGCGGACCGCGCCTTCGAGTGGCTCAGCATAGCCCGGGATCACAAAGATGCCGGACTGGCGGCCATCAAGGGCGATCCTCTACTGAAGAATCTCTATGGCGATCCGCGGTTTGCGATATTCCTGCGGAAGATGGGATTGCCGGCGTAAGGTTGCGCTGCGCTTCACCACTCCTATCGACTGAAGCGTCTGCGTGAGAACTCAATTTTCGAGCTAGCGGTGAGAGGCCAGAGTCTCGGAGATTCGAAAATCTGAGCCCGAAGGGCGAAACTACAATAGCCCAGCGCGGAAGCGCTGGGTGGCGTGGGAAATATAGCCGAGTCCCCCGGGGACGACACTGGTGCTCACGCAGACTCTCTGGCGGTGATTCATGAAGAAGAAGGCAGCCAAGAAGAAAGCCGTCGCAAAGAAGAAGAGCGCCGCGCGTCCGGTGAAGAGCGTCGCGCGTCCGGTAAAGCGCGCCACCTCGAAACCGGCTCGCATACAACTCAAGAAGGATTCCACCTCGAAAGTTGCCGCGCCTCTAGCCGACGAAGGAAAGCTCACCTTCAACCATGCCATGATCTACGTGAAAGACGTGGAGCGCGGGATGAATTTCTACCGCGACTGGCTGGGATTCAAGCTGATCGAAGATTTCCGCTATGAGGGCAGGCCAGTCTATGCCCGATTGCGTGCGCCGGGCGGCGATGGCACCATTGCTTTGCACCAGGCCGGCCCAGGCGTCTCCATCGCGAGCGAGGGCGTCCGCCTGTACTTCGAGGTGCGCGACCTCGACGACTTCTGCCAGAAGCTGAGAAAGAGAGGCTTCTATTTCACGCAACTGCCGCAGATGATGCCGTGGGGCTGGCGCCACGCCTACCTCAACGATCCCGAGGGGCACGAGATCAGCTTGTACTGGGCCGGCGAAAATCGCATGAAGAAAACGGTGATGAAAGCCGCGCGAGAAGCCGGTACCGCGTGATGCAGGTCAAGATTCTGCAAGGTTGATGTTACAAACGGAGCACCAGCAACGGCGCTCCGTTCAGGATTCGCGCCATTTAGGGCAGCAACACGGCGTCAATCACATGCACCACTCCGTTCGACTGATACACGTTCGCCATCGTTACCATCGACGTGCCACCCTTTTCGTCGGTCAGAACAACATGCTTGCCTTGCATGGAGGCGGTAAGAGTTTCCCCGTTCGCCGTCTTGAGCGTTGCCTTGCCGCCGCCCTCCTTGATCTGTTTCATCAGGTCGGCAGCGTTGATCCTGCCCGGAACCACGTGGTAGGTGAGGACCTTCACCAGTTGGTCCTTGTTCTCAGGCTTCAGCAGCATTTCGACCGTGCCTGCAGGCAGCTTGCTGAAGGCGTCGTTGGTGGGCGCAAATACGGTGAACGGCCCGGGGCTCTCGAGCGTTTGGACCAGGTCAGCAGCTTTTACGGCAGCGACCAGGGTCGTTAGATTGTCCGCCGTCGAGGCATTCTGAACGATGTTCTTGCTGGGATACATCGGCGCGCCGCCTACTACCGGATCGTTGGATCCCGGCGCCGCCATGGCCGTAAAGGCCATCGTCATTACAAACAGCACTACCAGAATTTGCTTCTTCATATTCCTCATCCTCTGAGCGCATGGATTTGATTCTTGGATCGCTCAGTGGGATTACGTGAAGAAAGCGAAAACGGATTTAGCGTATCGGTTGGTGCCGGTGCGCGATAAATCCGGCGGTTTTTGCGGATGTCGAGTTGACCCGGCCTCGCACGCGGCCTACCATAACCGCGAGCGGGACCGAGGTCCTCAGGCATGGTCGGCGAGACAGTCTCCCACTATCACATCGTGGGGAAACTCGGCGGTGGTGGAATGGGGTTGGTGTATGACGCGGAAGACACGCGTCTGGGCCGCCACGTCGCGCTGAAGTTCATTCCTGAAAACCTGGTCAACGACCGCAAAGCCCTGGAGCGCTTTGAGCGCGAAGCCAAAGCCGCCTCGCAGTTAAACCACCCTGGTATCTGCACCATCTACGACATCGAAGACATGAACGGCCAGCCCTTCATCGTCATGGAGAAGCTGGAGGGCATGAGCCTGAAGGACCGGCTGCGCGGCGCGCCGATGGACATCGATGAGATGCTGGACATCGCCATCCAGGTAGCCGACGCGCTGGCCGCCTGCCACGCCAAAGGGATCATTCATCGCGACATTAAGCCGGCGAACATCTTCATAACCCAGAGTGGACAGGTCAAGATACTGGATTTCGGACTGGTGAAATTGTCGCGCGATCTGTGGAGCGGCGAGCCCGTGAACGAGGATCTGTCGGAGGCCGGCGACATCTTTGGTACGGCGGTTTACATGTCGCCGGAGCAGGCGCGTGGCGAAGAGCTCGATGCTCGCAGCGATCTGTTCTCGCTCGGAGTTGTGCTCTACCAGATGGCGACCGGCCAGAAGCCATTCGCCGGCGCCAACTCTGTGGTCACCCTGGAAGCGATTCTCACCAAGAAACCTATTCCTCCGCTCAAGCTGAATCCCAAGCTACCGCCCGATCTGGAGGGGATCATCGGCCACGCGATGGAGAAGAACCGGGCCAATCGATATCCCGACGCGCTGACCCTGAAGGCCGATCTGCAAGCCCTGAAGAGAGAGACCGACCCGGGCTTGACCGGCATGCGTCCGGCCTTCCCGTATCGCATCGCGACCAGCACCTTCCAGACTACGAGCCGCTGGCAGACCTACCTTCTGCTGGCGGTCAGCGCGGTGCTGGTGATGGTGCTCACGCTGGCGGGATTGTGGTGGTTCAAGCATCCTTCGGGAGCGGTCGCCGCCAAGAACACCATCGCCGTGCTCCCGCTGCAGAATGTGAACGGCGACATCAGCGTGGACTTCCTGCGCTTCGCACTGGCAGACGAGATCGCTAAAGTTCTCACCTATTCGCGCACGCTGGATGTGCGTCCGTCTTCACTGACGCAGAGGTATGCCGCCAAAGACCCCGATCCACAGAAAGTTGGGCGGGAGTTGCATGTTGCTACTGTGCTGACGGGACACTTCCTGAAACAGGGCGACAACCTGATGGTCACGCTGGAAGCGATTGATGTGCGCGACAACCGCTTGCTGTGGCAGTCCAGCTTTACCGCCCCGGAGCAAGACCTGATCGCTTTGCAATCCAACATGGCTGCGCAGATGCGCCAGGGTCTGCTGCCGACCCTGGGAGTGACGAGCGGCACGGTCGCAACCGGCAGTCGTCCCAAGAATCCCGAGGCCTACGATCTCTATCTTCATGCCTTGGCGCTACCTCACGATCCGGCGCCGAATAAAGATGCGATCGCGGTATTGCAGCAAGTGGTGCAGATGGATCCCGGGTACGCCCCGGCGTGGGAAGAATTGGGGCTGCGCGCTTACTGGGACACCACCTACTCCGACGGCGGAGAACCCATGTTCCAGCTTTCCAACCGCGCTTGCGAGCGGGCGTTGGCACTGGATCCCAATCTCACGCTCGCTGCTGGTCAGTTGATCACCAACCGGGTCGAGCGCGGCGAGCTAGGCAAAGCCTACGAAGCGGCACAGGCGCTGGTGAAGCGGCTCCCGGAAAACGCTCAGGCCCACTTCGTGTTGAGCTATGTCTACCGTTACGCCGGGATGCTGGAGGAAGCCACGAAGGAATGCAATACCGCAATCGGGCTCGATCCGGCCAATTACATTTTCCGTTCTTGTGCCTGGGCCTTCATGGAGCTGGGCAAGACCGATCGCGCCGCGGATTTCATCCGCCTGGATGCCGGTTCGGAATGGGCAGCCTATGTTGCGCCATCGCTGCTGTTGCGCGAGGGCAAGATACCGGAAGCGCGCGAGGCGGTGAAGCACATGCCGACGGCGCCTCGCTATCATCGCGATCTGCTGGAATCGTGCCTGGGGCTGCGACCCGCGTCCGACCTGGATCGCATCGCCCATGACGCAGAGACCAGTTTTCCCGCCGATCCCGATCCCGAGACCTGGTACTACGAAGGAGCGCTGTTCGCTTACTGCGGAAAAACGCAGGCCGCTCTGCATCTACTGCAGAGCGCCGTCCAGAATAATTATTGTTCGTACTCGAACCTGCTGACCGATCCTCTGCTGGCAAAGTTTCGCGCCGACCCGGCCATCGATAAGCTCTTGACCTCAGCCCGCGAGTGCCAGGAAGCGGTGCGCCAAGCGGGCGCGGGGCAAGGACAATAACTGGCTTGTGACGAAATGTTTCGCGGCCGCACCCACGCTGCGAACGATACTCCCTCAAGTGGGAGGCTTAAGTCTGGGTTTCAATCGCGTCCCGAAGGGACAGCACATCTCAGCCCAGCGTTTCAACGCTGGGAATTTTAAGGTTGGAATGGGAGTCCCGACAGGGACGACACATGCTCATCCGAAAATATAGCGTGGGTCATACGGCGCGCCTGACTTGCGCAACAACGTCATGAACTCCTGCTCGAAGCTCCACTTCCTGTGATGTTCGGGTTGGCGAGCGATATAGTCGGCCACGATCTGCTTCTGTGATTGGCTGACACTAAACGCTCCATAGCCTTCCTGCCATGCGAAGTCAACTCCGCGTTCGCGAAGCCAGCGTGAGCTGTTGCCCTTCAATTCCTGCACGGCTTTCGCCAGCGGAATTATGGGAGGAACGGAGATCAGAAGATGGATGTGATTGGCCGTGCCTCCCGCCGCTAGTAGGACCAGGTTCTTCGCGCGCGCGACGCCGGTCAGATATCGGCATAGCTCGTTGGGATCGGCTATGAGATTCGCCCGCTGTTTCGTGCTGAACACGCAGTGCACCAGCACCCAGGCGTGGGTATGAGACATAGGAACAGGCTAACCGGGTACTAAAACGAGTTCGGTGACAAATAGCACACAGCATGGTTCATCTGCCGTCCCGCAAGTTCAACGAGCGGAAAACGCCCCCAAGGCTGGCGGGACTCGGGCCAAAGTGAAATGCCTACCCAGCGTTGAAACGCTGGGCTGAGATATGCCGTCCGCTTTGCGGACGTGATATTGACTCTGCGCGAACAACTCGACCCACCAAAACTCTTCGTTTCCTGAACGCCGCACCAGCCTTTGGGCATGCTATAATCAGGAGTGCTCATCGGCAAAGAACACCCTTATTTTGCAATGACTTGCAGATAATTCGCCGGTGCCTGAAAAGGCGACTCCGAGGGGGAATCTGCGCCCGCAAATCGGGGCTTGAAGCGACATCCTGTACCCACTCATTCGAAACCCGCGAATGAGTGGGTACACCTGGCATTCGCGCTCTTCACATGACGCCGATGACGACAAATTTCTGCATTGACCGCTTAGGAAGTTTTGAGGAAGGAACAAGCCGACGGCTGATGGCTAACGGCTGATAGCTAATATGCCTGACGATCCGAACCAGCAACTACCGCTCGACAACATCGGCCCCGGCGCCGCCAACGTGCAGCCCGTCAACATTGAAGACGAGATGAAGCGCTCGTATCTCGACTACTCGATGTCGGTGATCATCGGGCGCGCGCTGCCCGACATCCGCGACGGATTGAAGCCGGTGCATCGCCGCATTCTTTACGCGATGCACGACATGGGCGTGCTGCACAATCGCAAGCACATGAAGTGCGCCGGCGTCGTCGGCGAGTGTTTGAAGAAGTATCACCCTCATGGCGACAGCGCTGTGTACGACGCCATGGTGCGCCTGGCGCAGCCCTGGAGCCTGCGCTATCCGCTCATCGATGGGCAAGGGAATTTTGGTTCCGTCGATGGCGATCCGCCCGCGGCCTACCGGTACACCGAGTCGCGGCTAACCGAGATTGCCGAAGAGTTGCTGGCCGACATCGACAAAGACACCGTCGACTTCGTAGCCAATTTCGACGACACGACGGTCGAGCCGGTCGTGCTGCCTACGCGAATTCCCAATCTGCTGGTCAACGGTTCGAACGGCATTGCGGTAGGCATGGCCACCAACATTCCGCCGCACAATCTGACGGAAATTGTGGATGGCGCCATCACCCTGGTGAACAATCCCCACGCCACGCTGGCCGACATCCTGAAGTTCGTGCAGGGCCCCGACTTCCCCACCGGCGGCTTCATTCACGGCCGCAGCGGCATCATGGAGGCCTATCGCACCGGGCGCGGCCGCTTCATCATGCGCGCCAAGGCTGCCATCGAGCACGTCACCAAGGACAAGGACGCGATCATCGTCACCGAGATTCCCTACCAGGTCAACAAGGCGAACATGATCAAACACATCGCCGAACTGGTAAACAACAAGGTCATCGACGAAATCAGCGATGTGCGCGACGAGAGCGATCGTGACGGCATGAGGATCGTCATCGAGCTGAAGCGCGGCTGCGAACCGCAAATCGTACTCAACCAGCTCTTCAAGCACACCTCGATGCAAGAGAGCTTCAGCATGATCTTCCTGGCCGTGGTCAACAACCAGCCCAAAGAAATGGGGCTGGTGCAGGCCCTCCAGCACTTCGTCGATCATCGCATCGACGTGGTGCGGCGCCGCACGGCCTATTTGCTGATGAAGGCGCGCGAGCGCGAGCACGTTCTCGAGGGCTATCAGGTTGCACTGGACCGCGTCGACGACGTGATCCGCATTATCCGCGGCAGCGAGAACCGTGCCGATGCGCGCATCAATCTGGTCGACTACTTCACCGGCAAGACGGTCAGCGTGTCGGAGGGCAAGTCAGCGAAGACGGCGACGCTCAAAGGCGTTTCGCCCACCCAACTCACCACACCGTTTGATACGTTGCAAGCCGATGCCATCCTGGAATTGCAACTCCACCGCCTGACGCGACTGTCGATCGACGAAATCGTAAAGGAACTGACCGAGGTCCGCGGACGCATTGCCGACTACGAAGCGATTCTGGGCAGCGAGAAGAAGCTGCGCAGCGTGATCGTCAAGGAACTGGAAGAGGTCAAGAAGAAGTACGGCGACGA
>JBEKTC010000196.1:0-9278 GCA_049516475.1 Candidatus Korobacteraceae bacterium | reverse complement strand
TCCTGGTTCTTATCGTGAGCCTGTTAGCGGTATCGCTGCCTGCGGTCGCGCAAGTTGTGATCGCGACGGTGCCTGCAGGGACGCAACCTGTTGGCGTCGCGGTGAACTCTGTGACCAACAATGCCTACGTAATCAACGAATGCGGAAGCGATCCGACGTGCGGCAGCCCGGGCACAGTTACGGTGATCAATGGCGCCAACAATAGCACCACAACGGTTACCGTGGAAGATTTTCCTCTCGCCGTGGCCGTGAACTCGGCTACCAACACGATCTATGTGGCCAACAAATGCGGCAATGATATAACGTGCGGCAGCGCCGGGACCGTCACGGTGATCAACGGAGCGAACAACACCATCACCACGACCGTTACAGTGGGATATTCGCCTTATGCGATAGCGGTGAACGCGGCAACCAACATGATTTACGTGGCCAATAACTGCGGTGCCGATCCTAACTGCGGCAGCCCAGGGACGGTGACCGTAATTAATGGCGCCACCAATACCGCCACCGCGACCGTCCCAGTGGAAGATTTTCCCGAGGACATTGCGGTGAACTCCGTCACCATAAACTGCAACAGCGTGGGAACGACGACGGTGATTAACGGCGTCAGCAATAACACGGTGAGCGTCGTTGTTGGTTTTGCCCCCCGCTACCTCGATCTCGACTCGGCCACCAATAAAATCTATGTCTCGAATAACTGCGGCCAGGATGTCAATTGCATGAGCCCTGGAACAGTGACGGTGATCAATGGCACGACCAATAACACCGCGACGGTCCCTGTGGGAGATTTTCCCGAGGGCATTGCGGTTAACTCGGTAACCAACCAGATCTACGTCGCCAATGAGTGCGGCAACGATCTCACCTGCAGCAGCCCTGGGACAGTGACCGTAATCGACGGCGCCACCAATATCACCACCACTGTCGGTGTCGGTGTTTCCCCGCTGTCCGTCGATGTCAACTCGACGACCAACCAGATTTACGTGGCTAATTTCTGCGGCAACGATCTCACCTGCGCGAGCGCTGGAACCGTCAGCGTGATCGACGGGACAACCAATTCCACCTTGCCGGTCGCTGTCGGAGATGGACCCACCGCACTGGCGGTCAACTCGTCCACCAATAATGTTTATGTTGCCGATGGGGTCGACGGAACCGTCTCCGTCATTGGTGGGAATACCAAGCTGCAACTGGTCAATGTCACTCCTTGCCGCTTGGTAGACACCCGCGGTGCGGATGGGCAGTTTGGCGGCCCAGCCATTCCGGGCGGCACTTACCGTAGCTTTCCCATCCCGCAAAATACCAATTGCAATATTCCCTCCAGCGCTGCGGCCTATTCCTTGAACGTCACCGTGGTGCCAATTACTACCTTGGGCTACTTGACCATTTGGCCAACACCGGAGACACAGCCCCTGGTTTCCACGCTGAACTCACCGGATGGCCGGGTCAAGGCCAACGCGGCGATCGTACCGGCGGGCGTCAGCGGCTCCGTCAGCGTGTACGTCAGCAATACCACCAACGTCATCCTTGATATTGACGGCTACTTCGCGCCGGCTGCCTCCGGAACTTATCAGTTCTATCCACTGACGCCCTGCCGGGTGGTCGACACGCGCCAGGGCTCAAGCCAGCCTCAGCGTCTGGGGCCGCCGTCGCTGGTAGCAAAGCAATCTCGCGAGTTACCGATCCTATCCAGTCCCTGCCTGCAAGGGCTTCCCACCCAACCACAGGCCTACTCGTTCAACGTAACCGTGGTCCCGCATCCCGCGGGTCAGCAGTTGGGATACCTCACGGTGTGGCCGAGTAATGAGATGCAACCGGTGGTCTCGACCTTGAACAATCCCACGGCAACGGTCGTCGCTAATGCCGCGATTGTGCCGGCGGCGCCGAATGGTGATATCGATGTCTACGCCTACGACACCACCGATCTGGTCATCGATATCGACGGCTACTTCGCTGCGCCCGGGGCGAATGGCTTGTCGATGTATCCGGTGGCACCTTGTCGCGTGCTGGACACCCGCCAGAACGGTAATGGCTTCACTGGTGAGATAGCTGTGAATGTTCAGGGCAGCGTCTGTGCCCCGCCCAGCAGCGCGGCGGCATACATCTTCAACGCTACGGTGGTGCCGCCGGGTTCTATGCCTTTCCTCACCTTGTGGCCCGATGGCGAGCCACAGCCCGTAGTCTCGACCCTGAACGCCTACGATGGATTCATCACGTCGAACATGGCGATCGTGCCGGCCAATATCAATAACGGTTCTATCGATGCTTACGCCGCTGCTCTGACGGAACTGATCCTGGATATCTCCGGCTACTTCGCACCTTGATTTTCCCGAGGGTTGCGGTTCAGATCGAGATTGGCGTGGTAGACGCCGCTCCGCGCTACGGCCCACTCGCCTGAAGTACAATGCCCTTCTATGGACGACCGCGGAAATGCTCTGTCGGGAAGGGTGCTGGTCACCGGCGGGACACGAGGTATTGGCCGCGCCATTTCCCTGCGCTTTGCCAGGGCAGGCGCGTCGGTGACCGCCAACTATCTCCGCAACCAAAAGGCTGCCGATGCATTGAAAGCTGAGGCTGAGCAGGAAGGACTGCCGATCGAATTATGCCGCGCCGATCTCACTTCCGCCCAGGGCTCGGCGCAGATCCAAAAGTCCATTGGCGATAGCGGAGAACCGCTTTCCGGATTGGTTCATTGCGCCGCGACAGGTGTGCATCACCCCCTCGCCGATCTCACGTCCCGGCATTTTGACTGGACCTTCGCGCTGAATGTGCGCGCATTTTTCGAATTGGTAAAAGCGTTGGCCGATCAGTTTTCAAATCGATCGAGCATTGTTGCGGTGAGTTCGATGGGGGCGGTGCGGGCGTTACCCGACTACGCCCTCGTGGGTGCATCGAAGGGCGCACTCGAAGCGCTGGCACGGCATCTCGCGGTCGAGTTGGCGCCGCGGGGCATTCGCGTGAACATTCTGGTGCCGGGCAGCGTGGAAACCGATGCCTGGGATGCGATCCCGGAGGGTAAAGAGCGGCTTGCGGCGGCAGTTCGCCGAACTCCGATCGGCAGGCTGGTGACCGCAGAGGAGGTGGCATCGGCAGCCCAGTTTCTCTGTTCCGAAGCAGCCGCCGGAATCGTCGGGCAGACGCTGATTGTGGACGGGGGCTCAGCCATCGTGGGGTAGAAGTGGGCGAGGACCGAGAAGCTGGCGCATCCCGCTGCCGTTCAAGGAAGAGACAACGCACGTGCTGAAGGTTAAGCCGCTGGAGAAAGCCAAAGCGAAGGCGACACCGAGGGAACACAGGTGACTATCGACGTTGCTCAGCTGCTCTTCGCTGGAGCAGTCTCACGGATCGGGAAACCTGCTGTGCCCCTTGCACTCGCTGTGATTCTTCTCGGATGTTCTCAGGCGGCCCATAAGAATGTCTGCCCAATCGACGGACAACCTCCGCAATGGTCAGGGGCGCGAAACGGGCAGTCCTGCGAGTACTTCCACTACAGCATCGTCGAGAAGAAGACACATTCTTGGTGGTCTGACTGCCCGACTCCTCAATAATGGGAATGTTGTGTCAGCTACCGTCTCAGCGTTTGTCAAGGCCACCCCTCCCGGAAGTTTGCGTTGCAGACGGAAGAGGTTACTAATATACTTATCGGTAATTTCAGGGGTAACAGTCAAAGTCGTGCAACTAAACCTCCCAAGTTGTTGATTTTGCGAGGCTGACAACCGATGGCATAGCGCCAGACAGTCTGCTGCCAACGGCTGTCAGGCGATGAAAGTCCCGCGTGGTACCACGATTCGAGGACACAAAAGAGTGCAGGATATTCTGGCCAAAGTGCAAGGCGCTTTCCACGATGCCTTCGGTATCGATCCGCAATCGGTCTCCTTTGAAACCGGTCCTGACGACGTACCCGGCTGGGATTCGGCTGGCCATCTTTTCCTGGTGAGCAATCTGGAACAGGCTCTGGGTGTCAATCTCGATGTCGATGACGTTATGGAGATGGAGACGGTACGCGATATTGTGCGGGTCATACAAGCAAAGTTGGCGGCATGAATGAGAGCGAACCCCCTCCATCAACCAATTTCGCCGGTCGACTGGTAAGCCGCCTCGGTAAGCTCTCGTATCTTGTCGACGCGGCGACGGACGAAACTATTGCCCCGGCCGACCTTCCTCGCCTCATTAGCAGCTTCGGCGCCAGCCTGCTTTCTGCCGGATTGAAGCCCGGCGATCCCATCGTCATTGGTTGTGCCTTGTCTCCCGCCAGCAGCATCGCCTACCTGGGCGCAATGTACGCAGGTTTGGTCCCCGTTCCCGTGGAGGAGAGCAAGCTGCCTTTGGCAGGGAACGTCCTGCTGAATCGAGTCGGGGCAAAAGCTCTGTGGACGGAGAAGCCTCGCCCTTTTGATTGGAAATGCCCAGAGGGATTCGAGTTTATCTTTGTTCACGGCCATCCCTCGGAGATGCGCGCGGATGCGATCCCACCCGTTTCGCGAGAGGAGAACGATCTTGCGGCCCTGGTGGCTACTTCTGGCTCCTCCGACGTGCCTCGTTTCGTCATGGTGAGCCATGGAAACCTTATCGCCAACACAGAAGCGATCATCCGTAGCCAACATCTGGAAGACGACGAAAGGGCAATGCTCATCCTGCCGGTGAGCTACTGCTTCGGGGCCAGCGTCCTACACACTCATCTCTATCGCGGTGGCGGAGTGGTGTTCGACCGTCGCTTCATGTTCCCCGATAAGGTGCTTCATGCTGTCAACCGTTACGAATGCACAACCTTCGCGGGCGTCCCCACGGTCTATAACATTCTCCTGCGCCGATCGAATATCCGGTCCATAGCGATGCCCGGCGTGCGACGGTTCTTGCAAGCCGGAGGGCCGCTGGCTCCGCAACATGTGCAAGAGATGCGTGCCATTGTTCCGACAGCGAAGTTTTACGTGATGTACGGTCAGACGGAAGCGAGCAGCCGAATCTCCTGCCTCGACCCTGAGAGCCTCGACCAGAAATTGGGCAGCGTTGGCCAAAAGTTGGACAACCTGACTGTCCAAATTCTGGACACAGAAGGACAGGCCGTCCCGGCCGGGCAAACCGGTGAGATCGTCGTCCGCGGTCCATCCGTCACCTTGGGATACCTCAACGAGCCGGAAGCCACCCGTCGCGTCTTCAAGGACGGATGGCTGCATACGGGCGACCTCGGCCGTCTCGACGAGGACGGTTATATTTGGATCGAAGGGCGGAAGAGCGCTTTTCTCAAAGTGCGAGGAGTGAGGGTCAACTTTGCCGAGGTCGAGGCCCGGGTCGCGGCTGTGCCGGGCGTCTACGAATGCGCCGCGGCTGCGGTTGCGCATCCTGAGGCGGGCGAGGCGCTGGTCTTGTATATCGTGCCCGATAAGACGGCCGACCGTGTTGCCGATCGAGTGCGCCGCAGCCTGCCGGTCCACTGGACTTGCGATTCGATCAGGATCGTTTCGGAGCTGCCGAAAACATCCAGCGGCAAGGTGTCTCGCGAGGCCCTCGCGCGGGAGGGTAACCGGGCGTCATGAGCGGACTGGAAGCCAGGATAGACGAGCTGCTGGCAGTCCCGCCTTATGCCCTTGCTCCGCAGGACAGAGAGCCGGCCTTCCTTGCCCTATTAAAAGACGAGTTGGAGTATGCCTGTAGCCGGAACTCCAAGTACCAGAACTATGTTCGGCATTGGCCCATCGATCCGCGCACTGCGCTGAAAGTTGCCGACCTTCCGTATTTGCCCGTTGCACTGTTGAAAGCTGATCCCGCTTTCGCCCTGGTTGAGCCGCGCGAGATCAAGAAGACCCTGACATCGAGCTTCACGACCGGGCAGATGCCGAGCAGAATTGTCCTTGATTCGGCGACAGCCAGGCGCATGGGCAAAGCTGTGGCGGCCATCGCCCAGGACTTTCTGGGGGCGCAGCGAAGGCCTTATTTGGTCGTTGATGTCCCGGGTTCAGTTGCCCCAGGGCCGAAAATGGGGGCCAGAGGCGCTGCCATTCAAGGCCTGATGCCGTTTGCGTCGGAGGTCACCTACTGCCTGAGAGCGGACAGCGCTGGAGATCTCGTGCTGGAGCTCGACAAGGTGTCGGAATTTGCCAAAGCTCACCGCGACTCCCCGGTTCTGGTATACGGTTTTACTTACATTCTGTGGGAGTGCTTCGTAAAGCCGCTGACCTCGAACTCGATAAGCCTTGGAATGCCCAACGTTCACATCTTGCACAGCGGAGGCTGGAAGCGGTTGCAGGATGAGGCCGTGGACAAAAAGTCGTTCAACCGTGGATTGGCGCAAGTATTCGGTTGCTCCGCGGATAGAGTCATCGACTTCTACGGTATGGTGGAGAACGTCGGAGTGATTTATCCCGACTGTGCGGAAGGCAACAAGCATGTTCCCGCCTTCGGCGACGTGATCGTCCGAGACCCCTTGACCCTGGAACCTGTGGGAGAAGGACAACAGGGAATGATTCAAGTGTGCAGCGTGCTGCCGACAAGTTTTCCCGGCCATCTGCTTCTCACCGAAGATTTGGCTGAGATCGTCAGCCATGACGGCTGTCGCTGTGGAAGACGCGGCACCTGTTTCCGTTTTGTCGGTCGAGTGCCCAAGTCCGAGCTGCGAGGCTGCGGCAATATCAGCCGGAGGCGGGAAATGGCGCGCTAGAACCAGTCTCATAAAGAGTCTGGAGGGCTGGAAATGGTGCATTCTGAAGGTGGCGTGTGGGACTCCACATGCACGATGGCGGGACGTTGGGAGTTGATCGGCTATCCTCGCCGGTTGTGCAGAAGCACGACGACGCCTGTTTCGCTGTGAGGATTGTGACGAAGCCTTTGCTTTTCGCTCTCTGTGTTGTGTTTGCGTTTGGCGGTCTGAGCGCGCAGCAGACTGCCTGGCAACCATCTCCGGGTCACACGCAAGTACCGATATGGCCGGGAGCTGTGCCTGATCCGCAGCCTGTCGCGGGGCCGGAGGTCGCTAAGACGACAGGGAAGGAGTTCCTGGTTGCCGGCAGGCCAGCGGTGGGGGTGAGCGACGTATCACGGCCTACGATGACGGTCTATTCGCCACAAGGAAAGAACACAGGCGCGGCTGTCGTCGTCTTCCCGGGTGGGGGCTATCTGGACCTCGCTATCGATCTTGAAGGGACAGAGGTATGCGACTGGCTAACCGCGAAGGGGATCACGTGCGTGCTGTTGAAGTACCGCGTGCCGGGTGAGTCGGGCTATCCGAAGCCCGCGCCGTATCCGAAATCAGGGCCGTATCCGGAATCACCGATGGCCTTGGAAGATGCACAGAGGACGGTGGGGCTGGTACGTTTTCACGCGGCGGAGTGGCATATTGATCCTCACAAGATTGGTGTGCTCGGGTTTTCGTCAGGCGGGCACCTGGTGGCAGCGATGAGCACGCATTTTGTAAAGCGTTTGTATCCGCCTGTCGATGCCGCCGACAAAGAGAGCTGCCGCCCCGATTTTGCAATGGCTATTTATCCAGGCCATCTGTCGCTGTCCGCGGCGGAGTGGGATGCAAAGAAAGGCACCAAGAAGTTTGTGATTCATTATCCGGCGACTGCCGACAAGGATTTGGGGTTGAATCCTGATATTCATGTCACCCGTCAGACTCCGCCTACGTTTTTGCTGCAGGCGGAGGATGACCACGTGGACAATGCAAACGACTCGCTGGCTTACTACATTGCGCTGAAGAACGCCGGAGTCCCGGTGGAGATGCATCTGTATGCTCAGGGCGGGCATGCATTTGGACTGCGGCGCACGAAGTTGCCGATAACGGGATGGCCTCAGTTGGTGGAACATGGCTGGGGGCGATCGGGATGATTTCCGAATAGGTGCCGGACGCCAGTAAGCATGAAGTGGCTCTAATTGCGATGCCCTCGATGAATGATCTCATCCGCAATGTCGACACTCCCGAAGACATCTCCGCCGCGGCCGCGGAGCTTCGCCAGGTCAGTACGATCACTCCCAATGCGACTCTCGAAGTCTTCGAGGCTTGGGCCGATGCCTTGGGAACGCCCAAGATGGCTGCGATCCCAGGCATTGCTTTTCTGCGTCTGTGGTTGCGACGCAATACGCTGGAACCCATCATCGCCCGGGAACTGGGACCGGGTGCGCTGGACGGCAGGTGGGTGGAGGACGGCCGAGCCCGCCTGAGGGCCTATCCGGTTGGCGTGGTCGGCCACTGGCCTGCCGGCAACATCGAGATTCAACCGCTGCTCTCCATGACTTGTGCCCTGTTGGGAGGAAACGCTTGTCTGGTACGCATTCCCAAAGCACTCCGAGACCAGACCCGGCAAATGATAGAGAAGCTGGCTCAGAGCGACAGCGATCATGTTCTGACCGGACGGGTTCGCTTGCTGGTCTTCGACCACGGGCGTCTGGACCTTCATCGAGCCATGGCACAGTCGGTGGACGGTGCAATGATTTGGGGTGGCGAGGATGCCGTAACGGAGATTCGGTCGCTGCCCTTTCCGCACTGGGCACGGCTCGCCGTCTTCGGGCCTAGAATTTCCGTAGCGGCAATGGACGCTGCTTCGTGGGGCGATCTTTCAGCCCGAGAGGCGTTGTGCCGTCGCATCGCGCGCGACGTTTGGCAGTTCGATCAGCAGGCCTGTTCCTCGCCTCAAGTTCTCTTTCTCGAAAAGAAGGATGGCCATTCTGCCGGCGATTTCGTGCAGGCGCTCCGGGCCGCGTTCGAAACCGAGAACCGAATTCATCCCCGGGAGACGATCCAGGCTTCCTTGACTTCCGCAATCTGCCAGGCTCGCGCCTCCTGGTTGCTGGAAGACGTCGCGAACGGCGCAGTGTTTCCCGCAGGTCCGGAATGGACGATCCTCCAGGGATATGGGTCGGAAATTCCTCAGCCGACCGAGGGGAAAACCCTGACTGTCCTGCAAGTGAGCGACTTACTGGAGACGGCTGCGAAGCTGGACGGCAATGTGCAAACATTGGGGCTCGCCATGGCCGATCCTGAAAGGGAAGCTACACTGGCTTCCGTAGCGGCCAGCAGAGGTGTGGACCGAATCGTCCAGCTGGGGCGGATGCACGTCTTCACTCCGCCCTGGGACGGAGTTGACCTGATCCGGATAATGGTCCGTATGGTTCGACACGTGCGCTCGGTCCAGTGAGCGCAATGGAGAAAAAAATCATGGTGGATGGCAATGCGTTCTTGAGCGCGATGGATAAGAAGGCGAGGCTGCTTGCCCCGGCCGCGCGGACCACGGTGGCATTGAACCAGGACCTAAGCTCGTGGCTGCTGGATCCTCTTGCCCGTTGGGCATTTG
>JBEKTC010000195.1:0-9079 GCA_049516475.1 Candidatus Korobacteraceae bacterium | reverse complement strand
CGTGGGTGTTGAAAAAGTCACTCTGATTAGCAGCTGAGGTGCGGTACAAGGAAGTATTGCTTCCATGTACTACGTGATTTTGATCCTCGGAGGACTGCTGATCATGATGGGACAACATGCCCGTTCCGAAGCGCTGTTCTACTATTTCAGACTGGAAGAGTACATCCCCGAAGACCACCTGTTGCGGCTCATCGACAAGCACATCAGCTTGGCTTTTGTTCGCGAGCGGCTCAAGGACAGCTACAGCGAAACCGGACGACCCTCGATCGATCCCGAGCTCCTGCTGCGCATTCTGCTGATTGGCTATTTGTACGGCATTACCAGCGAGCGCAAGCTGGTGGAAGCATGCATCTGGCGTGGCGCTGGTTCACCGGTCTGGGTTTCGATCAAGAGATTCCGCATCACTCCACCTTCTCGAAGAACCGGCACGGACGCTTTCAGGCATCGAAACTGTTCGAGCAGTTGTTTGAGGAGATCGTACGGCAGTGTGTGGAGGTGGGGTTGGTGCAGGGGAAGCATCTGTCGGTGGACGGCAGCTTCGTCGAGGCGAACGCGGCCAAAGAGAGCCGGATTCCACGCGAACAGTTAGCGGAAGCAGCCCAAGTCAACTACGCGGTGAAACAGTATCTGGCGGAACTGGCCGAGCAAAACCCGGTGGAAGAACCGGTGCACGAGCAAGATCAAGTGTCGACCACCGATCCGGATTCGACCTATGCCACGAAAGGCGGCACGCCGGCCCGCCTGGGTTACTACGACAACTATCTGGTGGACAATCAAAGCTGCGTGATTGTGGGAGTGCAAGCGACGGCAGCACGGATGAGTCAGGAGACGGTGGCCGCCCAAGACATGCTCACCCGTTTCACGCAATGGCAAGGCGGAGCACCGGAATCGCTGGCGGCCGACACGACGTACGGCAACGGGGAGTTTTTGCAATGGCTGACGGATCGGAGCATCACTCCTTACATGCGAACCCGCGATAGTATCCACAGAAAGAACAGCCCGTTCTACGGCCCGGAGCGGTTCACTTATCAGCCGGAAAGCAACAGCTATCGCTGCCCCGCAGGTCAGCAACTCAACTACGGCGGTCGGAGTGATCGCAACCGCACCTATGTCTACATCGGCACCCGCAAACGTTGTGGCGCATGCTCGCAAAGAGCGCAATGCACCAGCGCAGCTTTCCGCTGTCTTGCCATCCACATGCATGAGCCCGCTCGGCAACGTGCCCGCGAGTTAGTCAACACGCCAGAGTTCGCTAACGCACAACGGCAAAGAAAGAAAGTGGAAGCCCTGTTCGCGGAACTCAAGAATCAGATCGGACTACGCCGCCTGCGTCTGCGCAGACTGAAGTTCGTGCGGGAGCAGTTCTTCCTGGCAGCTGCGGCACAGAATATCAAACGGCTGGTCCGCTTCCTCAGCAAAGCACCCAATCCGACATTCGCTGCAGCCGCTTAATCAACCGACAAAGAACATACAAGAACCCAGTCCCCAGTCCCACCTAGGGAGTGCCATCTCTGCCGAGGAGACTTTTTCAACACCCACGTCTGATTTCATCAATCATCTTGAAGCAACTGAGTTAAGTCTCTTCTCGTCAGCCTCTTACACCGTAATGCAAAATTAAGTTGACGCGCCTTTCCAATGGCGTGATATTTGTGCCCGACGAAGACGGGTAACGGCCAATTGCAGACCTCCCCGACCGTCGTACAGGATATCCCCATGACAACCCGGCCACGCTCAGCTTTTCACCTGCCACTTCTCGCGTTCGCGCTCGCAATCTTTGGTGGGCTGACCATGTTCGCGCCGGCGCCGGGACGAGCGCAAACCATCACCGTGCTGCACAGCTTTACCGGCGGCGCTGACGGCGCGTACCCCGCCGCCGGCGTGACCTTCGATCAGCAAGGCAGGATATACGGTACCGCCTCTGGCGGCGGCAGATATGACGGCGGTGTGGTCTACCGTCTTGTCCGCGGGGGCGAGGGATGGGTCCTGTCACCCATCTACGCGTTCGGAGAACAACCTGATGGAAACACTCCGTATGCCAGAGTAGTATTTGGTCCAGATGGCCTCCTCTACGGGACAACTAATGCAGGCGACACCGCCAATTTTGGCACGGTCTTCAGCCTGCGACCTCCGGCAACCGCCTGTACTGCTGCTCTCTGCCCCTGGCTCGAGACCATCCTATATAGGTTTACCGGTGGCGCGGACGGTGGAAATCCGTACTACGGCGACCTGATCTTCGACCAGGCCGGCACCATCTACGGAACCACCCACGGCGGCGGTGTTTCCGGCGGTGGAGTCGTTTTCAAGCTTACCCGATCCGGCAGCGGCTGGACGGAGAGTGTTCTCTGGAGTTTCAACCGCGGCAGCGACGGCGCCCAAGTCCAACTGCCGCGTTTTCGGGCGCTTATGTCTGCCGCGCCAGAGGATAGAAGCTCTATCCGATCCTCGACACTTTCCAATCGCTTTCTTAGCGTGCTCACGACGGCTGCTCCCAATCGCTGCACCCCGTCATCCGGATGAACTTTCCACGCACGGACCGTACTTGTCCTCGACGGCGAACCTTCAGGGGAAAAGGAAAACGCAGGCCTCCTGCTGACGCCGAGCGACTAGGAAGCACCGGAAGTGGGCGGCTCACTCGGAGCCGCCCGCGGAACATCCGGCGGTGCAAGTGTCGCGCCGCAGCTAGGGAGTGACCTCGAAGACTGTTCCGGCGTTATATGTACCCCCTGAATAGGTCAGGCCATAAAGATTGCCATTCATATCCAGAATCAATCCGCCGAGGGGCCGATTCCCGTCACCGGTATAAAACGCCGGTCCAAAATTATGCAGGACGGTCTCGCTCCAGTTGCCGCCTCCAGCGGGCGTCATCTCGAATACGGTCCCAGTGCCGTTGACGCCGCCGCCCGCAACATGGGTTTTTGCGGAGCACACCCACTTGAGAGAAAAAACAGATTGATTCCAAGGAAGAGAATCGTCATAATAGCTGACCGTCTCTACGAAAATGGAAATCTCGGATAAGTACCTGACGCGAGCCCGAACCTGTTTTTGCAACGCTGATGTCGATTTTGGGTGCGCGAGCTTTGGAATGTTTGCTCCCTTAGAGTTGAAGGCGAAGGCCGGCGCTGGTTCCCGCAGGACACCAGTTCTGCAGCGCTCGACGCGACCGATGCAGCAGGCTGGGGATAACGCAGCAATGTTGGGTCAAGTATCGAGTGCTTCTACATCAGGGAGGACTTGGGACTTCTCAAAGGTGGCAATATTTCCGCCGGAGACGCGACAAGGCGGATACGCTCCGCACGTCGTGAGAAGCGGCGTCTCGGACGCATCGAAGCTGGTGTCGAAAGAAGAAGACGACTCGCCAGCACGGAACACGAGAGCAGTTCACGATCAATCCGCCGGGTCTGGGTCAGGCTCCGGCGTGCGATCAGGTCCCTCTACGACCGGTCCGACCGTAGACCGCATTGATCTGGTAAATACGACGGCCGGTGCGATCACCTCGTATGCTCCGATCTCAAGCGGCGACCTGAACACGCCGGGACCGTTCAACAGCGCAAATGGGGTTAATCATGCACTGCAGGTCCATTTTCACCTCGATAAAGGAGACTCGTCGACTTTGACACCCCGGAGGGAGATTCAAAGAACAGCGACCGCCGGTGGGAGGACCAGCATGAACCCGCCGGACCGTCTTGCGACCGGTGGAATTGGGCCGCCAGCACCCGGTGGTTTCGGCGGCGTTCTGATGGGTCCGGACGGACCGGGAGCTCACGAGATCCGTAGGCCTTCCAAAGACAAGATCGTCGTGGCCGACGCACCTGGTTTATTTCCCATAGCAGCGAACGCTTTCCCGGTGACCTACAAGGCGCATTTCACCGTCACAGTAGCATCCGGGACCGCCGATATCGCCCGCATCAAGTACGACGTGGTGATCGACAAACGCACTTCGACGGAGGTGCCAAACACCGAGAACCGTTCCTTAGCAACAGCCAAAGAAGATCTGGTCCGGGCGCGACCATTGCCGTAACGAATCTGTCCGGACTGGGCGAACACGAAGGACCGGAGGCCGATGAGTCAGACAGACGTAGAAGCCTACCTCCGACGTTTTCAGGAGTGCGCCGACACCGCCAGTTTGCTGGAATACATACGGCTAAAGGACGGAGACGCTGCTCGATACCAGAAAGCATTTCAGGTGCTCTTGCCGGTATTTGACCCAGTCCATCATGGAGAATACCCGCGTTACCACGATCTGGACCTCAAGGAGTTGAGCGAATACGAGAACGAGATTGTCTTCATTGCGAGCCGGATGGCACAGAGCGACAAGGCAGATCTCCAGAGCTGCGGAGCCGAGCTTTTGCGCCTGGTTCGAAAGAAGGATTGAGGATATTAAGGCACATTCGATTCTGGGCCACCAGGACCTTCGGGAACTCTGGCTATCTTCATCGTCGGCGTCTTTCCAGGATATTAGGCGGTCACGTTCAGCCCCATAAACGGTCAACGGTTTTGTAAACCGTCAGCACAAAATAATCGAGGCTCGCAAGTTGCGCGCCATCATGCACTTATGCAAGCACTCCCGGGTGTCGGGTGCAGACTGGGTGCAGATTCAGACCATGGCTTCTGGGCCGGACTCGCCTGCGTGATTTGGGCTTCGAAACCGCAGCGAAACGGGATCAGGATAGCGTCACGCAAAGCAGCGCTATTTACACCTTCAAAGCGGCTAGCTCCATGCTGCTCAAGAAACGCCCTCACCTGGGACAGCACTGTACGTTCTTCGCGGTTGCATTGCCAACGGACACCGATCGTCATTTTGAACTGTCAAAGATCGCAGAGATACTTGGCTTTCGCCGAAGGGAAAGCCGCAGCAGCGAGGTGAAATTAGCGTGGGCCGTCGCGATCCCGAAAACGCCGGATGTCGCTACGCAATTACAATCGGCCTGATGGCCGTCGCGACCTGGACGAACTCGACGGCCGCCTCCAGCGTGGCGTCGCAGGAAGCGTCACAGATCCCGGTGCCATATCGCAGCTTGGTGGGGTACCCGCAGCCATTGCAGAACGAGATCAAGGATGTGCTTACTCGCTACTTGAAGTCCATCATCGAGGACGCATGGCCGGCGCAACAACATGGCGAGGTTACGGAGGAAGGAATCAGGGACCTTTTGGAGTTGGGGCGTCGGATTATCACATTCGAACCGGCGACTGACGGCCAGTGCGTCGTCCATGGGGAAGTGATGCGCGCCTTCAACACGCTGGTAGAATTTCGGCGACGTCGGATCGAGGCAGCTAGCTTTGCCGTCCCAGCAAGTCTGTGGGCCGTCGTCCTCCTTGGCGCCGCGATTTCGATCTTCACATCCTACGTGTTCAAAATTGAGAGCTTGTTGGTGCATGGCCTCATGACCGCGTTGCTGACCTCGATGATCGGTTTACTGGTGTTTTTCATCGCGGCGACGGATCATCCTTACCGCGGTGCCAACGCGATTGAACCCGTAGCGTATAGGATCGTGCTCCACGTCGTCACGGAGTACGAATAGCAAGTCGTGGCATCCACACCTCTGCTAACACGACGTCACATCCCGTTGCTTACTGCTGATGGAAAGTTGTCTTTCCCCCCGAAGTAGCACTCAATGGCCTCAATCTTCCCATCTCTGATCTGTAAATACTCCACGTTCCGGAACGACTTACCGTTCTTCGTGTGGCAAAGATACTTCACAAAGGCCTCGTTGCCACTTACGAACACCCGCTCCAGATCGGATCGATCGATAAAATTAGCTTGTGGCCAGCACTGGGTTTTGAAAGTGCTCTTGCTGATGTGGTCGTCGCCGGCCGCGCTGGTGAAGGTAAAGTTGTCGGTCATCAGGGCCTCGAATTGACCCTCGTCCTTTTTCTCCCACGCCTTGTACCACTTCCGGATGATTTCTTCGTTGGTCGTGCTCGGCCCCGTCCCTGCGCGCGCCCTTGCCGTAACCAAAAGCCCCGCCGCTCCAGCCAGTGCGCAAACTCCCGCTTCGAGCGCCTTCCGCCGTGATACTCCGATCCCTGTCATTATCCTTTCTCCTTTTCCGTCGTTGCTTGAGCTTCCCGCCCATGCCGGCTCTATATTAGCGTGAAGATTGGCAAGAAGGGCGGCAGTGGTACGTCTTTGTCCATTACCAGGGCAGACGCAAGGCGAAACGTGTCGGGACGCGGGAGACGGCCCGAGTACGCGAAGCTGCAGTAGTCAACTGACGCTATCAGGCGATAGCGCAAGTAACCCTGGCTGTGAAATGCCGGTTAACGCCGCTGGTCCTGGACGCAAGGCACCGGTTTTGTCGCAAAGTCAAGAACGATTCGGTCCGCTGTTCTCGAGCACGCAAACTCCGCCCCACGGTTTGTCAGGCTTGCGGCCTGCGGGATCAGGTAGAAGCGACAGCAGCCGCATGACAAACGACAGCCGTTTCAACTTGGCCGCAGCCACTAAGAGCGAACACGCCTCGACCACCTTCCAGCGTACCTCGCGAAGAATTCTGGATCCTCATCCGGCGCGAATTTTAGCGGCGAACCGGCCTCAACGAGCGGTCCACCAATGGCCTTCTGCAGCATCTTGAGAAGCGCAGGGGACGCAAGGTCAGTGACCCAGAGCCGGAAGCTGAACGGCGCTGACAGATCGCGGGACAGTTCGGCAACGCCATCGGCTTGGAAGTAAATGATGAGCCCTTCGCTCACCACCAACACCCGTTTCGCTTCCTCCCCGAGCCTCTGGAACAATGGCCCGGCGCACGGGTTCATGATCGCCAGTGATATTCAACCTGCCCGGACTAATGCGTTTGTTGGGACGTTGCAGAGGGCGATGAAGCAGTTGTCAGATCATGCCGGCGACTCGGACGCTGAAAAGACCGTCGGGAGTTTTTCGATAGAAACATCGTTTCACGATGTCGCGAACAAGCGAGACTGGTGTACTATGGTGCCGCTTTCGAGATCAATAAGGAAATCCGGATAAGTTGCGGACCTCCGCCATATTTCATTTTCTTTGTTACTGAGGCCGAAAGGATCACTGTGGAGAAGCTCAGCTTATCGAAGACAGTCTGCGTATTTGTGTTTTGCGCCGCAGCAGTGATTGCCTCGCCTGCACAAGTCCTAACCACGCTGCACAGCTTTGATAATACCGACGGCGCATACCCGTTCGCGGGACTGCTCCAAGCCAGCGATGGGAACTTCTACGGGACAACCTATAATGGCGGCGCCAACAACGAAGGCGCGGTCTTCAAAATCACCCCGAGCGGAACGCTGGTCTGGGCTTACAGCTTCTGCTCGCAACAAAACTGCACGGACGGCGCACTCCCCGTTGGGGGGCTCATCCAGGCCACCGATGGGAACCTCTATGGGACAGCCGGGTATGGCGGAGCCAACAACCGTGGCACGGTCTTCAAAATCACGCTGAGTGGCACGCTGACGACCCTTTACAGCTTCTGCAACCTGGAATCGTGCGCAGACGGCTCCCAACCTTATGCCGCACTGCTCCAGGCCACCGATGGGAACTTCTACGGAACTACCGAGTTTGGCGGGAGACACAGCTACGGGGAAATCTTCGTAATCACCCCGAGTGGAACGCTAACGACGTTGTACAGCTTTTGTCCGCAAAGCGGCTGCCCGGACGGCGCACGCCCCTCCGCGAGCTTGGTGCGGGCCACCGACGGCAACTTCTACGGGACCACGTACGAGGGCGGAGCCAACGGTGACGGCACGGTCTTCAAAATCACTCCCAGTGGCGCCCTGACGACGCTGTACAGCTTCTGCTCGCTAAGCGGGTGCCTGGACGGCCAAACCCCCAAAGCAGGGTTGGTTCAGGCCACGAATGGAAACTTCTACGGGACAACCTTCGAGGGCGGGGCCAATAACAACAATGGCACGGTCTTCGAAATCACGCCGAGTGGCGCGCTAACCACGTTGTACAGCTTTTGCTCACGAAGCGGGTGTACGGACGGCCAGGGTCCCTTCGCAGGGCTGATCCAGGCCACAGACGGGAACCTCTACGGCACAACCACGGCTGGCGGCAAAGGCGGCGGCACGATCTTTGCAATCACCCCCAGTGGCACGCTAACTACGCTATACATCTTCTGCCAGCAAGTCGGGTGCGCGGACGGCGAAGGGCCCGAAGCGAAGCTGATCCAGAGCACCAATGGGAACTTTTATGGAACCACGTTCATTGGCGGGACGCAAGGCTACGGAGCGGTCTTCAGCCTGGCCCCCGTGCAATTTGTGCCGCTGACGCCCTGCCGTGTGGTGGATACGCGCAATGCTGATGGTACCTTCGGCGGCCCGGCTATCGGCGGGAATTCATCCCGCAGCTTCCCGCTCTCGCAGAGCGGCAATCCCTGCAACATTCCATCGACCGCCATCGCCTACTCGCTGAATGTGACGGTAGTGCCGGAGCATACTCTGGGCTATTTGACCATCTGGCCCACCGGTGAAGCGCAACCGACTACGTCGCTGCTAAACTCTCCTGACGGTCGCGTCAAGGCGAATGCAGCGATCGTTCCTGCGGGCATGCCCTCCGGCTCGGTCAGCGTCTACGTCACCGACACCACCAACGTCATACTCGACATCGACGGCTACTTCGCGCCCAGAGGCGGTTCGACGTTGGCGTTCTACACGCTTCCCCCCTGTCGCATCGTCGACACTCGTGGCGGCGATGGAGGGATACTGCAAGCCGGTGTGGAGCGCGATTACACGATTCCGGGACATTGCGGTGTTCCCACCAGCGCGACGGCCTATTCCTTCAACGTTACAGTCCTCCCCTCCGCTGGAGGCTTAGATTACCTGACCGTGTGGCCCAAGGGTGAGCCGCAACCTGGCGTCTCCACCCTTAACGCCGCCACTGGAACGGTGGTAGCGAATGCGGCCATCGTGCCGGCGGGCAGCCATAACATGACCGCCTTCTATGCCCACAGTAACAGCACCAACCTGCTGGTCGATGTCAATGGCTACTTCGCGCCGCAGGGAACCGGCGGGTTGTCACTGTATCCTGTCGCTCCTTGCCGTGTCCTGGACACGCGTCAGGTCGGCAATGGAGAACCCTTCATGGGCGACTGGAACCCTCCCAACGGCATCGACG
>JBEKTC010000194.1:0-17884 GCA_049516475.1 Candidatus Korobacteraceae bacterium | reverse complement strand
GGTATACGAATGCTATTGGGCGCATTTCGCGGCGGAAATCCACTTGAGCGAATAGTCGGCTACGCTTCCCTGTGTCCAGCCCCTCGGGACGCTCTTAGGCAAGAGAGCGGAATGGGCGTTTTTCATCCAGGTGGATTACTTCCGAGTGGGCCGTCAACCGAATCTGCGTGATGAACCCGTTAGTGACGGGCGGCGAGGCGAAAGCATACCAGCAAACCGCTACTTACTTAACAGGCAGGGGCGCCGCCAGCGTCATGCCATGGCGGCGGAAGACCTCCATCATCTTCGCCCGATCGGGCGGGCCGCCGGCGGCCGCGGCGATTACTTCGGCGGCTTCTCGGAAGTACGCGGGGCCCATGATCGCAGGGGATATGACGGCGAGCTGTTTCGCATCCTCGTTGCCAAGATTATCGAAGCGGTGCACCGCGCCTCGTGCGATGCACAGCGCCTGCCCGGGACCAACCGCGATTGGCGTACCATCAACCGTCCAGGTAAGGACGCCCTCGATACCGTAGAGAACCTCCTCGTAGGCGTCGTTCTTGTGGGCCGGCGCCGCCAGCTTCTGCCCAACCGGGACGAGGACCTCGAACACCGAGACGCTCTCGTTGGAATCATCGCCCGTGAGTAGGAATCGGATCCCGAGGGGACCAATCTTGATGGTCTCTTCCGAAGCATTGACTCTGGTAATACTCTGCTGCATAATCGCCCCCTTTTGAATGAAGCTATCCTATATCTCTTCCCTTGAGTCGAGGGAGGAGTTTGAGACCGGCTGGCCGGGCTGTGTCCGAATTGTCGGCTCGGAAGTAATCTAGTTTGACGGGTTGTCGGCATGTCGCGGAATGACAGCGCACTCTGGCGGAGGGCGCCAGAAGGAACCGTCGGGCGTTTCTCGTCAACTTGACTCCGTACAGTCCAAGTTGCGGATTGCTCGTCATCCGCCTGTAATCGGCCTATACACAAGCGGTCGTTTATGATGAACGTGTTATCGATAAGTATCGCGTACATCCGGCGCTACAATCGTCCGATTACGTGCAGCGCGCGCTCTTTTTCGCACGCGGTCTGGAACCTTGTGCAGTTTGTGGTTCGCCAAGTCGGAAATCTTTGGAAACGGTGCTCTCATCAGAAATGGAAAAACCTCCGGTTCTTACCGGAGGTTCAAGCCCTACGAGGACAGATTGAACTTACTGCGCCAAATAACGAGCGACGGCAAAGTTATCGAAGAAGATCAGTCCATCATAGAATCCAGTGTTCCCAGCAGCAACGATCTTCCCGTCGCTCTGTAGGACAAGTGCGCTAACGAATGAGATCGGGCCCGGAGTTACCGAGGTGCTCACAATCCCGTTCGTGCCGAAGGTGTTATCGAGGTGCCCGGTGGTGGTGTAGCGGGCCAGTACTAACGATGACGAACTGAAGTTCGTCCCCAGGGCATTGGGGACGCCCGGTACTCCCGCCACTCCTGCCACCACAATCGCGCCGTTGGATTGAATAGCAAGGGCGAAGGCACCACCATTCGGAAAGGTGTTTCCGAATCCGGTGATGACGCCGCCGCCAGTACCGATACCAGTTCCCGGATTGAAGCTGGTGTCGATGCTTCCATTCGCGTTATAGCGGACCAATCCGAAGCCCGTCTGGTTGTTTATCACGACCGTGCCACCGTTCGCGGGTGCAGTAAGGAGTGCGCTGGTGATGGTGCCGGCGACAACGATTTTGCCATTGCTTTGAACGGCGAGGCCGGCCGCCGACGCCACACAGGCTGCTTGTCCCGAGATGCCAAACGTCGTATCCAGGCTCCCGTTAGCGTTGTAGCGCGCAATTGCACCCGCCTGTGGAATGGGCAAATTAAACGACACGCCTGCTCCTACGCTGATTAGGGACGGCGCGCCTGAGCCTGTGGTTACCAGGATCTGGCCACTGGGTAGCACAACCATTGCGGTTGCAGTCGCAGCGTTCAAAGGGGCGATGCCGTTGGTGCCGAAGGTGGGATCAAGTTGACCGGTGCTGGTGTAGCGCCCGATAAGACCGGAGCCGGTGATCAGAATCCTGCCGTCCGCTTGTAACGCGAAAGCATTGGGTGAGCCTATTGTGGTAAAGAGCGACATGGAGGTGGCAAAACCGCCATTGCCAAAGGTGGTGTCGATACTGCCGTCGCTGTTGAATCGGCCAATCGGTCCGGAGAATCCCTGCGCCGCGGCCAGGATTTTCCCGTCCGGCTGTATGGCCACGGCAAAGACATCTGCGACATCCTCCCCAAAGGTGTTGGTCACGATGCCGCCCGAACCGAAGCTGGAGTCGAGAGTTCCATTGGTGTTGAGTCGCAACAGGGAGGGCCCGTTGGGGGTCGCTCCACCGAGTACGATTTTGCCGTCACTCTGAATCGCCACTGCGTTGTCGATCGGCGCAAAATTGTCCTCGGTAAAGTTGGTGGTAAAGATTCCGCCCGTCCCGAATGTCGAATCCAGTTGGCCCGCCTGGGCAGCGGCCTGCTGGGAAGCGATGAGTAAGATAGAGAGAATCAACAGCGAAGCGCGGTTCAAGGTCGTGCTGTACATGATGTATTCCTCCTAATTGACTTGCGCGGGCCTGGGCAGCTGGATCAGCAACAGCCCGCAGCTGCTGGCCGTGCGCAAGAAGTTGTCAGGAACTTACGCCAACCGGACCGACTTTCCAAAATCACTTTTTCTCACGATCAATCTCACTTTCTAAGTGAATGGTAGACAATGGCTTACTGAGTTTACTCGGTGCCGTACTTGATGCATCACGCCCGTGAGAACGGCTTGCCTACGGTTGCGGTACACTCTTCAAAATGTTGACAATTTGTTGACAAGTGCAGTCGAGGAAGGACATTTCCTTAATTCGGCATTGGATATGTCGCCAATTGAGCCAGATGATTCAGAATACCGTCGCCTGATGGGAAATGCCCCCGCATTCGGCGATTCTAGGTCCACTCCGTTGCATTTACGTTTCGGGCCCTATGAAGTCAATTTGCACAAACGCGAGCTTCGTAAGGGAACGCTGAGGCTTAAGGTACCGCACCAGTCGTTTCAAATTCTGGCGATGCTCCTTGAACGGCCGGGACAGGTTGTCTCGCGCGAAGACTTGAGACGGGAGCTCTGGCCGGATGACGTTTTTGTCAATTTTGAAGGAAGCCTGAATAGTGCGGTGCAAAGATTACGGAGCCTGCTACAAGATACCTCTCGAGAACCGCGCTATATCGAAACTCTGCCCAAGGAAGGTTATCGCTTCGTAGCTAGGGTCGAGCCGCTGAGGCCGGCCTCAAGAGAAGGATCGGATGGCGCTGCGACATTGGGTCCCGGTGAGTTTTCGGTTGACCGAACGCCGGAAAAGTTACAGACCATCGTATCGACGCCGGATCGCAATTCGCGACATTTGGCGCTGGCGGCAGTCTCTTTCTTCATCATAGTTGTGCTCGGTGGATACGTTGGGTATCGCTATAGCAGTCGACATAAGCATGTGCCAAATGCCCAAGCTCAGCCGGCTCAACCAACTCTGGTAGTGCCCTCCAGCTACATGCGTCGCGCGGTTGCCGTCATGGGTTTCACGAATGTCTCTGGAAATGCGCGGGACGAATGGTTATCGACCGCATTTTCCGAGATGCTCGCCACTGAATTGGCCGCGGGCGACCACCTCCGAGTGGTTTCGGAGGAGGATGTGTCTCGAGCGAAGCACGAACTATCTCTAACGAATAGAGATAGCTATGGCGGCAACACGTTAACGAAGATTCGCAAGGATATTGGCTGCGATTATGTCGTTGCTGGGTCCTATCTCGCCATTGGACAAGCAGGTAGGGGACGGGTTCGCCTCGATGCTCGAGTAGAGGACGCGCTAACGGGGGACACGGTTGCGAGCTTCGCCGTCGTTGGTTCCCAGTCGGATCTGTTTAATCTGGCGTCCCATGCTGGCGAACAATTGCGGGCAAAGCTTGGGGCTGAAACGTTGACCTTAACCGAGGCGGAAGAGGTTAAGCTTTCGCTGCCGTCCGATCCAGGAGCAGCGCGGCTTTACTCTGAGGGACTCGCCAAATTGCGGCTTTTCGATGACGTTGCGGCTGCCGATCTCTTGGAAAGCGCTATCCGTCTGGAGCCTGAATATTCGTCGGCCTATTCGGCTTTAGCGACTGCGTGGTCCGATCTCGGCTACGACACTAAGGCCACTGCGGCGGCGCGAAAAGGCATGGAGCTGGCGCAGAATCTCCCGCAACACGTGCGGCTGCAGATTGAAGCGCATTACGATGAGATCAATGGAGACTGGATACACGCGGTTGAGGTTTATTCTCGCTTGCGGCAATTGTACCCTGACAATCTTGATTACGGTTTGAACCTCGCCGGGGCGCAGGACGCGATGGGTAAGTACGCTGAAGCAACAGCAACACTCGCTGTTTTGCGAAAGCTACCCTTTCCAGAGGGTGATGATCCACGAATCGATCTTGCAGATGCCAGGATTGCCGGCGAGCTCGCTGACTATAAGCGAGAACAAACCTTCGCCGACAGCGCGGCCGGGAAGGCGGCAACGACTGGGGCGCGGCTGCTTCTGGCACGCGCGAAGCTGACGGGCGGTTATGCTTCGAACGTTCTTGGAAATCTTAGCGGCGCCATAGAAGCCTATAGCGTAGCGCGGCGAATCTTCGCTCAGTCAGGTGACGTCGAGAGATCAGCCCTCGCTTTAATGCAAATTGGTGGCGTCTTGGCGAAACGAGGCGATGTTACCGGCGCCAGGCACAACATCGAGCAAGCGCTCAACGTGTTCCGCGAACATGGAGACGAAGCTCACCAGGCAGCCGCACTCTCAAATCTGGGCGAGATGTGCGAGATTGAAGGCGACCTGCCCAAAGCTGAGGATCTCGTCCGCGAAGCCGCCGCCATTCTTGCCAAATTGAACCGGGTGAATCAGCGGGACGTTGTGACGTACAACCTTGCCGAGTTACTCCAACGCCAAGGGAAGTTCCGCCAAGCAAAAGACATACTGGAGCCGCTCCTGGAGCATGTTCGTGGCGAGGGGAGCAAATCTGTTCTTGGAGCTACCCTGGAAAGCCTCGGCTCAATTGCTGAAACTCAGGGAGATATGGCAACTGCGCTGTCTAGGTACCGAGAAGCAATTGCACAATTCAAAGAGACGAGTGGCAAGACGGAATATGCGGAGGCTGAACGGTCTTTAGGAAGAGCGCTCCTGAGAGGAGGAGATTGTGTAAGTGCCGGGCAGGCCTTTTCCGAAGCGCTTTCTGTTGACCGCGAAATTGGCGCAACGGCTGACGCCGCATGGGACCAGATTGAGCTTGCGGGGGTCGCATTGGCACAGGAAGGAGGATCGGCAGACGTGAGCACCGTGCGGTCCGCTATTGATGAGCTTCGCCGACGAAGCATGACCGATTATGAAATCGAAGCGGAAATCATGCTCGCGCGCGAGATGATTCAGCAGGGCAACACTCCCTTGGCCACGAAAATTCTAGGAGAAACCGCCGTGCTTTCGGCCCACAGCTATGATCCGACGGTCCGCTTCGATGTTGCACTGGCGACCGCTCGGCTCCGAAGCAGCCAGCATCGTTTCGACGAAGCAAGGCGGACGGTGCAACCGGCACTCCAGAGGGCCGTCGCAATGGGTTGCGTGCGCTGTCAACTCGAAGCGCGACTGGAACTAAGCGAGATTGAGATCCAAGCTGGAAACGCAGAACGGGGACGGGCTCAATTGCATCAACTCGCCGACGAAGCAGGGAACAGAGGATTCCGTCTGATTGCAGAACAGGCCACCGCTGGTATCGGTCCGGCAGTACCAGGGAACTCTTCGGGACAACCCCCGCGGCGAAACCCACTTCCGTAAGTGTAGAGGTTCGGCGAGCGACACGTGGATAAGGTTTCGCCCAAGCCAATATATTTGAACTGTTGCGCCGATCACTTCCGAGATACGCCGTCTACAGAAGCCACATGAGCGAGAAGTCGCCATCGCGCTCCTGTCCGAAGCAGCCGCATTATGGTTCGATGCCGAGGTGATCATTCACGGCCCCTTGAATCCGCTGCTTGCAGCCGAGATACCGTTCCGTTGTCTGCACGGAAACGTGGCCCAGAAGGAACTGAATTTGCTCCAATTCGCCACCTGCGGAATGGCATAGCTTTGCGCACGAGCGGCGAAGATCATGTGGAGCGAGCCGCGCAAAACCGAGTGTCTTCGCGTACTGTTTCACTACGTGCCAGACCACCCGCTCCGTTACCCCATCACCCCAATGCTTGCCTGCTCGACAGACGCATCGAAACAACCGTCCTGCCGAAATCCCGGCCGCCGCGACCCACAGGTCCACGGCCGCCTTGACCCACCCGGGCATTGGTACGGTCCGAATGTGTCCCCCTTTGCCTACCAGATCGACGATTGCCCAATGGTCCTCGCGCTGCTGTATATGCGTGAACTCCAGGTCAGCCAGTTCGCGGCGCCTCAGACCGCAGCCAAGCAGGATGGCGAGAATTGCCCGGTCCCGCTTGCCTTTGAGCGTGTCAGGGGCAGGCGCCTGCCAGAGTTTGCGGGCTTCGCCAGTGGTGAGCCAATTTCCAAGCCGGACACCCAACTTCCTGGCCCCTTTCACCCGCCGGATGCCGGCGGCGAGCTCCGGACTGAGCAAGCCAGCGTCGGCAGCCTCGTAGGCGAGCCGCCGCACTGCAGCGAGTCGTCCATTGATCGTTCCTGCCGCGAGCTGGCGATTCTCGAGGAAAATGCGATAACGGGTGACCACAACCTTGTTGAACGACAAGCGCGGCTCGGAGCAGTACCACTGAATGAATTCATCGATCGCGTGTCGATATCCGCGCTTCGACTCGGGCGAGGGAAGGCTATCCAAGACCGCCGATTTGCTGTGGTCCAGATCAGGGAGGCCGAGCTTTGTTTTCGGCCGCTGTAGTTTCGAGGATTTCCGCTTGGCGTGTCTGCTCATGCCAGCCGCCTCCACCGCGGCTGGCCAAGAGCCTATGCCTGCACGCAGACGCGTCAGGCGTTTTACATCCAAGTGGTGGTGCCAATGCGGTTGCCGGATGCTTCGCGGCAGTAATCTCCCACATGCCGGTTTGGGGCCAATGTGACAAGCGAATGATGTTCCGAGCATTATGGCCGGTCCAGTTAGGCTACGACTTGGGCTGTTCATGCCATTGATCCAGCTCAGAACACCTCCCAGTGACCAAGGTCACATCCGTCTTTTCCCGATTTGTGGTGGAATGGCTTGTTTACGCCACCTCTATGCTCAGTATGAGCTGTCACGGCGGCTGCACGGCAGGCTCCTGTAACTCCAAACCGTGAAAGGGCGGAAACATCGAATGGAGGATTCGATGAAATCGCACCAACACTTTCTTGCGTTTCTGCTGTCATCCGCACTCTTGATCGGCGCTGCCAGTTCCGGCATTGCCCAGCAGTACAAGATGACTACCCCCATCGCTCCGGGCGTTGCCACGCCCGACAAACTCGACACCTCAATCGGCACATTGCACCTGTCCGACGGCAACCCCGACACGGATACGGTCAAGAAAATCTACGACAATCTGGACCAGTCGCGCGCTTTGCAGGCCTACCTACTTGCCATTCCCATCGTGAACCAGGCCGGAATGCGCGACTCCATGCGGAGATTCGGACCGGATAACCAGACGGATGTGATCTGGGAAAAGCTGGTGGATTCGAAGACGGTAGAACTGACAGCCAACGACAACACCGTTTATAGCTTCATTTGGCTCGACACCCATAAGGGGCCATTGGTCGTGGAGATTCCTCCGAAGGTCTTGGGAGGTATCGATGACTTTTATTATCGCTGGGTGGTTGACGTCGGCATCACGGGCCCTGACAAGGGACAAGGCGGCAAGTATCTCGTTTTGCCGCCCGGATACTCGGGGCAGGTTCCCGAGGGCTATTTCGTGGTGCGTCCGCCTACCTTCGGAAACTGGCTGCCCTTCCGCAGCTTCCTGGTAGATGGCTCTCCCACCCCGGGCGTCGAGTTGGTGAAGAAGACCTTGAAGATTTACCAGCTTTCCGACGCTGCGAATCCGCCGGCCATCAAGTTCGCCAACGCATCTGGCATTCCCGCGAACTTTGTTGCGCCGGGTGACTACTCGTTTTGGGAACTGCTGAATACCGTCATTCAGGAAGAGCCTCCCGCCCCCAACGATCCCACTATGATGGGTTTGTTTGCATCCATTGGAATCGAGAAGGGAAAACCGTTCAATCCTGACGCACGGATGAAGAAGATCCTGGCCGACGCCGCTAACATCGGTGCGGTGACGGCGCGGACCCTTGCCTTCCGGATGCGCGATAAGGACGCATATTTCTATCCGGATAGTTCTTGGCGTCTGCCGTACTTTGGCGGTTACCAATTCGTGGTTTCGCCGGGAGTCTCCAACCTCGACGGCTACATCTTCTTCTACTACTTCGCTACGGGCGTAACGCCCGCGATGGAGATGAAGATGGTCGGACAGGGATCGCAATATCCCTGGGCCGCAACGGATTCGAAGGGCAATCCGTTCGACGGTGGAAAGACCTACAAGATGCATCTGCCGCCGAACATTCCCGTCAAGGATTTCTGGTCGGTGATCGTGTATGACAACCAGACGCGCTCCATGCTTCAAACCGATCAACAGGCTCCCAGCGTCAGCAGCCAGGACAAGGGACTAAAGGTGAACACGGACGGGTCGGTGGATGTGTACTTCGGCCCGAAGGCTCCTGCGGGCGAAGCGAACTTCAGCCGTAACCAGCAGGGGCAGCTCGCGAGAGCTGCCCCGTCGCTCTGCAACCTGCCAATCCTCGGATAGTTGACGGTAAATCGCCATGTAGTAAGTAATTCGGGCCGAGCTGCACCTTGGGGTCAGTTCGCGAGTTGGTTTGTTTACGACAGCTTATCGACGCGGGTCAGAAGTCTCGTTCTGGGACGCCAGACCGTCAGGTGCCTTCTAGCTCCAGCCCAAGGTCGTCGTTCACCGCTTGGCTGAGTTTCTGCTTGCAGCCGAGGTAGCGTTCCGTGGTCTGAACCGAGGCGTGCCCAAGTAGAAACTGAATCTGTTCAAGTTCTCCGCCCGCCGTGTGGCACAACCGTGCACAGGTGCGGCGCAAGTCGTGGGGAGCAAGGTCCCTGATGCCGGCATGCCTGGCCGCCCCTTTCACGATGTGCCAAATTGCCTTGGGCGTGATTCCGTCGCCCCAGATTACAAATTGATGTTTCAGGAATCCCCGAAAGGGTCTATAGTTGGGGGTGTTGGGAGTTTTGTGCCCCCTTTTTTGGCCTCGAAGTTAGACGATTGACCAACTTCGTGAGCTGCTGCCGGACACGCCTGAATTCGACCCCACGACTCAAATTGCGCCGTGCAATGGCCGCGCATTAGGCTCCGAATTGGCTATTAGCCAGGGTAGGAACACATTACTTGCAGTGCAATCTCGTACCTTGATGAGGAAAAACGCATGATGACGCTCAGTCGTACACGTAAGATCGCTTGTTTGTTGATCTCGCTCCTGGCGCTGACTCTTGCAGGTGGAACGTACGCTCAGGATCAGCACCCGGTACTGGATCAAGTTGCCAACAAGGTCATTCAGAAATACCAGAACTCCACCTGCCAACAGTTGTGGGCGGAGAGAGCGAACAAACAGCCGCCGTCACCTGCGGAGCAAAAGGCAGTTCAGTTTCTGAAGGGCGATCCGCAGATGCGAGCGCTGTTCATTGACAAAGTGGCAGCTCCTATTGCCAACAAGATGTTTGAATGCGGAATGATTCCGTAATAGTTGCTGCTCAGGGCTTCACAACAGATCTCAGGGGACTCTATGACCACGTTTAGGTTCAGTCGTTCGATGCGACTCCTTGGCGCGTTTGGTGTGCTGATAGTAGTCGCGTGTGCCGCTAGCACCCACGGTTCGCCGAATCCCGTACCTCAGTCCGCAACAGATAAAGCAGCTCCGTCCGGGGGGGCGGCAACGGCCCAGGCGCGGCCTGCACTTGAACCCAGGGCCATCGAGATCCTGAAGGCTACCTGCGCGCGCCTGGCTAGGGCGCATTCGATGGAGTTTACGGCGATTGAAACGTTCGAGAACCCGAGCCGTCTGGGGTTTCCCCTCGCTTACGGCACCAAATCGGACGTGCTTCTTCAGCGGCCCGACAAACTTCGCGTCGTCACATCCGGTGACGGTCCCGCTTCTGAGTTCTACTACGATGGCAAAACGATGACGGCATTTGCACCCGCTGAGAACCTTGTCGCAATTGCCGATGCTCCGCCCAGCGTTGACGAAATGCTCGGCACAGCCTACCACTCTGCGGCTATTTACTTTGCCTTCGACGACCTGCTTGTAACCGACCCCTACAAGGTCATCGCGGAAGGCATGCAGGTCGCATTCTACGTTGGGCAGTCCAAGATTGTCGGAAACACGACCACCGATATCGTGGCTTATGAAAGCGGAGGGGTCTTCATCGAAGCGTGGATCGGCGCCGAGGACAAATTGCCGCGACTCATCCGCGCGATTTATGTTGATGATCCATCACAATCGCGCCACGCACTTGTGCTCAGCAACTGGCAGCTTGACGTGCCTATCGCTGCTGGCGCCTTTAGCTCCGCCCAGGCCAGCAGTGCAAAGCGCATTCCATTTGCCCCCCCGGACCGGCCAACCGGCAGCTTCGGGCCGAATAATGCTGCAAAGCCTGCGGCAAAACCGCCTACAAACCAGTAATGGAGAAGTGAAGAGACACTATGAAAAACATACTGTTGAGCCTGTTAAGTGTAATGCTCTCCGTTATGTTGGGTGAAACGGCGTTGCTAGGGCAGCATGTGAACCGATATGGTAGCGGCTCCACCTACCATGCCCAAGGGTCCGATTCCACTACGCGCACAACCGGATACGGCGGAGAAGCAACTCACACTGCCGGACAGGGCACAACATATAACAATAAATACGGCGACACGGCGACCCATACCGAAGGCTCAGGGACCACGACCGGCCAAAACGCCTATGGAGGCACTGCGACGCACACGGCCGGCCAGGGAACATCCGCAACAAGCGCCTACGGCGGCAGCGCATATCATGCCGAAGGGTCAGGAACGACGACCGCTACGGGCGCCTATGGTGGCACCGCGACCCACTACCAGGGAGTCGGCACGGTTGGAACGACTTCCTCGGGTACGACTGCATACGCCAGTGACCATTACTACGGTGGGACAACTGCGGTTTACCATCCACCGGTTGTCGTCAACTCCTACTCTTCGGGTTGCTATAACTGCGGAGGCTGGTCCACAGCTGGTGCAGCAGCCGCAGGCGCCGCTGTTGGCGCAGTAGCTGGAGCGGCAGTCGCTTCGGCGAATAATAGCGCTGCCAATGCCAACGCCTACGCTGCCGGCGTGGCGGCTGGTGCAGCTGGCGCTTCGTATTCAATGGGAGAGATCGTCGCGACGGTACCAGCCGGTTGCGCAACTCCCACTGTAGGTGGCATGACGTACTACTTGTGCGGCAACACCTGGTTTCAGCCATCTTACGGCGCAAATGGCGTTTACTATCGCGTTGTGCCGACTCCGTGAGACTGACACAACTGCGGTGAATCGACGCTTGAGATGCTGAGTCCTGCGGGTCATGACACCTCTATCCTAGCTACCTCGGCGTTCGCAAGAATCAATGGCAATTCAGTATCGGTAGCCTCACGCTCCCGAGGAATGATCAGCTCGACGACCCGATGTTGTGCCTCCCGCTTTGCCTGTAGCCGAGCCTGAGAATAAATCTCCAGCGTGCACCGGCAGTTCGCGTGGCGCATGAGTTCCTGCACCACTTTCACATTCTCCCCGTTTGCCATCAGCATTGTAGAAAAGCTGTGCCGGAACGTGTGCCAGCCGATGTGTTTCTTAATCCCGGCGCGGGCAGCTGCCGGGCGCACCACCCGAGAAAGAAGGATGTCGGGCCAGTACGGGTTTCTGCCCCGACTGTGAGGACTCGCGAACACCCAGTCATTAGGCTGGCCGTACCTGCTGTCCTGCTTCCAGGCCCAGAGCTCAGAAGCCAGGGTCAGATCCAGCGGCACAGGTTTTCGAGACGCCTCGGTCTTGCAGTTGCCCACAACATTCAGATAGATCGAACGCCGGACATTGATTTGCAAGCGTTCAAAGTCAATGTCCTCCCACTTGAGTGCGAGGAGCTCGCTGCGTCGCAACCCGGTGGCTGCATCGAGGAGAACCATCACACGAAAGCAGTCACTCAGCTGGGAGAGTAGCGCTTGCAATTCTTCAGGCTCCAGGTACTCCGGAATGGTTTGCCGCTTAGCCCCTTGGCGGACGAGAAGGATGGGGTTCTTGCCTTGCTCCAGCCATTCATGGCGGATGGCATGATTGAACACGACGCTCATTACATTGCGGATCTTCGCCTTGGTCGAGGGAGCGAGCAAACCGCCGTCGGCACGCCTCAGTTGACGAAGCCATTGTTCTACAGCCGTTGTGCGGACGGCCCGGATGTTCAAGCTGCCCCACGCTGGCCTGACCCACCTCGCAAGAAAGTTTTTGTATACAGTCCTGGTGGCGTGCGACTTTCCACCGTCTGATGGATCACCGCCGAGTTCCGCCCTCGTGTAATGATCCACTAAGTCGGCGACTGTAACTAATTGTTCTCGCTGCCGGTTTCGGGCTTCGTTGATCGACACCCGAAGGCCGTTGGTTGCTTGCCAAGCCTGTTCAATATTCGAGTATTGCTGAACGGTTCCTATGACCGCCTTGCGGCGTACTCTCTGCCCGGTAAGCTCCAAGTCCCACCAAAGAAATTCCCAACAGTCCGGTCCGGTCTTGCGATGGCCAAGCCGAAGATATCCTCGCTGGTAGCGTGCTCGCATTCTCCCCTCCTCCGGTGATGTGTACACCGGAGAAAGGGTATGACTGCGAGCATCAGGAGGGCGACTCGCACTGTGTGTTCGGTGGTCGCTTGAATAGCAAATGGCGTTCGTGGGCACCAGGTGTACCCAAATTTTCAACCCACAATCCAACCCACAAAAAGCGATGTCTTGCACGACTTGCGTGTACTTAGGCAGCCTCCACGCAGTTGTAAGTCGTTGTAAAACCTAATAACGCTAGATTGACACTCGTCCTCTGGGAACGATTGTGCTTGCGGATGATCCGGTGGCAGCCGATGCAACCTGTGCGCGTTTGATGGGATTCGAACCCAGCCGAATCGTGCACATTCGCGAGGGCTCGCGATTCCTTGGTAACGCTTCACCGGGGCTGGTCGATCAAGCAGGCGAAATTCTTACTGCGCCGACAAGTCCATTCCAGGTGGTTCCCGAGTTTCAACATCTTCATGCATTTCGTTCTGCCCACAGTTCGACGGGTACCACCGCGCCTCAAACAAGAGACGAACGGTGAATTCAACATTCAAAGGGCTTTGGGACAACCCCCGTGATCGGCGACACATGCGAACATTGCTGGCATGCCATAGCTCAGGCCGTTTCACATGATCTGTACACCGATCGCCATGACAATAAACGCAGAGCGTCGCGTCACAATGTTCGTACCCGATAGGTGTGACTTTCAATCTCAAATAATTCACCGGCGATAGATCGGCGAATGGCTCCACGCTCTGCTGTGTACAGCCAAACAGGACATCCGACTGCGATTCTACACGGCGCGAAAGTGCACAGAACGTCTTAGCTGCTGGAATTGCCCGAATTCAATTGCAGTAATTTTCGAATTGCGTTGCAGCAAGTTGGAATTAGATTGCAGTAAAACGGCGAGATCACAGGATTTCCTGTTAGGTCTATCGGCTGCCCATCTTCGCCAAAGAGTCAAAGTTCACCCTCCCCGAACACGCTGCCGAGTTTTCGATGAAGGAGGGCCCTTTTCTTGGACAGCAAGGCTTTGCATGGCGGTCTTCGACTGCTATGAGCGTCCCGGAACGGGTGGGAGAACTCGACCGCCGAGATTCAGACGTGAATCTCCCTCTGATCTGGTCAATCTCCGGTTTGTCCGTGATTCAGGAATAAAAGAGACAGAGAGGATGTTCCGTTCGGCCGACTCTATGGGCAAAGCCCAAAGTCCAACAATCATGGCAAGAATCTTACTGGAACATCGCCAATTGAGCTTTTGTTGCTAAGTTATTGATATTGCGTGTGTGCGAAGTTTTGATGACCCACAGTCATCAAACAACGGGTGCGGACAGGGGTTGCACCTGTCCGCTGTGCCCGATCTTATCGATCGGCCGGCCTTGGAATCAATGCTTCATCTGGTCTTGTTGATCGCCCTTCATGCCATCGTTCTTCATGCTGTCGTTCGACATTTTGCTCGGCTGGCTGGATTCCTTCTTCTTGGTGGACGACTTCGTACTCTTATTGGCAGCGTTGTCATTCTTCATGTTGTCGTTGGACATGTTGTCGTGCTTCATGCCATCGCTGGACTGCGCCTGGTCCTTGCTATCCTGCTTCATGTTGTCCTGCGCAAACCCACTCAACGAACCGGCCAGCACGCACATGGCCATGATGCTCAATACTTTCTTCTTCATTCCTCTTCCTTTGTGTCTGAATTAGCGGCAACTCATCGCCAGCCAGATATAGGAATCGCATACTGCCCAAAAGTTACAAGGCGAAATTCTGATCGTAACGGCCGGCTATTTTCACTGCCGGTATGGAATCTGTGCAGCACCGAGAATCCTGCCGCGGCCAGAATCCTGCACCAGCACGGCAACCTTCAGTTGTGCAGGATTCCAGTTTGGGCGTATCGAAACATCAACATTGGTGTCGAAGCTGTTCTTATCGGTGCTGCCCAATTCACGTAACTGGCGCACAACGGCCGCGTGCCGTAGCGTTCGTCCACCGTTCTCGCCGCCACCGACGTCGGTGGTCAGCCCGTCTTCGGTTACTGCCAACAGCACTTTGGCTTGCGATGCCGAATGCGACTGTACCGTCACGTGCAAGCGACCATTTTTCTCCCACTGCAGCAAAACCTGCGCCGGCTTGGGTTCCTTGGTTGCCTCGTCAATCTTGCGATGAACCTCAGAAGCTTCATTGCCTACGAATTGAACGTGCCCACCGATCACCATCTGCGGCGTGTATACGAATGCCAGGTGAAAGCTGCGCGCGTAGTCGTTTTGACGCTGGCTGAATTGGGCGGAAGAAAAGCGGTCCGTCCATCCTATGTAATTCCAGTAATCGACGTGTTCTCCAAGCAGAATGAGGTCTCGACCGCTTTGCGCACTTTGGCGGCTCAGGTCGACCAATATCGCGTCCGCCGGAGGACAGCTCGAGCACCCTTCAGAAGTAAAGAGTTCCACGACGACCGGATTCTGCGACGAGGCTGGCAGGGTGCCGCACAAACCAAGGACAGCAATTGCGGCAAGCATTCTCAGGGTTCTGTACATGACGATAGGATTCGTGACATGACGATTTGTTTCGTCGGCGAAGCTGTAACTTCGGTCGGACTGGCGAATCAAGAACCTGATAAACGTAGGTAGAATGTCGTTCCTGAGTGCAGCGAAATTGACATGGCAGCGGAAGCATCCAGCAGCAGGCCAACGGTGGACGTTTCACCGGCAGTTCGTGACGCCGAACTAATCGCACGCATTCTCGCGGGCGAGCTCGAGCTCTTCCATGAGCTGGTGCGACCATATGAAAAGAGCTTGTACTTCGCGGCGTTTTCCATCCTGCAGAACGAACAGGACGCTGAAGACGCGGCGCAGGAGACCGTGCTAAAGGCACTGAAGAACCTGGGCAACTTCAGGGCGGAGTCGAAGTTCAGCACCTGGCTCATCTCCATCGCCGTCAACGAGGCCCGCGCACGGCTGCGGCACGCACGAGTGCTCAAGTTCGAATCGGTAGATGAGTCTCCGCCGGATGAGGAGGGCGGCTTCACGCCGAGCGTTATCAGCGACTGGCGTGAGGTGCCGCTGCAAACGCTGGAGCGGAAGGAATTACGCGAGCTCCTGCAAAAGGCAATCGCCAGCTTGCCGGAGATTTATCGCGAAGTCTTGGTGCTGCGTGACGTGGAGGAATTCAGCATTGCCGAAGCTGCGACCGCATTGGGCGTCAGCGAGGGCGTGGTGAAAACGCGGCTGCTACGGGCGCGATTGATGATGCAGAAAATTCTTGCGCCGCAACTGGCATCGAAAAGAAGCGGACTGTTCGGTTTGTTCCGAAGCAGGGCAGGTGGATCATGGTTCTAGACTGCAAGCATGTGTGGGGTCAAATCTCCAACTACATCGAGGGCGACGTCGAACCCGAGTTGCGCGAAGCGATTGAGAAGCACCTGGCGCACTGCCGCCATTGCGCCGCCGTGCTGGATTCAACCCGGAACATCCTCATCCTCATCGCCGACGATCGCACTTTCGAACTACCCGTGGGCTATAGCGACCGTCTACATGCTCGTTTGCAGGAGGAGATCGTCAGCAGAGAGTAACTCTTCTAAAACTCCCGGTGAAACCAGGGATGGGTTATCAGCTCCGCTGCAACCAGCAGCAGAGTCAGAATGGCCAATCCCAGTTGAAGCCAGCGCTGTCTGCGCTGCTTAGGTGTGAGCGGCCGCATCCGCCAGGCGGCTGCTGGATTGCGCCGCAGGCGCTCTTCATTCCACAGCAAAAGCAGACTGATCAAGGCCCCAATCGCTCCCACTGTTAAGAGCGGTACCCGGATCGCTTCCCTATGAAGCCCTTGTGCCGGGCCGCCGGCTCCGGCAGCCAGTAGCGACGTCAAGCCGAGCGCGACACGCAGCCCGCTGAGTCCGACGGCAGCCACGCAGAGGCTCTCTGCGGCAGCCAAAGCCAGCGAGCCCCACGCCAATAGCAAACGGGTTGGCTTGGACGGCGAGTTGTCGAAATCCGGCGACTGCACGTTTTGATGGTTCCTCGTCCCGCTGATCTTTTCAATCGCTCAAGATACTATAACGGCTGTTGCGCTATTTCGATTGGCTTGCAATCTTCTGATGGATACGACTCCAAATGGGGTGGCGATACCATCAAGAGCGACAACCTGACACTCTATCGAAGCGTCACTAATCATTCTTAACGAGAACATTCGTTCTGAGCTTGTTATTGACTAAATCCCCGATCGTCGGCAACTTTCCCTAATCCGGTCAACTAATGGGCTCGCAAGGAATCCTGTGATAAAGAGCCGATGAATCTGGATTCGGTTGCGGCTGGCGAGGCTAATGATGCGGCGCCCTCGCGCCCTTTCGGTTTAGACTGCATGAGCGTCGATCAAGACTCACGTTTGCGAAGATGATGTGCATCTCTATTAGTGTGCCGACTGCAAGATTTCAGGGCGCAAAAAGCGCCGAGTATTTAAGGACGTCGAATTCACTCCCGACGCATCGGATCGGCCATTGGCAAGGCTATGGGACGTGATTGTCGAATACGTGGGCGACTTTCCGGAACGCGGCGGGTCGCGCCACTTGCTGCACTTCGCAACCGAACTAAGGATCGGAAAGCGCCAAGAACAACAACTCCATTTCCACTATGGCGTGGGCTTATCGTCGGCCGCAGCGGATCATTTGATAGGGATCGGCTACTCATTCCGATTTCAGGCCTCCATCGCCAGTGAGCTTCTGGGTCAGTCATAGATCCTGGCGGATTCGAAACCCCAAACCTGGATCTTGGTGTGAAAAAGAGTCCTAAAAGCCTCTGCCAGGAAGGCAATTAACAGACAGGGCGGTTTCGTCTTTCTCTTTGTGCGCGCAGCGCTGACCCGCTACACTCGATTGGAGAGTGCCGTGAGTAAGCCCCTGCCGCTGGTCCTTCGCCACGCTATGTATAACCTGCGTGGCGGCTTTCTGATTCGCCCGCTCACCATCGCACTGTCGCTGGGTTGCGCGGGTGCGTTCCTGTCGTGGTTGGAGGAGGAATATCCAACCGTCAGCGCCTGGGTGCCCTCCACCTTGTTCCCCTCGCATGCCGACCCGCAAGTTGCCCAGGTCATTCTGGC
>JBEKTC010000193.1:0-11084 GCA_049516475.1 Candidatus Korobacteraceae bacterium | reverse complement strand
CACCCAGATCAAGCAGGGCTTCAACCTCTTCACCAAACAGGATGACATTCAGCTCGGCCAGGAGGCGGCGGCGGAGATACGCCAGCGTGTAACTATCGTCCACGACCCAGTGCTCACCGCCTATGTGAATTCCGTGACGAAACGGCTGGTCGCGTCTCAAGAGGCGAGAAACAGCGGATTCACCTTTGCCTTCCAGATCGTTGCCGACCCTGCGATCAACGCCTATGCTCTGCCGGGCGGTCCCATGTTCATCAACACCGGGTTGCTGAGGACGGTTGCCAGCGAGGCGCAGTTCGCAGGCGCCATAGCCCACGAGATGTCGCACGTCATCCTGCGTCACGGCACCAATCAGGCGAGCAAGGTGGACCTGATTCAGCTTCCCGTAGCCCTCGCTGGGCAGCTCACTAATAGCGAGACCCTGATGGGACAGCTCGCGAAACTCGGCATTGGATTGGGCGCAGACAGCGTGCTGCTGAAGTTCAACCGCATTCATGAGAGCCAGGCGGACCTGATGGGCTCACAGATAATGGCCGAGGCGGGCTACGATCCCATCTAGTTGGCCAGGTTCTTCGCCAGACTGAACGACCAGAGCGGGGCCTTCGTATTCCTCTCCGACCATCCCAATCCCGGCGACCGCTCCAGGGCCATTAGAGATGAGGCGGCGCGGATGCCGCAGCGGTCGTACGGCTACCAGACCGGCCATTTCCAGGATATGAAGAGGGCAGCCGCAGCCATTCATGAACCTCCACCGAAGACGCGGGCTGAAGGCAGCTCCAGCGCGTACGGAACACCAATCCATTGAAGCGCGCAAGCGATATACTTTCACTACGTTTAATCATGATAGGCGAAAGGCAATCATCCTTGTTGCGCAGCGGTTTTGTCGTTCTAGTCTTGTTCGTGCTCGCTTGCGGACTAGTCTTCGCCCAGGATGCTCCGCAACCGCAGCCTGCCCCGAGGTTGCCCGCTCCACTGAACCCCGCGTCACCTCCGGCAACCACTCCGCCGCCGGCTTCTTCGCCGGCCACATCGGCAGCACCCTCAAAGCAGGTCGTTCCCGACGAGGCGCAGCGCCATTTTCATGAAGGCACGGTATTCGAACGCGACGGCAATGTGGAAAACGCCATCGTCGAGTACAAAGAGGCGATTAAGCTCTATCCCGATTATTTCGAAGCGCACTACAATCTGGGACGCGTTTACCTGGACCGCCAGGGCTATGCCGAAGCCATCGCGGAATTCAAAACCGCCGTCGCCCTGCGGCCCGCTGACGCCAATGCGCACAACAATCTTGGACTGGCGTACAAGCACAATCGCAATCTCAACGGCGCCATCGCCGAATATCAGGAGGCAGTGCGGCTCAATCCGAAGATGGCCAGCGCGCAAAACAATCTGGCCAACGTGCTTTATACGAGGCGCGACTTCAACGGAGCCATTCAGCACTATCGCGCGGCATTGGAACTGGAGCCGGCAAAAGAAAAGATGAGCGAGCAGGACCGCTATAACCTCGCCAGCACTCACATGAATCTCGGCAGTGTGCTGGACGATGCCGGCAGGGCTGACGAAGCCATCGTCGAGTACAAGGAAGCGATCCATCTCCTGCCGAAGAACGCCAGCGCCCACTACAATCTTTCCATCGTCTATCAGAAAAAGAAGGATATGACGTCGGCCATCGCAGAGCTCCGTACTGCCGCCAAGCTCTCGCCCGACTGGCCCACTCCGCACATCATGCTCACCAACCTGCTGAAGGACTCCGATCCCAAGGCCGCGCTGGACGAGTGCATGCTGGCCGACGGAATGACCCACGACGCCAAATTGCACGATGAATGCTCGGAGCTGCAAAGAAAAGCGCGGTGAGCCTTCTTTACAATTTTGATGCCGTAGATTGAGGTGCAACCTATGCTCAAATCCATCGCCGTCGTCGCCGGCAGCTACCTGCTCTCGATTGTTCTTGTCCTGGCAACCGACCCGTTGCTCGCCCGCCTCTTCCCGGGCGATTTCGTCAAAGGCCAGGTCCCCTCCGGCCCCGCGCTGATGGCGAGCACGGCGTGCTTCGTCGTCATCTCCATTCTCTGCGCTTGGCTCTGCGGCCGCTTTGCTCCGGGCCGCGCCGCGCGGCATGTGCTCTGGTTCTTTATTCTCGGGGAAGCGATGGGCATCGCCACCATCATTCCGAACTGGGGCAAGGGTTGGCCGCACTGGTACTGGTTGTCCTGGCTGCTCACCTGGCCGGTGAGCTGCTGGATCGGCCTGCTGCTTGCCGGACGTCGGGCCGATTCGCCCTCCACCTGAGTACTCACTCAGCGGAAGCACCCCAGCGTTGCGCCGTTTCGCGCGCGCCATCCCGTCCGCGAAAGCCGGATAATCCCTTGAACCAACAACGCCCCTTGCCGGCGGCAACTCGAATATTCTCCTGACCCACTCCTAACGGAAAGTTGTATTCACTCCACCGCACCGGCGAGTTAAGATAATTGGTTGCACTGATTCCATGGATTCGTTCTGTTTTGTAACAGGGCACGACTTCAGTCGTGCCGATAAGCTATTTATTTTTGTCATCCCGAGCGGGCTTTAGCCCGCGTGGGATCCGCTTTTCGGACTTTTCAGCAACCTGTTTCAGCCGTACCGAACGGCGGACATCAGATTTGTGTCAGGGCACGACTTTTAGTCGTGCCGAACGAGCACAATAAAGAATAAGGGCTGTAGAGTCTGCGTGAGAACTAAGTCTGATCTTTGGCGGTGGAGTATGACTCACGAAAAAAGAACCCCGAAGGGGTGGAAGCGCAGTTAGCCCAGGACGGAGCGAAGCTGAGTCCTGGGTAGAGTGGAAACAAGTAGCCGAGTCCCGTAGGGACGGCACGGTTCTCACTCGCTCACTGTAGCCCCCGCAAAAACAGTTCTCGCTGTGTCGTGCGGTCGAACAAACCGCTCGAATACCAATCAAACTAGCCGCGCCAGCGGCGGCTATGAAGTTAGCCCGGGGCGTAAGCCCCAGGTCTAGTGGGAAATTGATCCGAGCCGCGTAGCGGCGGCACAGCTATGACATAGATACCGTAGGGACGGCACACGTTCTTCCAACAGTTCTTTATATTTGCTGGAATCCGCGCCCTCCACCAAATCCTCAATATAAGTAAGAAGGGACTCATCCATGAACACCTTTAACAGTCGTTCCGTCCTCCGTGTGGGCAAGCGGGAGTTTGAGATCTACCGTCTTGATGCAATGGAAAAACAGGGTTGCGCCACGCAGCACCTGCCGTACTCGCTCCGCATTCTGCTGGAGAACCTGCTGCGCCGCGAAGACGGCAAGGCGGTAAAGGCCGACGACATTCGCGCCCTCACCTCCTGGACCGGCAAGAGCGTTCCTTCGCAGGAGATCGCCTTCATGCCCAGCCGCGTCCTCTTGCAGGATTTCACCGGCGTACCCGCGGTCGTCGATCTTGCCGCCATGCGTGATGCGATGAAGACATTGGGAGGTGATCCCAATTTGATCAACCCGCTGCAACCGGCCGAGCTCGTCATCGACCACTCGGTGCAGGTGGATGAGTTCGGCACACCGCAGGCGTTTCAAATCAACGCCGACCTCGAATTCCAGCGCAACAAAGAGCGCTACGCGTTTCTCCGCTGGGGACAGGGCGCGTTCAAGAACTTCGCAATCGTCCCGCCCGACACCGGCATCGTCCACCAGATCAATCTCGAGTACCTGGCCCGCGTCGTCTTCATCGGCGCGAATGGCGAGACCGGCAATCCGCTCGCCTATCCCGACACGCTAGTCGGCACCGATTCCCACACCACCATGATCAACGGTCTCGGAGTACTCGGCTGGGGCGTCGGTGGAATCGAGGCCGAGGCCGCGATGCTGGGCCAGCCTGTTTCCATGCTGATCCCGCAGGTCGTGGGCGTGCGGCTGAAGAACCAGCTTGCCGCCGGCGCAACTGCAACCGACCTCGTCCTCACCGTGACCGAGATGCTGCGCAAGCACGGCGTCGTCGGCAAGTTCGTCGAATTCTTTGGCCCGGGACTGCACAAGCTTCCGCTCGCCGATCGCGCCACCATTGCCAACATGGGACCGGAGTACGGCGCAACCTGCGGCATCTTTCCCGTCGACGAGGAGACGCTGCGCTATCTGCGCCTCAGCGGTCGCAGCGAGGAGCAGGTGCAACTCGTCGAGGCCTACTGCAAGGAGCAGGGCCTGTTCCACACCGCCAGCACGCCCGAAGCCGAATACACCAGTGTGCTGGAACTCGATCTCGCGACTGTCGAGCCCTGCATCGCCGGACCGAAGCGTCCGCAGGACCGCGTCCTGCTCTCCGCAGCCGCGAAATCATTTGAGCAAGCGCTACCCGGCCTGCTGAAGCCGGGTCAGCACGTTCCTCCGAAGCAGGAGGCGCGTTGGGAAGGCGAAGGCGGCCATCCCGCGGGAATGGATTCGCAACAGGACGCCGTCGAGGAGCACGTCAAGCTCGATAAATCGCTGAATCACGGCAGCGTGGTCATTGCGGCCATCACCAGTTGCACCAACACTTCGAATCCCTATGTGCTGGTTGCCGCAGGGTTGCTGGCGAAGAAGGCTGTCGAGAAGGGCCTCTCCGTCCCCGCGTGGGTCAAGACTTCGCTGGCGCCAGGATCGATGGTCGTCACCGAATACCTCACTCGCTCCGGCCTGATGCCGTATCTGGAGAAGCTGAAATTCCACCTCGTCGGCTACGGCTGTACCACTTGCATTGGCAACTCGGGCCCACTGCCGCAGGAAGTCTCCAACGTCGTCATCGAGAAAGATCTTGTCGTCGCGTCGGTGCTCAGTGGTAATCGCAACTTCGAGGGCCGCATCAACTCTGAAGTCCGCGCGAATTACCTGATGTCGCCACCGCTGGTAGTGGCCTATGCGCTGGCCGGCCGCATCGATCTCGACATGCTCAACGAGCCGCTGGGTTTCACCAAGAATGGCAAACGTTCGCCGGTATTTCTGAAGGACATCTGGCCGACCTCCGAAGAAGTGGATGCGGTAGTGCGCAAGTACATCACCGGCGATCTCTTCCAGAAGAGTTACAGCGATGTCTTCAAGGGCGATGAGCGCTGGCGCTCGCTTGCCGTGCCGCAGGGCGAGACCTTCGCGTGGGACCAGCAATCCACCTACGTGAAGAACCCGCCGTACTTCGACAACATGCCGGCTCGTCCTGCTCCGGTCAAGGACATCGCGGGCGCGCGCGTGCTCTGCTACCTCGGCAACAGCGTGACCACCGATCACATCTCGCCTGCCGGCTCCATCAAGCCGACCAGCCCGGCGGGGCAATACCTCATCGCCCACAACGTGAAGCCGGTCGACTTCAACTCCTACGGATCGCGTCGCGGCAATCACGAAGTCATGATGCGCGGCACCTTCGCCAACGTGCGCCTGCGCAACAAACTCACGCCGGAGCGCGAGGGCGCGTTCACTCGGCATCTGCCCGATGGCGAAGAGATGACGATCTTCGACGCGTCGGAAAAATATCGTGCTGGGGGAACTCCGCTGATGGTTCTGGCGGGCAAGGAGTACGGCTCGGGCTCGTCACGCGATTGGGCTGCCAAAGGCCCGAGGCTGCTCGGCGTTCGCGCCGTGCTGGCCGAGAGCTTCGAGCGCATTCATCGCTCCAACCTGGTAGGCATGGGCATTCTGCCGCTGCAATTCCCCGCCGAAGAGAACGCCGAAACCAACGGCCTCACTGGCGAGGAGACATTCGACATCGTCGGCCTGACCGATGTGCTGGAGAACTTCGCGCCGGGTAAGACCGTGAAGGTGCGCGCGATCAAGGCGGACGGCAGAGCGATCGAAATTCATGCGACCGTGCGCATCGATACGCCGCAGGAGGTGCAGTATTACAAGCACGGCGGCATTCTGCAGTATGTTCTGCGCCAGTTGCAAAGCAAGCCCGAAGCGGTGACAGCGTAGCAGTGAATCGCTTCTCAGGATGGCAGATCGGCCTTAATTCTGATTTGTCATCCCGAGCGCAGCGAAGCGGAGCCGAGGGATCTGCGGTTCGTCGAAGCACGATGGCAAGGCCGATCCCCACCATGGTTTGTGTCAGGGCACGACTTGAGTCGTGCCGAATAGACCGCAGTCAAGAAAGGGGCTTTAGCCCTTGCGTATTGTTTGACCGTCTCATTCGGCTTCACGTAACCTTGACAGTTATTCTCGCGAGCCCTCATGAAGACTGCTGAAATGGCTTCTCTCCACGTCGCCGAAGAGATCACGGAACTGGTCGGCGACACTCCCGTCCTGCATCTGCGGAAGCTCACTCCTCCCGGCGCCGCCGATGTCTATGCCAAGCTCGAGTACCTGAATCCCGGCGGCAGCATCAAGGACCGCGCCGCGCTCGGCATGATTACGAAGGCCGAACGCGATGGCCGACTGCAACCAGGAGCGACCATCTTCGAAGCTACCGCCGGCAATACTGGTGTCGGATTGGCGCTGATAGCCAGCGGCCGCGGATACAAAACGGTACTGGCTGTCCCCGAAGGTTTCTCGCAGGAAAAAGTCACGCTGATGGAGGCGCTCGGCGCTGAGGTGATTCGCACTCCTCAGGCTGGCGGTATGCAGGAAGCAATCGACTACATTAAGGCACGCGCCGCCCGCACCCCCAACTCCTTCGTCGCCGCGCAATTCGAAAATCTGGACAATCCCGACTTCCACTACGAGACCACGGCCCGCGAATTTTACGACCAACTCGGCGGACAAGTCGACGCCATCGTCATCGGTTGCGGCACCGGTGGGACGTTTACCGGCGTGGCGCGCTATCTGAAGGAACGCAATCCCAAGACATTGGCAATTGCGGTGGAGACGCAAGGTTCTGTGCTCGGTGGTGGCCCCAAAGGCGAGCACGAAGTGGAAGGCATCGGCGCCAGCTTCATTCCCAAGACATTCGATGGCTCGCTCGCCGACGAGATCATCGCCGTCAGCGATCATGACGCATTCGACATGGTGAAGAAGCTGGCTGCCGTTGAAGGCGTGCTGGCGGGATCGAGTGCCGGGGCTAACGTCTTCGCGGCGATCGCCATCGCGCGGAAGTTAGGCCCAGGCAAGCGGGTGGCGACCATCATCCCCGACTCCGCCGAGCGCTATCTGTCGAAGGATATCTTCCACTTCAACGAAAAACATTGATTCACCACAGAGAATTCTTTTCACCACGGAGGACACGGAGAGCACGGAAAGGAGCTGATTAGAGTGCACCCGGAAAAAGCATTGCCCGTAAGGATTAGTCCTGCTATGGGCCTCGCCTTTTGTGCCCTATCTGCGGTTTATTTCTTCTTTACTGGCGCGACATTAGCGATGTTCTTAGGACTCGCCTCTCCGGGCTGGATTTTCTTCGTTAGCGCAGTTCTCCTATGCGGTGTTGCGCTTCTGTGGCTCTTCATGACCCCGATTGCTGCCTGCGTGTCTCTGCCTCTTGTACTTGGTCTGACGTTCATGCTGTACCGGTACCCCTTCGGCTCATTCAGAGTCATATACGGGCTTGCTTTTGCGGGTTGTTATGTTCTGATTGTGCTGGCCTTTCGTTGCTCGAACAACCGACGCGTACTCGTTCCATCGTCGGCTGTATTAACGGTGATCTGGTTCTCGCTCTACTGGCGGTTTTCGTAACGTTCCAAAGACGACCAAGACACGGCCGCGCCATCAAGAGGAAGTTTAGTGTGATTCGGCTACGCCGCGAAGTACGGCGTTAATCAGCCTAAGATTGTGTATCGAAAGATTTTCAAAATTCCGTGACCTCCGTGCTTCCGTGGTGAAATGAATTTCTATGCCTAAGAAGAATGTTCCCGGTTTTTCCACTCGCGCCATCCATGCCGGCAACGAACCTGACGCGTCCACCGGAGCCGTCGCTCCACCCATCTTTGCCACCTCGACCTACGCGCAGGAAGAGCTCGGCAAGACCAAAGGCTACGACTACTCGCGCGCCGGGAATCCAACGCGCACTCGTCTGGAGCAGAACCTCGCCGCGCTGGAAGGCGGTATCGCCGCGCCGGTTTTCGCCAGTGGAATGGCCGCGGTCGGCGCGCTCTGCCATCTGATGAAAGCCGGCGACCACATCGTCGCCTCCAACAATCTGTACGGCGGCGTGCCGCGCCTCTTCAACCAGATCATGACCAACTTCGGTCTGGAGTTCACTTACGTCGACTCGACCGACCCGCGCAACGTCGAGCGCTCCATCCGCCGCAACACGCGTTACGTTTACATCGAGACGCCGACCAATCCGCTGATGGGCCTCACCGACATTGCCGTCGTCAGCGCCATCGCACACAAGCGCGGCTGTGAAGTCGTCGTCGACAACACCTTCATGACGCCCTACTTCCAGCAGCCCATCAAGCTGGGCGCGGACATGGTGCTGCACTCGACAACGAAGTTCCTCAACGGCCACAGCGATGGTCTCGGCGGCGTGCTGGTCTGCACCACCAAAGATCAGGCTGAGAAGCTGGCGTTCGTGCAGAAGGCCGCGGGCGCCATCATGTCGCCGTTCGAGTGCTGGCTGGTGCTGCGCGGCACCAAGACGCTGGCCGTGCGCATGAAGCAGCACGACGAAAATGGCCGCGTCATGGCCGACTACCTCGGCGGCCATCGCAGGGTCAAGAAGGTTTTCTACCCCGGGCTGGAAAGCCATCCGCAATACGAGCTGGCGTGCAGCCAGATGTCAGGCTTCGGTTCGAGACCGGCTCGCTCGCAAACGCGAAGCGGCTGCTGAAGCGCGTGCGTCTCTGCACGATGGGCGAATCGCTCGGCGGAGTCGAGACACTGATCTCGCATCCGGCAACCATGACGCACGCGGCCATCGGCGAAAAGGGCCGCAAAGCCATCGGCCTCACCGACGGCATGGTGCGGATTTCCGTCGGCATCGAAGATGTCGAGGATGTGATCGCCGATTTGGAGCAGGCGCTGAAGTAGCGGTCAGCTATCAGCATTCAGCCGTCAGTAAAATCGCAATTCGCTTTTGGCCAGAATCTCACACCGTGTCATCCTGAGCGGAGTCGAAGGACCCCTATAGCGACTGGAATCTTGGTCATCCCGCGCTTTCTCAGGCTACAATCACTTCTTCCCCGAGGGGGCAACGTTGTCCGCCACCGAAGCCGATCGCATCACCGAACTGCTCAAGACTGCGAAGACGATTGCCGTCGTCGGGCTCACCGATTCTCCTCTGCGGCCGAGCTACGGCGTCTCACACTACATGCTCTCGCAGGGATACCGCATCATCCCCGTCAATCCCAACATCACCGACTGGATGGGCGAGAAGGCTTACCCGTCCCTGCTCGATGTGCCGGAGAAGATTGACATCGTCAACGTCTTCCGCCGCTCTGATGCCGTGCCCGATGTGGTGGAGCAGGCTATCCAGATCAAAGCTCCCGCCATCTGGATGCAGGAAGGCGTCGTTCACGAAGCGGCTGCTGAAAAGGCCCGCCAGGCGAGCATCTTCGTCGTCATGGACAGCTGCATCCTGAAGGAACATCGCAAGCGAAGCAGCCTCTAGCATCCCGCGATTAATAGCAGATCCTGATTAAGATAGACGCCACCGCCATCCCATAAATTGTCCTGCTTCGCGTCAGGAGTCATCCCACAGATCGTGCCGCCCGACCGTCGAAAGAACTGGGCTTTAGCCCCTGCAAACATCCGCAAGGCTAAAGCCCAATTCCTCTGCCAACCCAGGTCGGAGCTTACTTCATCACTGGCACAAAGCCCCATTCACATAAAACGTGGTCGGGTTGTCGTTGGTCCCGCTGTAATCGGCGTTGAAACCGATTCCGCTCAGCGTGTCGCCGGGACCGATGATCGGGTTCCACGCAGCGTTGGTCAGCGCGACATTCTGTCCGCTCTGTGTATAGGTCGAGTTCCACGCATCGTAGATTTGCTGATTTCCCGACCAGGTCCACGTCAGCGTCCAGCCATTGATCTCCTGCGTGCCCGTGTTCTTGATCGAGACGGCGCCGGTAAAGCCCGTCCCCCAGTCGTTCTGGTCGACATAGGTAATGTGACAGCCAAGGCCGCTGCCACCCGATTGCGTGGTAGCGCGCGCAAGGTTGGAGTTGCCGGACTCGCCCACCGAATCGGCGGCTCTGACAATGTAGTAGTAGGTGGTGGAGGCCAGCAATCCTGTGTTGGAGTAGTTGCTCGCAACCAGTCCGTTCGCGATGCGGGTTGCCGAAGATGGTACGAAGTTCGCGAACCGGCTGGCGTAGAGGTTGTACGTTACGTTGCATGACGGCGGCGGTGTTACCGCATTCCAGCTCAAATTGATCTGGCTGGAGGAAACCGCGGTCGCTGTCAGTCCGGTAGGCGCTGGCGGAGCGCTTTCGCAGTTCCCACCACCTCCGCCGCTGAACTGAATGCTTGCCAGCAAACCCTGCTTCAGCGAGCTGACCGGAGTCGAATCGTAGTTGCTGTCCAGCAGCGCGTAGCTGTCCTCGCCGTTCAGCGCCCAGTACGTCCAGTCAAGCTGCGGATTGTTTTGCATGAAGGTCACGACGCTCTGGAACCACTGTCCCTGCGAGCCCGGCACATTGCTCTCGATATCGCTGGCGTTGTTGGTGGTGCCGAACTCGCCTACCCACACCGGCGCAACGTCGTTTAGGCTGAGGTACGCCCAGAATCCGGTCCACACTTGCACCAGGCTCTGATACGTCGTGTTGTTGTTGAACCAGCTTTGCTGGTAGAGGTTCGGCCCGTAGTCGTGCGCCGAATACACCAACTGATGCGCGACGTTGAATACCACAGGGTTGGACTGCGCGCCCATCAGGTTTCCGCCCCACCAGTCGCAATCGTTGTTGTAGCAGTCGGTGCCTTCAACAAAAAGCAGCAGGTTGGGATTGACCGCCTGCACGGCATTGCCGCCGCGCTCGGCAGCCAGGCGCCAATCGTAAGACATCGTGCCGCAGCCCCAGCACGAGCCATCGCTCTGCGCGTTATGCGGTTCGTTGCGCAGGTCAAATCCAATCACGGTGGTGTTGTTGAGATATCTGTGCGCCAGCGTCACCCAGTCATTGATCCACGAGCTCTCGGGATATTGCGACGTGTACCAAAGGCCATTGCCTTCGGCCCCGTTGCCCGCCTCCGAGCGATGGTTGTCGAGGATGAT
>JBEKTC010000192.1:0-9179 GCA_049516475.1 Candidatus Korobacteraceae bacterium | reverse complement strand
TAATCGTCTCGCAGGTCGCAGCCAACCGCGACCGGATTATGAAGAACGCGCCAATATACCCCGGCGCGAGGCGGGATTCAATGACATGCGTCACAAATCAGCAATTAGCGACTAGCAACTAGCCCTTAGCCTTTACCTTAGCTCTCCTATACCTGCCTACTCCCCTGCAACGCCCAGGCTTCCGTGTCTTCCTGAGCAGGAAATCGCCGCTTCTGCGAAATGGAGTCGAAGTGATAACCTGATGGGCCGCGTTCTTGCCTTCGCCGGTGGTAAAGGTAAGGAGTGGCAGCTCCCACTATGACCATCAAGAAAGTCCGCGAGCCACTATGGCCGGCAATCGTCGCTATGCTGGCCGATGCGCTGATCAACTTTCGCGGTGGTTTTTGTTCTGCTGATCCCGCTGGTCTTCAACTATCGGCGTGGCCGCCACGACATCGCTCGCATGCTGAGCTTCGCGGCCCTGGGGATTATCACAGTGGCCTTAATCGGATCGCTGGGACTGCTGATTGAAGGTCTGCCAAGTCACAAAGACCCGCCGCGGACGCTGCTGGTTTCGGCGGCCTTGCTCTGGTTCACTAACATGCTGGTATTCGCTCTGTGGTACTGGAAGCTGGATGCGGGCGGTCCAATAGGCCGGGCGCAGCCGGACGCCAGGAGCGCGTTCCTGTTTCCCCAGATGATGGGACACCCAGAGGAAGACCCATCGTGGTCCCCAATGTTTCTGGATTATCTTTTCCTGGCTTTCAACACCAGCACCGCGTTTTCGCCGACGGACACAGCGGTCCTGGCGCGCTGGGCCAAGGTGCTGATGATGCTGCAGTCTGTGATATCGCTAACCACCATCGCACTGCTGGCGGCACGGGCGGTCAACATCCTGTGAGCTGAGAGTTTTTTTGTGCGGAAGACGGCGCACATTCCTGGCCGGCAGCGCCGCATCTGGACTGGTACCGTGCTACTCCGACCGCAGCGCCTGCATGGGGTCGAGCTTCGCCGCGCGGCGCGCCGGCACGTAGCACGCCAGCAGCGCGACCACGCACAACAGCATTGGAACAGACGCAAATGTAATCACATCGGTGGGCTTCACGCCGAACAGCATCGCCGACATCAACCGCGTCAATCCCAGTGCGACCACCAGGCCGATTCCCACGCCCGGGAGGGTCATCTCGGCTCCGTCGCGCAGGACCGCCCATACCACATCGCCTTTCTGCGCGCCCAGGGCCATGCGAATGCCGACCTCGCGTGTGCGCTGTCCTACGATGTAGGACAGTACGCCATAGATGCCGAGGGCTGCCAACAGCAGCGCAACGCCCGCGAAGATCGCAAATAGCATCATGGCGAAACGCTGCCGCGCAATGGAATCGGCGACCGCCTGCTGCATCGGTTGCATGCCGTCAACCACCATCTCGCTGTCGAGCTGCCGCAAGGCGCGCCGTATGCCGGGAAAAACGGATTCCGGAGCGCCTCCTTCGCGCACGCGCACGTAAGCGTTCGTGCCCCGGCCGACCACCGGCATCATCCGGTCCAGAAGCTGGTGAAAAGGCTCATAGACCTCGGCTTCCACGTTGTTGGATTTGTCCGGGGCCAGACCGAACTGTTTTACGTGCCCCACCACGCCCACAATTTCATCGGTGCGCTCGCCGTCCGTGCTCTCCGGCGGGAAGTAAATATGCTTGCCGATAGGGTCCTGTCCGGGGAAGTAGTGTTGCGCGAAGCTTTCGTCGATCACAACTACGCGCGACGTGTGTTCGTTGTCCGCCTCGCTGAAGAAGCGTCCCTCCAGCAGCGGTATACGCATCAGTTTCAGGTAGTCGGGATTCACCGCGTACCGCAAGGCCATTGGGGCGTTGGCCACATGTTCCGGCCGGGTCATGCCATCGGTCCAGAACGACTCCTCGTCGTCGCTCTGCATCGGGACGGCGCCCCAGTCGAACGAGGCGCTCTCTACCCCCGGCACGGAGCGCAAGGTCGTTTGGAACTGGCGGTAGGCGGCACGAACCGCGTCGGGTGACTGGCGCGAGAGCGCGATGGAGGGGGCCATGTTGAAGTAGATCACGCCGCTGGGCTGGAAGCCGGGATCCACGTTCCACAGCCGCACCAGGGTGCGGACCATCAGTCCCGCGCCCACCAGCAGAATGAGCGCCATCGCCATCTCGAGAGTGACAAAGGCGGCCTGCGCGCGGGCGCGGGTACCCACCAGCGAGCGTCCACTTTGATTCAGTGTTTCGTTTACGTCCGTGCGAGAGGTCCGAAGCGCCGGCGCTAAACCAAAAATGACTCCCGCGAGTACCGAGACCATGAGCGTGAAGAACAAAACGCGGCCATCCAATCCGACATTCTCCGCGCGCGGCAGCATGTCAGGGATGGCCGCTACCGCAGCCTTGCTTCCCCAGAAGGCCAGCAGCAAGCCAAATGCGCCGCCCACCAAGGAAAGCGCCAGACTTTCAGTCAGCATCTGACGAACCAGCCGGCTCTGGCGCGCCCCCAGCGCCACCCGCACCGCGAACTCGCGCTGCCGTGCGGTCGCTCGGGCCAGTTGCAGATTGGCAACATTGACGCACGAGATGAGCAGCACGAAGAGTACCGCGCCCATCAGCACCAGCAGCACCGGACGCACATCGCCTACAATCTCGTCTTTCATGGGAACGATCGTGGTCTGGATCCCGGTGTCAACATCGGGATAAGCGGCTGCCAATCCGCGGTTCACGCGCGCCATGTCCTGCGCCGCCTGCGCCAGTGTCACCCCCGGCTTCAGGCGCGCGATGGCGTCCATGCCCCATGCTGCCTGGCGATCGCGAAAGTGCGGGTCGCGGTATTCGCCCACCGGAGTGTAGATATCACTGGTGTGGAAGTTCCATTGGCGCAATTGAAAGCCTGCAGGAATGACGCCGACGATCGTGCGCGGCACTCCATCGAGAACGATTGCTTGTCCCACAATGTTGGGATTGGAGGCGAACTTACGCTTCCACAGTCCCTCCGAGATCATCACCGTGGGATTTGCGCCCAACTGGTCTTCGTCCGCCGTGAAGGTGCGCCCCAGCAACGGTTTCACCCCAAGCATTTCGAAGAAGCCAGCCGACATCATGTGCCCGTCGAGGTTCTCGGGCTCGCCTGATCCGGTGAGCTTTGCATCGCCATTGCGATAGGCCACCATGGCCTCGAAGCTGCGATTGTCGCGCCGCCAATCGAGAAAGTTCGGATAGGAGATGGAGCCCTTGGTGAAGTTCTGCTTGTTGTGGAACAGAACGACCAGGCGACCGGAGTCGGGATACGGCAGCGGATTGAGGAGCACGCCGTTGACGACGGAGAAGATCGTAGTGTTGGCTCCAATGCCCAACGCCAGCGTCAAAATGGCGATGACAGCGAAGCCGGGCGACTTCCGCATCTGCCGGACGGCGTATTGAAGGTCATGAAGCAAGCTGCGCATCGTATCCTCTGTAAGCCTCAAGTTACTGGATGCAATCCACCGGCCGTGAGGTCAGCATATAACCTGCTTAAATTCCAGCAGCTTACGATTAGATGGGCGGTCGGCGCGATCCTTCCCTTGTTCGTCACCGGACGACGGCGTTCGCCGGCGGACAACCGGGATCGAGACAAGCAGCACGCCCGAGAAATCCTTGGCAGGCCGGACTTTCCTATAGTTATGGCTATGGCCATGTTATTATGTCCATATGAAAGAGATGGCAGCGGGCAAATTCAAGAACCAGTGTCTGGCGGTAATGGATACCGTGCAGCGGACCGGAGAACCCGTTCTCATTACGAAACACGGAAGAGCGGTAGCCAAGGTGGTTGCGGTCAACGACGGCGATGATGACTTTTTTGATTCCATGGCCGGGCGGGCTAAGGCAATTGGCGATATTGTCTACGACACGGTTCCCGCGGAAGATTGGGAGTGCCACTAGTGCTGGTGCTCGATACGCATGCTCTCTTCTGGCTTTTCACTGACTCGAAACGGCTTTCGGGACCGGCGAAGCAGGCGATCACGGACGCTCGAATGAGCGAGGGTATCGCCATTTCTGACATATCGCTCTGGGAACTGGCGTCGCTTGCCGAACGGAGGCGGATCCAGATATCGGGGAGTGTGGAGAGGTTCATTCGCGACATCAGTGCGGGTGTTGCTGTCAAACCAATAACGCCGGAGATTGCTGCGGTGGCGGCCCGGCTGCCTGCCGACTATCCGCGAGATCCCGCCGACCGGCTGATTGGTTCGACGGCCGTCGTCGAAGGGGCGTATCTGGTTACCGCCGATCAGCGCATTCGCGATTCTCAGGTCATCCCGACCATTTGGTAGCTCGCTTGGCGCAGATCATCACAACGGCCCGCTGGGAGCGCGCCATTTCTGATACCCTGCTGGATTGCAATTCTCTCTTCGACTGGAGTCCCGCCTGATGCTAGACCAAAATCTACGTATTTCCGTCATGCTGATAATCAGCTTTGTTCTTCCACTCGCCGCCGCCGACAAATCGAAAACTGCCTCGGCGAATGGCGACCAACCGTCCTTTGACCAGCCTCAGCCGCGGGTCGAGACGCTGGACCTCAACATGTATCAGCGTATCCGCCTCGAAGGCCTGAATCACTCGCACGCGATGGAATACGCGTCTGCGCTGTTCGACGACATTGGGCCGCGCCTGACCGGCTCGCAAAATCTGAAGCATGCCAATGAGTGGACGCGCGATCAACTCACCGCCATGGGCTGCAGCAATGCGCACCTGGAAGACTGGGGCGAGTTCGGCATGGGCTGGCAGCAGCTCAATACCTGGATCCGCATGACCTCGCCTGATATGGCGGTGTTCATTGCGCAGGCAGGGCCGTGGTCGCCGGCGACCAACGGCGCAATTAACGCTTCGGCAATTTGGATCGATGTGAGCGACGAGAAGGACTTCGACAAGTACAAAGGCAAGCTCGCGGGAAAGATCGTGCTCTATGGCGCGATGCGCGAGGTGCCTCCGGTCGACAAGCCGCTGTGGAAACGTTACGACGACAAGGAACTCGAGAAGCTGACCGAGTGGCCCATCAAGCTGAACGACCGTGAGGACCAGATTCAGAAGTACATGAAGCGTCTGGAACTGCGCCAGAAAGTTGGAAAGTTTCTGGCCGACGAGCACGCGCTGGCGGTCATCACCCCCAGTAGGGACGGTCGCGACGGAGGCGGTTCCGGCGGCACCATCTTCGACGACGGCAGCGTCGGTTTTGGCTGGGAGGCCTACAAACGCGAGAACGCCAATCCCCTTCCCGTCGTGGTGATGGCCATCGAAAACTATGGACGCGTTTACCGGCTGCTGAAGGCCAACGTACCGGTCACGATGGAGATGAACGTTGACACCAAATTTACTGGCGATCACGAGCACGGCTACGACACGATCGCCGAGATTCCCGGCACCGATCCCAAACTGAAGGATGAAGTCGTGATGGTCGGCGGCCATCTTGATTCGTGGGCTTCCGGCACGGGAGCGACTGACAACGGCGCGGGCACGGTCGTCGCCCTGGAAGTGATGCGCATTCTCAACACGCTGCAAGTGAAGCCGCGACGCACCATTCGCGTCGCCTTATGGACGGGAGAAGAAGAAGGCGAGTTTGGCTCGTACGGTTATGTGCGGCAGCATTTTGGTTCGGTGCCGACCTCGACCGCGCCAGACCAGCTCAAACTGCCGGACTGGATACGCAAACCCGGCGGGCCGGTGCAGCTCAAACCGGAGTCCCAGAAGATCTCCGGATATTTCAACCTCGATAACGGCAGCGGAAAGGTCCGAGGCATTTACCTGCAAGAGAACGCCGCGATGGCGCCCGTCTTCGGGCAGTGGATTGAACCGCTGAAGGACTTGGGCGTCACCACCATCACGTTGCGTAATACGGGCGGCACCGATCACGAAGCGTTCGATGCCATCGGCATTCCCGGATTCCAGTTCATCCAGGACCCGCTCGATTACGGGTCGCGCACGCACCACTCCAACATGGACGTTTACGAGGAGTTGGCGCCGGAGGACTTGGCGCAGGCTGCCGTGGTGGAAGCGACGTTCGTCTACAACACCGCCATGCGCGACCAGATGCTGCCGCGCAAGCCGCTACCCCGTCCGGAATTGGAGGAGCAGCTTAAGGCACCGCTGAGGAACATCATGCCCGGCGCTGAGGCGGGAGAAGGACACTAAAGAGAATGCGCATCAACGTAACCGCAGCCACCGTGGAGGGTACTTCAACCTCTATTGGCTGTCGGCTGCTCCGCCGGGTTGAGTGGGGCTGTCTACGCCCAGCTCATGCGGTGACGGGATGTTCGCGGTCTCTGGGTTCAGCAAGCCCTTATGATCAGGACCGAGTCCGAGCTTGATGAGGGCGCGCGAATCCGGAGTAATTTTTGTCTGCCAGCCGTTGGCGGCCTGGTAGCGGAGCATGGCATCTTTAGAAGCTTGGTCCCAAACACCGGAAGGCTCGCCAGTCAGGTAATGCTCGTGAATCAGGGCGCTCTGAATGGCAGCCGTCCGCTCCTCATCGATGCCGTGCTGTCCGTGAGAGTGCGTTGCAGCCGTTGTCACACGCTTGGTGGAATGATGGCCTGTAGAACTATGATGCGTGCTGGAAAGGTGCTTCGCTGTTGTCTTGCTTGTCGTGCTCGCCGAAGTCCATCCGGCCAACCCGAACAATGCAAGAATCACACCGGCGATTTGTAATGATCGATTTCCGATAGGCAACGACCACCTCTTCGCTAATTTTATGACTGCATGAATAATTCCCCTCATTGTAATGAAGCTTTAGCAAAAAGGGGAACAACAAAATGAACCGGGTTCCCAAAATGAAACTAGCCGGCGCTGGGCATCGCTTGTCTGTGACGCACCAGCGCCCTTGCTGGGATTGCTGATCAGATAATAGTCTTCGAGGAAACCGACGTACCTATCTAGTTACGGCAGCGTGCCTCCCATAAAGACCGTCGAGTTGTCCTTGGTGCCGCGCGGGCGCACCAGGAAGACCACATCCTGACCGCCCTTGACCTGCGATTCGATGCGGTGGAAATCTTCCTCACTGTTCACTGGCTGTTTGTTGATCTCGAGGACGATGTCTCCGCGACTCAGTCCCGCGGTATCGCCGAAGCTGTCGGGCTTCACCTCCTGCACGATCACTCCTTTGGTATTTGGCAATTGATAACGGTTTGCCAAATCCTGGGTAATGCCGCGGACAGTGACGCCGAACTTGCTCTCCTGCGGCTGGCCTTCCTCACCTTCTTCCCGTTCGCCTCCCAGACGATTGGCGAACAGCTTGGCGCGGTCGGCGATGGTGACTTCCACAGTTGCCTCTTTGCCATTCCGAACGTAGCCGATCTTGGCGGTCGATCCTGGCTTGATCGCGGAAATGTTGGCGACCAGTTCGTCGCCGTTCTTCACCGGCTTCCCGTTCACCGAGATGATGGTGTCGCCGGTCTGGAGGCCTGCCTTCTGCGCTGGTCCGTTCGGCGTAATACTGGCGATGGTCACACCGGTGTTGACACCGTACACGCGGGCCACGGCGGGATTCGGTATGGCATTGAAGGAGACCCCGATGGAACCGCGCGAAACTTTGTGCTCCGGACTGATCAGTTGGTTGTAGACGCCAGCGACGGTGTTGGACGGCATGGCAAACCCGACACCCTGGTAGCCACCGCCGCTGGTATAGATGGCGGTGTTAATGCCAATGACTTCGCCATTCATATTGACCAGCGGACCACCGGAATTACCCGGATTGATGGCGGCATCGGTCTGGATGAATGATTCGAACTGGCGGCCGGGAACGATATTGCGCCCGATGGCCGACACGATGCCGGCAGTAACCGTCTCATTCAAGCCGAAAGGACTGCCGATGGCCAAGACCCAGTCACCAACGTTCATGGCCTCGGAGTTACCCAGTTTGGCCGCAGGCAGCGGTTTCTTGGCGTCGATCTTGATCACCGCCAGGTCGGTTTCCGAATCGGTGCCGATCACAGTAGCGGTATAGGTTACGGTCTCGGGATCGCCCATCAGGTTGACGCGAATCTTGTCAGCCTTCTCTACCACGTGATTGTTGGTAACAATGTAGCCCTTGGGGTCGACGATCACGCCCGAGCCAAGAGAGCGCTCATGCATATCGGAGCCGCCCTGACCCCGGCCGCCTTGACCGCCCTGCCCCGGCTGTCCACCGAAGAAGCGGTTAAAGAAATCCTGGAAGGGATTGTCTTCATCGCCGCCGCCGCCCGCGCCCGGGCCTTCGTCTTGCGGATTCCCCGGCATCATGCGCTGGTGCGGGCTCTTGATGGTGGTCTCGGTACTGATATTGACCACGGACGGTTCGAGCTCGCGGGCGATGGTGGAAAACTGATTGGACATCTGAACGGGATTGGGAACCTTCAGCGGCGTAGCGTCGGCCGATGAGTTCTGCTGATTGCCCTTGACGGCCCCAGAAACGACCGTGCCAATCAGGATGCCTAGCGTAAGCGTCGCCAGGATAACCAATGTTGAGGCAAGGCGATTGGCCTTAAACCTTTGCCCAAAACCTGATGCTTGCGAATCCATTCCCTGTCCTCCAGCTAACGAGCCAAATGGAAATTATACAGTCGCCGCGACTTGACTGCGGTTGTGAGGGGAATCACTCGGGGTTCTCAGGCCATTAGACGGCGATTGAACACGATTGGTCACCAACATGCCACAGCTGAACCTGCGCCGCTCAGAACTATCGTTGGGCAGCTTACCTACCGGCTTCATAGACTGTTTTTCCTCCCACAACCGTACGCAAGACTTGCGTCTTCAAGATCTCGGGCGGATCAACTTTAGTCGGGTCGCGATCCAGAACAACAAAGTCAGCCAACATGCCAGGGGCGAGAGCTCCCTTCTCTTTTTCCGCGAACTGGGCGTAGGCAGCGCCCGTCGTATATGCAGCCAGGGCCTGCTCGATCGTCACCTTCTGCTCGGGAAAGTACTCTTTCGTCCCGACTTCATTCTTGCGAGTAACGGCAGCATAGATTCCGCGAAAGGGGTTGATCGGCTCGACCGGATAATCCGTTCCGAAAGCCAATCGAACGCCATTGTCGAGGAACTGCTTCCAGGGATATGAAGTCCCGGCGCGTTGCGGCCCAATGCGTTCCACCGCCCAATGCATGTCGGTCAGCAAATGACTGGGCTGGACGGAAGCGATGACCCCGAGTTTGCGGAACTGAGCGAACTGATCGGGCGCGATGACCTGGTCGT
>JBEKTC010000191.1:0-10449 GCA_049516475.1 Candidatus Korobacteraceae bacterium | reverse complement strand
GCGTTCGTGGTGTTATTCGCCGCGGTCGCTCGCAAGCTCAACCGGCCATATCCCATCGTGCTCGTGGTTGCCGGACTGCTGCTCAGCTTCCTGCCCCGGGTTCCCAAAGTTACCCTTAATCCGGACATCATCTTCCTGATCGTCCTGCCGCCGCTGCTTTATTCGGCCGCGTGGCTTACCTCCTGGCGTGAGTTCCGCTTCAACCTGTTCAGCATCTCCATGCTGGCCTTTGGACTGGTAGCTTTCACAATATTCGGAGTGGCTTTTGCGGCGCCGCTTGTCTTTGCGGGCTTCACTTGGCAACTGGGATTTCTGTTGGGCGCAGTGGTGTCGCCCACCGACTCAATCGCGGCCACGTCCATCGCCCAAAGCCTGGCGTTGCCGCGGCGCATCATCGACATCCTGGAAGGCGAGAGCCTGGTGAATGACGCTAGCGGCCTGGTCGCTCTGGAGTTTGGTCTGGCGATGATTCTGCGCTCGCAGACCCCGACCGCGGGTGAGGCGCTAGGGCGATTGTGCTATCTGACAGTGGCGGGAATCGTGATCGGGCTGGCGATTGGCAAGCTGGTGGACGGATTCGAGCGGCATATTGACGACGGGCCGATCGAAATCGCGGTCAGCATACTCGTCCCTTACGCAACCTATTTGGCGGCTCTGGCGGCGCATGCCTCGGGTGTGCTTGCGGTAATCGCCTGCGGACTCTATCTCAGCCGCAAGAGCGCGCATTTCTTTTCCGCGAACGTGCGCTTGCAGGCTTGGGCGGTGTGGGAGTCACTGACCTTCGCGCTGAACGGTCTGGTCTTCGTGCTCATCGGTCTGCAACTGCCGTATGTGCTGGCGGGAATTCGCTCTTACAGCATGAAGCAACTGCTGGTGTACGGCGCGACCTTCAGCGCGTTGCTGATTGTGTTGCGCTTGCTGTGGATGTATCCCGGCGCCCGTTTCGGCTATTGGTTTCGCACCCGTGTTCTACATCAGGACTATCCACGCCCGTCTTCGGGCGGGATCTTTGTTCTAGGCTGGGCGGGGATGCGCGGAGTACTTGCTCTGGCCGCCGCCATGTCTCTGCCGGAGAAGCTCTCTGACGGAAGCCCTTTTCCGCAGCGCAATCTCATCATCTTTCTCACTTTCAGCGTGATTCTGGTGACGCTGGTTCTGCAAGGGCTGACGTTGCCTTGGGTGATTCGCAGGTTGGGGCTGGCTGGTGCCAGCGGCCCAAATTGCGAGGCGCGCGAGGCACGCCGCATCATGACGCGAGCGGCCTTGCAACGACTGGACGAGGCGCGTGCACAGGATACTCCCGACCTCGCGCCAGTCTACAACGATTTGAAGCAGCACTATGAGCAGCGGCTGCAGCGGCTGGAAGGGAAGAGTGAAGACCGCAACGAAAGCTTGCAACAGTACGGTCGTGTCCTCGAGGTCAACCGGGATCTATTGCGGGCGGAGCGCGAAGCAGCGCTGTCGCTGCGTGCCGCTGGCCGCATCAGCGACGAGGTGTTACGCCTGATCGAACGCGAGCTCGACTTACGCGAAAGTGAGCTGACGCTCGCTGCCGAATCCAGCGCGTAGCCAGGAACCGTTCTCTGTGGGTCGGGCAGTAGCAATTCGGGCTTTGAGGGAAGAAACCACGATTGCTCGATGCTTTGCTTCGGATGAATCATAGACATCGCTAAACAGACGCAATGGAGCGAGACGGAGATAAGGAACCGCGCGAAAGAACTCGCTCGGTTGGCCGTGAGGATTTGGCCAGCGCCTTCAGCAAGTGTCTTCGCTACAAAAGCATGATTTGGTAGCCCAACACCGGCCTCGATCGTAGATAGTGCTTCCGACTTATCATGCGATAGCTTCCAGTTGGTCGGCAATCATTCCCCAATCCGGCTCGTTGCGCTCTTAGGCAAGCGTGGCAACCGATCGCTGAGCGCTCCCTTTGCTCACATTGAGGGTTCGACATACCGCGGACCACGATCACAGGCCACCGAGTACAATCGTTCGGTGCCTTGTTTCCTTAAAAGGAGGAAAACCATATGCGAATGTTGATGAGAGTATCGATTCCTGTAGAGGCCGGAAATGCCGCAGCCAAGGCGGGAACCCTAGGATCCACTGTCGAGCAAATTCTAGCCGGTCTCAAGCCGGAAGCGGCCTATTTCTTCGCGGACGATAGCGGCCAAAGGTCGGGCTCCATCGTGTTCGATATGAAGGACTCATCGGAGATTCCGGCAGTCGCTGAGCCGTGGTTTCTCGCTTTCAACGCAAAAGTCTCATTCAGACCGGTCATGAATCCGCAAGATCTTGCCAAGGCCGGTCCATCGATTGGCGAGGCTGCTAAGCGATACGGAAAGTAGCCTACAGCTGCAATCGGGAAGTAGTCGATCCCAACTCGCGCTCGGCGAAGCTGCGCATCGAGCTGGAGCTAGACCCCTCGATCCTCTCCATCACCAGATTGCTGTTGGTACAGAGTGGGCCATTTCATTCAGAAAGAGCCGGCCGCAGCTCAGCGATCTGAGTTTGGTCCAACTTACGGTTTGCCCGTCATCCGGGAGCAATCCGGACAGAGCACATATACGAGATGGCGACTAACCGTCCAAGTGGATTCCCGGAGACTGGCGCGTTTCTCGGTACGAAAACTCTGGCTCGTAAGCAGTCTGTCTTCGTTGACTTGCCTTCTGCCTCAACCTAAGATGAGCGCGAGATGCCGGACTCCCAGTTTCTAATCGGCCAGACTATCTCCCATTACCGAATCGTAGAAAAGCTCGGCGCCGGTGGCATGGGAGAGGTTTATCGTGCTCGCGACGAACAGTTGCAACGCGATGTCGCGGTCAAAATCCTTCCCCCGGATTCTCAAAGCAGCGGCAAGGCGAAGCAGAAACTCCTCAACGAAGCACGATCCGCCTCCGCCTTAAATGATCCAAATATTTGTGTCATCTACGAAGTGGGAGAAGGCGGCGGCCAATATTTCATTGTGATGGAGCTTGTGGTGGGCGCGCCGCTCAGTTCGCTGATCCCACCGGCGGGGATGCGCCCAGAGCTGGTCGTGCGCTATGGCAGGCAGATTGCCGCTGCTCTGGCGCATGCGCACGAACATGGCATTATTCATCGCGACATCAAGTCGGCCAATGTCGTCATCACACCCTCCGGCCAGGTCAAGGTTCTGGACTTTGGTCTTGCCAAGCTTTCCGATGAGCGCGAGTTCGCCGAAGCTACTCGCTCGACCCAATCGTCCATCGATGCCAGCGCGATCGTCGGAACGCTCCCATACATCGCGCCCGAAATTCTTCGCGGCGAAGAAGCTGGCCCGCACAGCGACATTTGGTCGCTCGGCGTCACTCTCTTTGAAATGTCCGCTGGCCATCGCCCCTTCCGCGGCCAGACGGGCTTTGAACTGACCTCTGGAATTCTTCGAGAGCCACTCCCGCCGCTCCCGCCCCAACTTCCTTCAGGACTCCAGACGGTGATCGAGCGCTGCCTCGAGAAGGAGCCGGGCCATCGTTACCAGCGTGCAAGCGAAGTCCGCGCTGCGCTCGAAGCGGTTCAAACGCAGCAGGGGGCGTCTTCCTCCGCCGTTTCCGCCGCCTCCTCCCCGGCGAGTTCCGCGAAACGAAGCCAGTGGATTTACGGCATCCTCGCCTTCGCGATCCTTGCCGTCGCTCTATTCGCTGCCAACGTCGGTGGTTTGCGTGACAGGGCATTCCATCGCGCCGCCGCTCCCGGCATTCACTCTCTGGCCGTGCTGCCGCTCGAAAATCTCTCCGGCGACCCTCAACAGCAATATTTCGCCGATGGCATGACCGAAGAACTGACCACTGAGCTGTCCCAGGTCGGTGCTTTGCGTGTTGTCTCGCGTACCTCGGCGATGCGATATAAGGGAACGCAGAAGTCGGTCCCGGAGATCGCACGAGAGCTCAATGTCGACGCTGTGGTTGAGGGTTCGGTCGAACGCGAAGGTGACCGCGTCCGTATCACCGCGCAATTGGTTCAAGGTCCCAGCGATACGCACCTCTGGGCGAAAGCTTACGAACGCGATTTCCGGGATTCCCTCAGCCTCCAGGACGAAGTCGCCCAGGCTATCGTCGATGAGATCCAGTTGAAACTCACCCCACAGGAACAGGCCCGCTTTGCCCGAAACGACGTGATTGATCCCGAAGCCCACGAAGACTATCTGCGCGGCCTTTTCTACCTGAATCTGCGTAATGGTCCTGACGAACGCAAAGCCATAGAGTTGTTCCAGGCCGCCATCAAAAAGAGCCCGACTTATGCGGCGGCCTACGCTGCCCTGGCGGATTCCTATCGGGCACTCATATTCAACAGCAACGCCGCTCCAGGGGAGGTTCTTCCTCAATCCAAGGCTGCTGCCAAGCACGCCATCGAGATTGACAGCCAGCTTGCTGAAGCCCATATCTCTCTGGGCGGCAACTTGGCGGATTATGACTGGGATTGGGCAGGTGCCGAGAGAGAATTTCAAACCGCGCTCCGTCTTAATCCAAACTCCTCCTTGGCGCATTCCTCTCATGCACATTTCCTTCGCCAAGAGGGCAATATTGAGGAAGCGATTCGCGAAGGCCGGCGAGGAGTCGAACTCGACCCAGTGTCCGCAGTAGCCACCTTTCTTTTGGCGCAGACCCTTTTTGAGGCGCGAGACTACGATGAGGCACTCTCCCAACTGCACAAAGCCTTGGATCTGGAGCCGCGCTTCTGGCCCGCGCATCTTTATCTCGGCAAGACGCTCGCCGAGCAGGGTCGGTATCAGGAAGCGCTCGTGGAATTGAGAAAAGCGCAAAACTTCACCGCAGAACCCTACGCGACGATTGGCTACGTTTACGGGCGAATGGGCCGTGCCGCAGACGCTCGCAAGGTCATCGCGGATCTGCAGGAGCAGTCGAAAAAAGGCTATGTGGCGCCAACCAACTTCGCGAAAGCCTACATTGGTCTCGGCGACAAGGATCAAGCCTTCGCGTGGCTCGAAAAGGGCTACCAGCAGCACGATTTCTGGGTCACGTTCCTCAAAGGCGATCCTATATTCGATTCCTTGCGCTCTGACCCTCGCTTTCAGGACTTGCTCCGCCGGATCGGCCCACCTCAGTAAACTGCGGTTCGTCAAATGCTCATTATCAAGAATCCAGAGCATATGACCCACCAATCGGGTTGGCCTCCGACTGCATGTTGGAAATCGATCTTGCAACCACGACGGGCCCGGTCAGCGAGTGGCTAACTCCTGCATAGTCGCGTAGGCGGACAAGTGCCCTAGCCACCAACGGCGTTGTGGGCGCGCGTCGGCGGCAATGCGAAAGTAATCCGGGAGCGGCGCGATGCTTTACTTTGCGTGTTTTGCAGGACAGCATCTTGCCGCCGCCGACTCGTTTTTCCGGGCAGAGGCCAAGCCATGAGGCGAAGGCAGAGGCATTGCGGAACCGGCTGACATCGGTGCCGATCTCGGTAAGGATGACTTGTGCGGTAGCGGCGCTAACCACTTGCGGATTGGCGGCGCGACACGACAGAGGTCCTACGTCGTCCAAAGCAATGCCCAAGTAGCGCGCAACATTCTCCAGAAACTGGCCCGAACCGGAAGCACACTGGCCGGTCATGCGGTAACCAAGCACGCGGCTACGCTCGTCAATTCTCATGGCGCGCGCATGCAAGGCTCCAATATCGAGAACGGCGCGGACTTCCGGCATAAGGAAGATCGCACCACGAGCGTGGGTGGTCATGCCGTAAAAGTGTCCGCGACTAAAATCCACCAACTCACCTTCGCCGGTGCTAGCCACATAACAAACCTCTTCCGCAGACACGCTGGCTGCGCAGAGAGCCGCCTGGTATCCGTCATTCACAACCTTGCGCAGTTCGCGGCGGCGTATGCGCTCGGTGAGCAACGTGAGAACCTCGGTATCACCGTCGCTGGACGTTAGCAGAACCGCGATTTTCACAGCGCTGGAGCCCACATCGACGCCAGCGGTAATCTGGCCGTCAACCGATCGAGCCCTCGACGAGATGGCGGTAGTTGTCATGCGTTGGCCTGAGCCCCTCGCCGCGCAAATAAAGCTGCGCCCAGAGCGCCGGTATAGATGGAATCGGCAGAAATGTTCAGCGTCCGGTCGCCATAATTCTCCTGCACCAGTTCGCGCAGAGCCTTCACGGCCGCAGGATTGCGAGCCACACCGCCGGTAAACGTAAACTCATTGCTAATGCCACCGGAACGCGCAAGCAGCGACATGGCGCGCATAATGATCGCTCGGTGCAAGCCTGCCAGGATATCCTCGCGCCGCTGGCCTAACGCGAGCCGCTCCCTCAGCTCGGCCCCGGCGAACACGGTGCACGTGCTGTTGATCTTTACCTGGCGTTGGCTCTGCAAAGCCAGCGGTCCCAGCTCATGCAATCCCAAATTCATCTCGTCGGCGATGTAACCGAGATAACGTCCACATCCGGCAGCGCAACGGTCATTCATTTGAAAGCTAACAACCAGCCCGTCGGCATCTACTTGGATTGCCTTGGTGTCCTGCCCTCCGATGTCCAGCAGGGTGCGCGTGTCGGGAAACATGGCATGGGCGCCCAGCCCGTGACAAAGAATCTCACTGCGAATCTGCTCCTTGGGAAAAGGCAAGCGCTGGCGTCCGTATCCCGTGCCTACGGTACCGGCTTCTATGATGTTGGCGTGGCAGGTCGCCTCCACCACCTCGCGCAGCCGCGATGCTTTGTCTTGAACTTCCGGCGTCGCCGACGCCAGAGTGGGCTCCAGCGCGCCGCGCAATTGTGTTTCGAAGCTACCTTGAATAGTCGCGTTCTCGACGATGAGAATTGCGGCGTCGAACAAACCGCATAGCATATCGAAGGTGATTCCGCGAGGGTTGCCGTATTGTTCTGCCAGCTGCATGTAATCGGCGGTTGCAAGGTCGCGGAAGAAGTCACTCTTGCGCACCGCCAATTCGCTAAAATGCAGCCCGGACCGCTCGACCATCGCATTTAAGATGCTTTCTACCGCCGCGCTTAGTTCCTGCCGATGGCTGCTATGGCGCGGATCATCGGCAGCGGCTTGCAGAGCTTCGCGAAGCCCTTGCAACCGGTCGAGGTGCTGGCGGCGCCGAAAATTCAGCTGCAACGAGGAAAGGAAAGCTTTCTCGACCTGAGCCAGAGCTGGATCACCGGTGATCGCCTGGCGAGTGAGCGTGAAGCGAGTGCGGATCAGAGCTTCCCCCCGCACCACTTGGCAGGCGACATCGTAATTGCTGCGACTGTTGGTTATGCCGCGGCCGATCACCTCGCCAGCGTCGTTGAGGACGATAGCCTTAGTGGTAGTAGAGCCGAGGTCAATGCCGACATAGGTCCGTAGAGCATTCATGCGTTCACGCCGGTGCGTTTTTGTTCGATCATCTGCAAATAGCTCTCGATGCGGTTCTTGATGTTCGCGGCGGAAAAATAGCGCGGGTCGACCAGGTCGCTTTCGATGAAGCCGCCGGGAACGCCAGTTTTCTGCTCCAGTTGGCGCAACATCAGGAGCTGACCCACGCTAAAGGAATTGCAGCTCTTGATACTGTTGATCATGAAGCCGTCGGCGCGGTACTCGCGAAGGTAGCGCTCCAGCAATGCCAGACGAGTGGGCAGGCCGAGATTGGTGTAACAACCCAGGCAGTATTCCGCCAGCGTCTCCAATGGGTGTTCGGGGTCGTGACGGAAGCCGCCGTCGTACAGACCTCCAACCTTGGTATAGCTGCTGGCCACGATGACAGCGCCCTCGTCATAGAACATCTTCCAGAAGTCACGAAAGCTGGTCCAGTTCGGTGGACCTTCTATTACCAGACGATAACGTTCCTTCTCCTGCGATCCCTCCGGGGTCAGCGGACCCAGGCCCAGTCGCAAACGTTCTTCCACTTCCTCGCGTAATATGCGGTAATAGGAGACGCCTTCAGCCGTTCCACGGAATGCGGTGAACATTGGCCCGATGTAGTACACACCGCCGAAGTAAGCGTCGATGGGTGAGGGGACATGCTTGGCCGACTCCAACACCCAAACCAGATCATCTTCTGCCTCCGCCGAGAGCCGCAGCATATCTCGGAGGCGGTCCTCGTCGAAGCGACGCCCACTAACTTGTTCGAGCTTCGGAATCACTTCCGTACGCAACTGCTGGACGATGTACTCGACGTGATGGGGCAGAATGCGGCCCTCCGACTGGTATGGAACATGAAGCATGGCCACCGGACAGTCGTATTCCTGGCGCAGCAGTTCGAACCACTTCATAAAGGTGAAGCAGCCGGTGTAGGAAAGCAGAAGCAAGTCTGGTGGAGGCAGTCTTTCGCCGGTAGGACCGATATTGCCTTTCTTCAGCATCCCGATATCGCATTTCACGTAGGTACAGACATCTTCGCTGTGCCCGTGCTTCTCCGCTTCCGCGATATAGCCGCCGGACAATTTCCGCATACCGGACTGAAGTGCATTGATTTCAGGAAGAACCGGAAGCAGATCGAAGGAGCGCAACAATTCGGTGAGATTGCCGGGAACGAACGTGTAAACGACCTTGCGACCTTCTTGCGGAGCACGTGAGAGCGCGGTGTAATGGCCGGCGATCATTTCCTTTTGCAGGCGCATGCTGCGCTCTTTGTCGGCCTCGACGGGAAACCGAGTGCTGGGAGAGGCAACGGTCATGACTGGCTCCATAGCCGGATGGAATCTGAAAATGTACCCGCCTGCTCGCGGATGACGGCAAACTGGCCAGTGCCGATGCTGCAGGAGGAAACACGCCCAGATGGATTTCCGGGCAGCCTGGATTTCCGGGCAGCCGAGTTGCGCGGTTTCTTCCGCCAGGATGAGGTCACAGGCCAAAGCCAGTTCGAGTCCTCCACCCAAACATTGTCCGCGGATTGCGGCAATGGTAGGCGCGGGTGCAGCCGCGATTTGTCTCAGCAGGGCGTGAAGCCGGGTCAGAGTTACAGGAATCTGTTCTGGAAGATGCTCCTGAACGCTGGCCCCGAAGCTGAAGTTGGGACCTTCGCCAGCGAGCACGATGGCTTTAAGATCCCGCCGTGTCGCGAGGTCGTTGAAGGCCGACTCCAAGCTTGCCATCATCGCCTGATCGACAATATTGCCCTTGGGCGAGTCAAGAACGATGCGAGCTATCTGCCCGTCGTGTTCGAACTCGAGCCTCGCTTTGTTGCTGCCGCTCATCCCTGTTTACCCGCGGCCACAGCTTTGGCCGTCCACGGAGCGATCTCCGCGATCAGTTCATCGCTCCACGGCACGCCGTCCGCCAGCCGCTGCCGCAGCAACACGAAGTCCACCTCCCGCTGATCCTTGCTGCCGTAATGGAAGGCACGGAAACCAGCCCGGGCCTCAGTCATCATGTTGAGCGACAGCCAGGCGCGATTGCTTTCGCGGTTGCGGTCCCAGTGTTCCAGCTTGTGTTTGCGCAGGCTCTCGATGGTCTTGATGAGGCAATCGGGCATGGTGTATAGCAGGTTGGTGGACAATGCATCCACGGCCTCATCAAGAAGGCTGAGATCCACGGAACCTTTGGTCAGTAACGACTTGCCTTGTTCGCGTTCGGCCCCTGTTTTCGCCTCGCCGATCAACAGCCGCCCGTATTCATCGAGCACGCGATCGGTAACCACCAGTGGATTGGCGATCCATCGCCCGTCCACCTGGAGTGCCGGGACGATCTGGGTCAGACCTCCGAGCCAGTAGAAGCGGTGCGCACTCCACTGCTGACACAGCGTGCCGCTGAACATGGCTCGCTCCATCCCGACGAATATCGGCAAGAAATCGGTCGAGCCTCCGTCTGGTGCCGATCCGTGTCGCGGGCCAGCTTGACTGAAAACGGCAAGGTCGCTGGCGACGGAAAAATCGCACGCCATGCCAACCTCCTGGCCCCCGCCAACGCGCATTCCGTTCACCCGGCAAATTACTGGTTTGTCGCATTGCAGGACGGTCGTCACCATGTCGTTGAACAGGCGCATGTATTGGCGGTACTCGCCGGGATGACCAGCGTAAACTTCCGCATACTCACGCGTATTGCCGCCGGTGCAGAAAGCCCGCGAGCCGGCGCCAGTCAGAACTACAGCCACAGCCGCCCGGTCATTGCTGGCGGCGCGCACCGCCAGAATGATCTCCTTCACCATGTCAGTGGTGTAGCTGTTGAGTTCGGAAGGATTGTTCAGTGTGATCCAGACGATGTGCAATCCTGTGACGGGCGCGCCTGACCGGTCCTTCACTGGTCGTTGCTCCACCAGGATGAAGTGCTTGGGAAACGACTCCACTAGATTGTGGTCTTGCACGATCGTATCTCCTCTACTGCGAGCCCTCGTGATCTGGGACCAGAATCACACGGCTCTTGATTTCATGGCGAGCCACCGCCTCCAGCACCGCCGGTGCCTCGTCCAGAGAATGCCGCTCGACAAAAGGTTCCAAAACCACTTTGCCTTCCAGAACCAACGCGAGTGCGGCCGGATACTGTTCCGGCGGGCAACCCCA
>JBEKTC010000190.1:0-8875 GCA_049516475.1 Candidatus Korobacteraceae bacterium | reverse complement strand
AGAGTGATTTTGCGAGTCACCATCTCTGGTCCGCGGCGCGGCGACTCGTGATTGAACAGTATGCCGCCCACCACAAAAATCCCGCGAGCGCGGTAGACACTGCATAAGTTATGCGCAGCAGTTTTGGAAACGCCATAAGGCGACGTGGGACGCAGCGGCGTCTCTTCATTCCGCAATCCGTTCAGGTTGCCGTACATCTCCGAACTGGAAGCCTGATAGACACGCGTCTCCGGCTTCAGCCGCTCCACCATATTCAGCAGCCGGGCAAGCCCTCCCACATTGATGTCAAAGGTCTCGGCGGGAAGATGCCAACTGGTCGGCACGAAGACCTGGCCCGCAAGGTTATAGATCTCGTCGGGCATAGCTTTGGCGAAAGCAACCTCCAGCGAAACGGGATCGCGCATATCGCCGTAGAGAAGCTCGACCTTGTCCTGAACGCCGTGCAGGAAGCGCATGGTGTCGGTCTCGCGCCGCACCAGGCCATAAACCTTGTACTCAAGATCGAGCAAATATTCGGCAAGATAACTGCCGTCCTGCCCGGAAACTCCCGTGATTAGAGCTGTTTTCATGAAGCGATTTTCTCCTGGATCAGCTTCAGTTGCACAAGTCCTGATGCCTAGTGATGATTTCTATTTAGAATACAGTATTTCGCGGAGCACACACTGGACAGCGCTGGCCTTACATCCGCTTTGTGTCAGGGCACGGCTTCAGCCGTGCCGGCTCGCGACTGTAAGGATCTGGCCTTTAGGCCCTGATGGCTGCTTCGCAGGGGCTAAAGCCCATTTTATGCTGCCTTTTGTTGGCACGACTGAAGTCGTGCCCTGACACAAGGCAAGCTTCATAACCTCTCATCCGTAGCAAATCCGCAAACACAACCCGCTGCGTTGCCTATCGCCCGCCTCTGCCCAGCAGCAGAATCTTGATGGTGGAAAACATGATGAACAGGTCGAGCCCGAACGATACATTCTTGATGTAGAACAAGTCGTAGGCCAGCTTCTCCCGATTATCTTCCAGGGTAGCGTTGTAGCCGCGATTGATCTGCGCCCATCCCGTGGCGCCGGGCTTCACCAGCCAGCGCTCGCGGTAGAACGGGATCTGGGCGGCACACTCTTCTTCCTGTTCGGGCACGAATGGCCGCGGACCGACAAAGGCCATGTCGCCTTTCACGATGTTGAACAACTGCGGCAGCTCATCCACGCGCGTGCGGCGCAGCCACTTGCCCACGCGGGTAACCCGAGGATCTCCATGTTCGGCCGGGGTCAGCCTGATCTTGTCCGATCCTTCGAACATCGACCTGAACTTGTAAACCGTGAACAGCTTTCCGTGTTCTCCAACGCGCTTTTGCCGGAAAATCGCTGGCCCGCGCGAGCCCAGCCTGACCGCGATGGTGGCCAGCAGCATAATGGGCGAGGTTATGACAATGGCCAGACTGCCCAGCAAAAGCGAAAACATCCGCTTATACAAGCGCAGGGCAGCGCGGACATGAAACCCGGGCGAAAATATAAGCCAGCTCAGCCGTACCGACTCCAGCGGAATCTTCCCCGTAATGCTCTCGTAGTACTCCGGACCATCCTGGATGTAGACGCCCCTGGTCTTCAGCTTCAGCAGTTGGTCTACCCGCAGCTTGCCCCGGCGGTCACCCATGGTCACAACTACGCGCCGGACATTGCGCTGCTCCACCACGTCCTGCAAATCGTCCTCGTCGAAGCGGGGGACACCGGCTGCGGTTTCCGTGCTGTTACCTATAAAGCCGACCACCCGCACGCCTAGCTCGGAGCGGCTGGCAATCTCTTCCATCAATGGAATAGCCAGGGGACCGTCGCCATAGAGGATGGCGCGCTCGGAGAAGCGGGCGGAGCGGTTCAGAACAAAGAAGAGCTTGCGCCAGGCGGGAACCGTAACGCCAACGATGGCGACGCCCAACCACAGCGTGCCGCCTACCAGGCTGATTTCCGGGAACGCGTAGTAGAGCACCGACAGGGCCACGAACGCGCAGCCCAGAACTCCGACCAGGCGGGTCACGACCTCGCGCCGGTTGGACAGCACGATGGAGTCGTACAGGTCAAAGTAGTACATCAACAGAACGAAGATCCCGACCACCAGGCCGATTCGTCCGAAGCCATTCTCGTACAGCAGATAGATGTTGGCATCCATCGCTGTCCCCGCCCAAAACACCACCGACACCGTGAAGGCCAATGTGACAAGTAAGGCCTCGGTCACCGTCAGCAACAGTGTGCGGGTGGGGAAGTAGGCGTTAAACAAACGAATCATGCCGAAGCCGCTTTGACCTGGTCCGCTTCTTTTTTGGCCTGCTTCTTGGCTTCCTTAGCTTGTTTCTTGGCTTCCTTGGCGTCCTTCTTGACATCTTTCTTCGACTTGCCGGAGGAGTTGTACTCGCCGTAGTAGCGGTCGTAATCGACGTTCAACATGGAGGCCTGGTTGAAGACCACGCCCAGAAGCTTGGACTTGTCGAGGGTTGCAATCGCCTTGTTCAACACCTTCTTGCGGGTATAGCCATCGCGAACAACCACCAGAACGCCATCGCAGAGGCGGGCGATCGAGGTCGAGTCGGCCATGGGCAGCAGCGGTGTGGCATCCAGCAGCACCCAGTCGAAGCCCACCGAGACACTCTCCAGCATCTTGGCGAAGCGATCAGACTCCAGCAGAGGCAGCGGCTCGTCCATCGGACGACCGGCGGCGAGCACCCATACCGGCGAGTCTCCGATCCGGTAGAGAGAGTCTCCCAAGGCAAGCTTCCCCTCGCTCCACTCGGAAATCCCGCGCAGCGGCGTACTGGACAACAGCGGAGTGATGCTGGGACGGCGCAGATCGGCTTCGACCAGCAGCACCCGTTCGCCGGAACGGCGGGCCAGCGTCAAGGCGAGATTGGAAGCCACTACCGATTTGCCCTCGTCGACCACCGAGCTGGTGATCAGCAGCGTGTGCAGGTTGCGCTTGCGCCGCATGTGCGCCAGGCGGGTAGCCAACACGCGGAACATCTCGGCGCCCGTGCTGTCCGGGTCAGTCATCGTTACCAGGCGTTGTTCCGGAGTGGGCGTGGGATGCAGAACACGCTCGGCGGGTACGTTCAGCCAACTTCCGTCCGCCAGTTCGGCTGGGGCCGGGGACACTCCCGACACTTCCTCTGCAACCGCTGCTGCCACATCAGCAGCAGCTTCCGGCTGATCTGCAACCAAAGGCGAGGCACTGGGATCGGGTTTTTCACCTTGGGAACGTTGTAACGCTTCGTACACTCGACTCATGGATTAGACTCTCCTGACTGCAGTAGTTGGCATCGTTTTACTTATTGGCTTCCAAGGTCTGGTTATCCATGCTCCGCACCATGCGGAACAGGGAGCGCAGCAGACTCGCATTATTTTCCGCGCCGGCGGCCGCAGCCAATGGAGTTTCCTCGGGCAAGGCTGGGCTGATGAGCCGGAAATCGGTGGCCACGTCGGTAATCATGTCGGCGGTCACCGGACGCTGTTCATGGGCAAAAGCACTGACCATGGAATTTTCGCAAAGCAGATTAATAATGCGCGGGATGCCGCGCGAATATTCGAAAATCCTGTCCATCGCTTCCTCGGAGAAGACCGGCGGCTCCGGCGGGGCTCCGGCGCGCTCCAGGCGTGACAGAACGTAAGCGTGGGTTTGCGACTCGTCCAAAGGCTGCAACTGGCAGCGCAGCGACACGCGCTGCTTCAACTGCCGCAACTCGGGAGAGTCCAGCACGATTTCCAGCTCCGGCTGGCCCATCAATACAATCTGCAGCAGCTTCTGTTGCGAGGTTTCCAGGTTGGTCAGCAGCCTGATCTCCTCCAGTAATTCCGCCCGCAGGGCTTGCGCCTCGTCCACCACCAGGGCGGTAATCAGGCCGCGAGCATGGCGCTGGATGAGGAAGCGGTTCAAATCGAGCAGCATCTCGGTCTTGGTGCGTCCCGAGTAGGGCAGCCCAAAGTCCGCCATGATGTACTGGAAGAACTCCACCACAGGAAGCAGCGGGTTGAAGACGTAGCCGAAGGCGATATTGTTCTTGCGCAACTCCGAGAGCAGGCATCGGACCAACAGTGTCTTGCCCGTGCCCACCTCGCCGGTGATCACAATGAAGCCCTTTCTCCGGCCAACTCCGTAGTGCAAGTTGGCCAGAGCTTCGTTGTGCCTGGGCGTCGGGTGATAGAAATACGGATCGGGGCTGATCTCGAACGGATTGCGCGTCAGCCCGAAGAATTGTTTATACATTCACTATCCCCAGTAATAGGCGTAGGCGACGCCTGACGGAAGCAAGATCAACACCAAAATGGTAGCGATCAAGGCCAGCCTCGGCACCCAGCGGGCGCGGCGCAGTTCCTTGGCCGTCGAAAGCGCCGGTATCTCTACCAGGATGGGAAGGTTGACAGCCTCGTTCAGGGCCTGCTCACCACGGATGCGGTCATCCAGGAATTCCACTCCAAATCCGCACAAGAGTGCCAAGGCAAATCCGGCGCCAATCGCCGCCAGCGAAAACTTGAAGCGGTCAGGAAAGTTTGGCTTGTCGGGAAGGCTGGGCGGATCGATGACGCGGAACTGCGCGCCCTGTTGCTGCCTTTCCAAACTGGTAGCCAGGGCCGACTCCGTTTTCTTGCCCAGCAAGTCCGTGTATTGCTTCTTCAAACTGGCGAAGTCGCGCATCATGTCGGCCATCTCCGCTTCCACTGCCGGAGTGGCGTTCAATCGGGCCTGGTATACCTGGCCGGCCTGCTCCGCGCGCTGCATCTGCTGCCCGGCCTGGTCCATCTCCATCTTGTTGAGCCTCATCTGAGTCTTCAGCTGCAACATGGCGTTGGCCTGCCCCACCGCCTGGGGCGTCGAGCTGTCGGACTCCATGTTGTCGCGAGCTTCGCTCGCCATGTCTTTCTTCAGCTTTTCCAGGGACGCGATGGTTTCCTTCAACTTCTTCACGTCGGGATGGTCGTCGGTATACCTGGCTTCCATGGCGGCGAGATTGGTTCGCGCACTATCCAGCTGCGACTCGATGCTGGCTGGAGCCATGGCGGAATCGCTCATGTTCTGATACTGGCTCTGCAGCGAGTTCAGATAGGTCTGCTGCTGCATGGCTCGTTCGCGCGCGGCTTGCGCGGCCTGCATCTGCTGCTGCAGTCCCTGCAGGATACGGATATTGCTGTCCAGTTGCGACGGCAACGAACCATCGTGCTCGGCGGAGAAAGCCCGCACTTTGGCTTCCTCATCCGCCAGGGTTTGCGCCACCGCCCTTACCTGCGAGTCCAGGAAGAGGGTCGTCGCTTCCGACTGCTCCTGGCTGGCGCGCACATTCTCGTCCACAAAGAACGAAGTGAGGGCGATGGTCACCTTCTGGGCGATGTCGGCAGTGGGCGCTTTAAAGGAAACCTTAAACGCCACGATTTCCGCTTTGCCGGAGGTTTGCGCCTCGCTCTTGATCAGCTCCATCTTGATATCGTCGCGCATCTTCACAACCTGGTCGTCCGGCGAACTCGCGTAACCCGGATACAGGTTGAAGCGCTGGATGAGGTTGAGCAGGCGGGTGCGGCTTTCCACCTGCGTGCTCATGCTTTGCACGCGGTCCGCCAGGTCCACTTGCACGTTGGGCTCGACCAGGTTGCTGGGCACCTTGGGGGGTTCCACCAGGACCGTACTCTCCGAGATGTAGGTGGCCGGCAAGAACCACGCGGAGGCGAAAACAATCAGCCATCCGAAGAAGAGTGGTCCTAAAATCCACCACTTGCGACGGAGCACGATCGCCCAATATTCGTCAAAGCCTTGTCCAGTTTTCTGATCGTCAAATTCCTGCGCCATAATTCACCGTCCCAGAGAATGATTCCACGCATACTGGACCGTCACCCCTAAACCGCTCGTGAGAACGGAGGTGGGCACGCCCAGAGCGCCATAGTAGTTTTGGTCTTGATGGATGATCGCATAGTAGGCATTGAGGTTCCACGCCCGGTTGATCGTGCGGGCGAAGGTCACGGTCCCCTGAAGCGCCTTCAGATAACTCTGCCCCTCATAGTCCGATATCGAGAGACTGTGCATGTACAGGGCTCCGGCCCCGAAGCTCCAGTTGCGGTTCAGGAGCCGGTTATAAGTCGCCACCGCCTGGTAGTAATGTACGGCGCCAAACAAGCCCCCGCCATTCGTAATGCTATGGCTGTACTGCACCCCATAGGAATTACCATGCGGGGCGGCCCAACTGAAGGTGGCACCCTCGGCGACGTTCAGGTAAGTGGCGTGCTGTACCTCGACCAGGCACCCGCTGGGGAAGCAAAGCAGCGGCACAACATCTTTCGTAGCTGTCCGCTCCGGCCCTACCCAACCCGAAATCGTCATTCGGGGATTGATTTTGTAGGTGCCATAGATCTGGAACATTTGCACACCGGCACGCGATTGTCCGTGGCCAAAATCCATGGCGGTGAAAACGTATCCAAGCCCGCCGCTTAGCCTCGGACTGAACAGGTGCTGGTAGAACGTTCCCCCAGAGTAGGTGGTCGAATTCCACAGCGAGCCGGGATTATATCCAGTCGTGGGCGTAACGAAACCTCGGAGGTAGTGCTGGAAGCTCTCGCCACCGTAGAAATCGAGGCTATCGTGGGATCCCAACACGTAGCTTATGTCAGCCGTCCCCTGATTCTGTTCCACTACGGTCTGCGGAAAGTACTGTACCGGATTGGGATTGTTCGGCGTCGGCTGAGTCAGAAAAGTGAAGAAAGGCTGGAACGGATCATCCGAGTAGAAGTAACTGTCCTTGAAGCGGAACTGCCAGCGCTTGGCGAATGCCCAAATGAGATGCATATTGACGGCTTGGTTCAGGTTGGTGTAGGTGGAATAAGCTGACCCCGTAGTCGAGCTCACACCGCCGTTATAACCCAGGGACCACATAACCGTCGGCTTGGCTTGCACCAGATTGATACCGCCGTTGAGCAAGTTCAGGTTGTCCCAGTATGCCGGCGAATTACTCAGGTACCCTCCCGAGACATACTGGGCCACCTCGCCCGCCGAAAAGGTAAAGGTCGCCCCGGTATGCGATACGGTGTCGTTGAACATACTCATGGCCGGCAGCTTTTCGGGATGGGAGAACGTGGCCTGGGGGCCTCCCAAACCCGACTGCGAGGTGTCATCGCCCGTCATGCCGCCCTGTCCTGATGTATCCTGCGCGCCATTTTGCGACGCATCCGAAGATCCGTTTTGCGAGGAACTATCCGGCCAGGCGCTCTGGGCTGGAGTTGGGGGCCCACTTTGCGGTGACGCATCCGGCCAGCCGTTCTGCCCCGGATCCGGCGGAACCGTTTGCGATGGATTCGGAGCACCGGGTTGCGACGGATTCGACGTGCCATTTTGGGTTTGCGATGTATCCGGCGTCCCGTTTTGCCAGATCGAAGAACCGGCCTGCTGCGGAACGGTCGGCGTGCTTGCACCCGAATCCGTGGAACCGCTCTGCGACCAGGCCAGCGGTGCGCACAGCAGCGCGACTGCGGCCAGCATCGGTCTAAGTTGCCGTTTCATCTCATCCTCCCGTCGCCCTCAACGAACCGGCGCCTACGGCACCACGATGGTATCGCGAGGTTCGACCATGATGTTCTGCGACATGTTCTGACCCTTGATCACTTGTTTGTAGTTGAAGTGAATCTTCAGCTGCGTGCCGTCCGGGGCGGCGCGCAAAATATAAATCTTCTTTTGCTTGGCAAAGTCGCGGAAACCGCCGCTCAGCGCGATGGCATCCAGAATCGTAAGCGGACGGGAGAGAGGAAAGTATCCCGGCTTATAAACCTGGCCCATGATGTTAAAGCTCATGCTGTTGACGGCGCCCACCATCACCACCACCTGCGGATCGGACATCACTTTCGACAGGGAAGCAGTGATCTGTTCCTGCAATTGGACCGGAGTCAAGCCTGTGGCCTTCATCTCGCCGATTAGAGGCAGCGTGATCATTCCATCGGGGCGCACTCCAACATTCTTGGAGAGTTCGCCCTCTTTCCATACGTTGATGTCCAACACATCACCAACGCCGATAACGTAAGTGTCCAGGCGAACGTTGGCTACGTGCGAGTGGGGAGCGCCCGCGGCCGGCAGCGTTGTGGTCTTGGCTACGTCATTTCCGCTGTTCCCGCCGGAGCTGTCGGGAATGACCGGCTGCGCCGCCGGCGGCGGCGTGGAACTGGACCCCGTCGGCGCCGTCGTGGAACTGGACCCCTGCTGCCCAGCATTGTCCTGTCCATATGCCGCCAGCGACCACAGCCCAAGCACCAGCATGATTGCTGTCACTATGAAAATTCGTTTCCCCAGAGTCTGTTGCTCCAAATACATCTCTCACCTCGGTGGTTTACTCGGTCCCGTCTTCTTCGTGTTTTGTGGTGGTACTGGAACGCCGTTGCGGAATTCCAACTTCTTTCAGTTTGTACAGCAAGGCGCGGTAGCTGATATCCAGTGAACGCGCCGCTTTCTTGCGGTTCCAATTGTTGGCATGCAGTGCATTCAGGATAATACGGGCCTCCAGTTTGCGCACCGTCTGCCGGGTCAATTTCTTCAGCGACACCGGACCCTCCAGCACCAGAGTGTCCACCGCATCGCGCTCATTGGGCTCCAGCAGTTCGCTCAAAATCACATCTTCCGTGCCCATGACCACATAGCGCTTAACCAGGTTTTCCAACTGCCGGATATTGCCCGGCCACGAGTAGCGCTGCATCTTGGCCATCAGCGCCGGCCGCACCATCACTACCCGCCCGTTTAACTTCTCGTTGTAGTACTGCAGCAGGTAATCGCAGATAATCGGCAAATCCACCGCTCGTTCCCGCAATGGCGGCAAGTGAATGGTCATGGTCGCGATTCGGTAAAACAAATCGGGACGGAAGTTACCTTGCTCGATCTC
>JBEKTC010000189.1:0-8919 GCA_049516475.1 Candidatus Korobacteraceae bacterium | reverse complement strand
TATCCAGCGATAGCGTTGTGACCGCCGGAGAAGCGGCTACGCTCTAGCATCGCTGATTCCATCGATCAAGACAAGAACACTCGCGGGTTTTTAGCCCGCGAGCGCTGTTTTGGCTACTGCTTCTTGATGCTTTAATTTACCGTGATGCTGATTGAGTTTGACGGGATTCCATTGACTACCAGCACCAGTGTGCTCGCTCCCGTCTCCATGCCTGCCGGCACATCGAAATGAGTGTAGGTTGGAATACCGCGAGTGGCGACCGCCATGGTGCTATGGTCATGCGTCTTGGCGTAGAAAACGTGGTGGGTAGAGTTGTTGGTAATCCGTACCAACGGGTAATTAGTGGCGGTTTCAAGCTCGTCGCCAAAGTTATCGGCTTGCGACCATCCGTTGAACTGACGCCCGAAGAGCATGTAAGTAGTGCCACGCGTAACCGTTGAAGGAGAATTCGTAACAACCGGCGCAAACGGCTGACCGTAACCGCCGACCGCCGTATAGACCTGCGATCCATTAAACAGGACTTGTCCAGTAGGCAGCACTATCATGCTGCCGCCGAAGGTGCTTAGGGTTGGAGTCAAAGTTGTGCCGTTATACTCGTAAAGTCGACCTGAGTTGCCCTCGACCAGCACCCTGCCGCTGGTCAGCAACACGGCGAAGTTGTCGCCGGCGTCATCGCCATTGGGGAAGTCAGGTCCGGGCGTCCAGGTGCCAGGATCGGTCGGGCTGGTTCCAGGAGTATAGACCGAGGTGTGCCCAGTAGGGGCACCCGAGTGGGTCGCGCCGGTGGCAAACACCTTACCGGTGAGCATCAGAATGCCAGGGCCGGTTTCACCCGGTGGACAGTACTCGCCACCACCGTAGGGAATGCAGCCGACTTCCGGCGGGCCTTGCAGGTTGGCGATGGTGCTGCCGTCGGAGACCCACATCTGCTCGGAAGGAATGTAGCGCTCGGAGTTGGGATTGTCCAGGACATCCCAGGTAAGGATGGTGCCGTCGGGCATCAGGGTCCAACCCTCTTCGGCGTTCCAATCAGCCTTGCCGGTCGAACCCATGGCGGTCCACGTCATGGTGGTGGGATCCAATTCTGCCATCTGCATGTCGAACTTGCGTCCGATCAGGAAATCGCCGTTAGGCAGTATCGCCGAGGGCGAATCGCCAATGTACTCCCAGCCAGTGGGTGGGGTGAGATTGGTCCAGGTGTTGGCTGCGGGATCGTAAACCGCGCCCATATTGGTGAAGGAAAACGAGCCGAAGTTGTATTCGCCGCCTTCGATGATGACGCGGCCATCGGACAATGTAGCCGACGCCATGGCATAGGGATCGTAATCTGAGGCCAAGCTGGCCATTTGCGCCCAGGTGCCGTTGATGTAGCTTCCGTTGATGTCAGGAGTGAGCTTCCACCAGTCCTGGCCCTGGTTGCCTTGAGCCAGTACCGTGCCATCGGTCAAGAGGAAAACAATGCCCGCCCCGTCCGGGGGCTGATGCGTAAGATTGGTGAGGGTCTGCGCCTGCAACAGGCAGCAGGCAGCAAGCGAGAGCAAAGCTACAGCAAACAGGGATTTTTTGGTCAAAGCACAGTCCTTTTCTCAGGTGAAGTTGTTGAACGCAATCCACAGTGACTACCAGAATTTTTTGGCAAACCCCATTCCGAGCAGCGACTGTAAGCGATTGGCGCGGGGTGTCAATGCTGGAAACTCTTTTGAGGAGCGACAGCAACCAGTGCGAGCTCGAAAAGCGAGTGACTGGATTGTGCTTCAACTACAAAGCTCGTGTCAATTGATTTGACAGCGACGAATGCGATGTCGAAAAACAGCAGTCGGCATCGGACGCAACCGGTTGCGCCGCTACTGCGCGTGGCCGCAGCTTTCAGCGGTCGCGGCAGCTTCTCCGCGCGGCGGGTGTCGTGGATTCCTTGTTTGCCGAGCATTGCCGAGATCCACGCCGGGCATGTGTCCGCCAAACGATCCGCGCTGGCCGTTCCGGAGCTAAGGAAATTCTGATCAAGTCACGGCGAAGTCCCTCAGCGGCTAAAGCCGCACTCATTAAGGGGCGTTTACGGACGGCCTGAAGTGTGTGCGTGAGAACCCTGCCGTCCCCGGGGGACTCGGATATCTTTCCCACTTAACCCCAGCACTCCGCTTCGCTACGTGCTGGGCTGTCATGCCACGCGCCTGCGGCGCTCTGTTTTTCGAGCCTCTTACTCCACTGCCAAAAAGAAAAGCTAGTTCTCACGCACACACTGAAGGCCGTCCCCTTCAAGAAACCGAACTTATGTCAGAATCTCCCTAACGAACACTATTGCTCTACACGCTGTCTAAGCAGGCAGGATGCTGGCATTGGCAGGCAATTTCCACTTCTTTGGATCCCGCATCGCGGCAAGCATCGCTGCAGTACTTTTCACTGTCGGCAACCGTGCACAGGCACGGCTCGTGGGCGCAGGTTTTGGCTTCATTTTCTGCCATCGTAATCTCCTTAGTTAGTTCCTTACGGTTTCCGGCTATGCGCTGGAAACAGGTCGATTCGGCATCCAAGTCCGAGCCTGGTGGCGCCGGACAAGAAAAGCACAGGAGGGCATTGTTACCGCGGAGTGGTTTCAAAGTCAAACCGTGGAGTTCGATCCAGAAATTTCATCGGGATCTCTGCGGGCCAAGCGATGGAGCAACTGGAACTACACTTCCTGTGGTTCAGGATGAAATATTTTGCTGGCCGTTTCGGAAACCGGCAGCTGAACGGTGAAGCAAAAGGTACTGCCGTGGTCGAGTCGGCTCTCGACCCAGATTTTCCCATGCATTAGTTCCACCAAGCGTGAGGAGATCGCCAGACCCAGCCCTGTGCCGCCGTACTTTCGAGTCGAGCTGCCATCGCTTTGAGTAAAGCCTTCGAAGATGGCAGCCTGCTTCTCAGGCGAGACTCCGATCCCGGTATCCGATATCTTGAACAGAACTTCCGCACAACCTGCGTTCAGGGAATTGCGGGCGACATGCACCACTACCTTGCCCTGCTGGGTAAATTTGATTGCATTTCCCACTAGGTTGACCAGCACCTGCCGCAACCGCTGGGGATCGCCGAAGACCATGTCCGGCAGCTCGGGGCCCATCTGACAGAGGAACTCCAGACCAACCTGCTGGGCCTGGAAGCGCAAGGGGCGCAGAGTCTGCCGCACGGTTTCATGGAGATTGAAAGCGATGGTATCCAGGGCGAGGGTGCCGGACTCGGTCCTGGTAAAGTCTAGAAGATCGTTGATGAGACGGAGCAGAGCGCTCCCCGAGGACTGAATCACCAGGAGACACTCGCGCTGCTCGGCGTCAAGCTGAGTATCCAGAGCCAACTCCGCCATGCCCAGAATGCCATTCATGGGAGTACGGAGCTCGTGGCTTATGTTGGCCAGGAATTGAGTCTTGGCGCGAGCCGCGGCCTCGGCCGCCTCCTTGGCTCTCACCAGTTGCTGCTCCGCGCGTTTGCGCAGGCTAATGTCGTTGGCGATAGTGGAGATGCCCAGCACGGTACCTTTGCTGTCCATGATGGGAGATATGGCGAGCGATACGTCGACCCGGCTGCCGTCTTTGCGCAGGCACACCGAATCGAAGCGCTCCACCTGCTCGCCACGTGCGATCCTGCCGAGGATATCCGGCATCTCGTGGAGCCGCTCGGGAGGAATGAGCATGGAGATATGCTTCCCGATGGCCTCATCCCTAGAGTAGCTAAACATTTTCTGGGCAGCGGGATTCCAGGAGACGATGGTGCCGTCGGAGGTTTTTCCAATGATTGCGCCTCGGGATGAATTGACGATGGATGCCAGTTGCGAATCGGTCTTCTCGGCGGCCTTGCGCTCGGTGATGTCGCTGAGTATTCCGTCGGCGAAGAGGATGCCGTCCTGCTGGAATGTGCGCAAGGCGCGGTTTCGTATCCAGATCCAGCGGCCATCCCTGTGTTGCATGCGGTACTCGAGATCGAAGATACGGTTTTCCAGGAAAAGCGCCTTGTAATCGTCCCCAACCGCGTTAAGATCGTCGGGGTGGATATGTGAGAGACGGAGTTCTCGGCCGCCGTCGAATATCTCGGCTGGAGTGAAGCCGAACAGGTCTTCCACATTGGGACTGACGTAGGTGAGCCGGCGCTCGGAATCCATAGTCCAGGTGACATCAGGAAGGTTGGTCAAGAGCCGGCGGTATTGCTCCTCACTCTTGCGAAGATTCTCTTCGTTCCGTTTTCGCCGGCTGATATCGTGAGCGATGGTGGAGATACCCAAGACACTTCCGTTCCTGTCCTTGACGGCGGCTATGGCAAGGGAGACGTCGAACCGGGTACCGTCTTTTCGCACCCGTACGGTGTCGAAGCGTTGGATTTGTTCGCCGCGAGCGACCTTGCCGAAGATCTCAGGCATTTCGTGCAGCCGCTCGGGAGGAACGAGCATGGAGACATGCTTTCCGATGACCTCGCCGGCGGCATAGCCGTACATCTTCTCCGCAGCAGGATTCCAGGAGACAATCGTCCCATCAGCCGTCCCACCGATGATGGCATCGCCGGAGGACATCACAATGGCAGCCAGTTGCGAATCAATTCTTTCGGCCTGCTTGCGTTCGGTAACATCGCTGAGGATTCCGTCGGCGAAGAGCTTACCGTCCTGCTGGAATGTGCGCAGGGCGCGATTGCGCACCCAGATCCAGCGGCCATCCTTGTGCCGCATACGATACTCGAGATCGAAGGTCCGGTCTTCCAGAAAAAGCGCCCGATAATTGTCCTCGACCGCTTTAAGATCGTCCGGGTAAACATGTGAGAGACGGAGCTCTCGTCCAGCGGCGAATGCCTCCGCTGGAGTGTAGCCGAACACGCTTTCTACATTTGGGCTGATGTAGGTAAATTGTCGCTCGGAATCCATCGTCCAGGTGACGTCAGGAAGGTTAGTCAACAGCCTGCGGTATTGCTCCTGGCCCTTGCGGAGATCTTCTTCGGCTTGCTTGCGTTCGGTGATATCGCTGAGAACGCCATCCGCGAAGAGGACGCCATTCTGTTCGTGGGTACGAATGGCCCGATCACGCACCCATCGCCATTGGCCATCGCCACGCTGGAGGCGGTACTCGACATCGAAGACCGCATTTTCCTCGAAGAGCTTGCGGTAGCTGAGATGAACGAATGCGCGATCGGCGGGATGGATACGCTGGATCAGGGCCTCGGTTCCACCTCGGCAAACTTGCTCCGCCGTCTGGCCAAAGACCTCGTACGCGTTGGGGCTGACGTAGGTGATTTGACCAGTAAGATTGGAGGTCCAGGCCACGTCGGGAAGGTTGGTGAGTAATCTGCGATATTGCTCCTCGCTCTTGCGAAGAGCTTGCTCGACGCGCGTCTTATCGCTGATGTCGATGCCGACACTGAGGATGCATGGCTGATTGCCGACAAGAATGCGCACCCCGGTGAGATAACAGGGAATGCGTACACCGCTCTTGGTGAGCCAGGCGGCTTCCATCTCGGCATAACCGGTTTCCCAGGCGCGTCCCATGACTGCCGGAACCAGCTCGCGATAGTCTTCCGCAAGGTTCTGGACCGCGGACATTTCCCGCAATTCGGCGGTGGAGTAGCCCAAAACAGTTTGGAAGCGGGAGTTCCAGCGCACCAGCTTCCGGTTGGTGTCGATAATGCAAGCTAGTCCGGGAAGGTGCTCGATCAGGGCGTCGAAGTTCGCTTTTTCAAGCTTCAGCAAATCCGTATCGCGGCGGCGCAGAATGACCAGAGCAAGGATGAACGCGGCCCCGGTGCAAAGCGCAATTTCATCTACATGGGAGCGAGAAAGACGTGGAAAGACCGACGCAGTGATTTCGTAGGCTGCGGAGGCGATCATCGCGGCCAGGGCAAACCAAAATGCTTTGACGAAGTGGGACGTCTTGAACATGCGAAGAGCGAGAAGTCGAACCCGGCGCAAGGTGGACTCCACAATCACGATGGTAAGTATCCGTGCCCTTAAACCGTGTGACCGCGGTCACACGGCAGTGGTTCGCGAATCCGCCATTCGTCCAGGATTTGTACAGCGTCCAAAATCTGGACAGCGGCCAAAAGTTGTGATTTGTCCAGAATCTACACGCGATCTGTTAGAAGCCAGGCGAGGCCAGACAGGGAGCCGAAAAATAATGAAGTCCGGCTCCCATGTCGGCTGGCAAAGAAGGGTTACCTTACGACTTGCAAACTGTTGGTCACCTGAAAAACGTCGCGCACCTGATTGGCGGCGATGCTCGCCAGGTTCTTGTCGCCTTCATTGTTCACGTAGCCATTGAGCGTGACCCGCTGATTGGCAACGATGATGTGGATGCTTGGCGACGCTGCCCAGAAGTACTGCGACAATCCGCCGGTCCGCATCAGCGCGCGGTAGACTCGTTGGCGCGCCTGCTCGTCAAACGAATTTGGCGGCAACACCCGAATGTTGTTGACGACCTTGTCGACGCCCTCAATCCGTTTGACGGCTCTGTCGGCATCCTGCCGGGTCTGAGAGTGAAGGCTGGTGACGGCGCCACTCAAAGTCACAGTGCGGCCTTGGACGCTGTACTCCAGATCGTCGAACATCGAATAGTACGGCAGCCTGAGCAACTGATCGCGAACCTTCTTGGCGATAGCGGCCTCAGCCGGATCGGCCGATTGCGTGGGCACCACCTTGTAATCCAGAGTGACGGGGCCATTGCTGGTCAATGCCGGCTCCGCAGCCCGATTAGCCGGAGAGGTCGAGGCCGCCTGAGATGCAGTCGACGTCTGGGCCGCGGCCCCCACACCCATTGCCAATGCCAACGTAAATGGCAGCAGCCGTTTCATCATGTTTTCTACCTCCGATTCCTTGACTCATTCGTTGTAGGTAGAAACACGGCAGCTGCCCCGGAGATGCGCTCGCTAGATGCGACTTAACAAAATGTAACGAAGAACTAGGAGCAAGCGGGTGCCCCACTCATTCGCGGGTTTCGAATGAGTGGGATGCGGAGATCACGGGCACCCGGCGCAGTACGAAGTGACAAAAGTCATCGGTTTCTCCTGACGAATCGCACTACCGGGCCAAGCCCAAAGATCGCATCCTGAAGTCAGTTAGAAGGAGGAGAGCGTGACCACAACAGCTTCGTCCAACGAGATTCCCAGAGCCATTACCGGCGCAGCCTTCGGTGTCATGATGATGACCCTGTTCGGCACCGCATGGCTGGCATGGGGTCTGCAAAATATGCGGGCGAATTCGCCCTGGCTGATTCCTGTTCTAGTGCTGCCCGCTATCGCATTGCTCGTTCCCTGCTTCGGAATGTTTCAGATTGGCCGGCGGGCCGGCAAACAGGCCGCTCCTCTTACTGCCAGCCAAAAACGCGTGCAAAGCCGAATGGGCATCACGTTCGGCATTGTCTTCGGCGCGGAAGGGCTACTGATCTTCCTGGCCGTAAATGTGCTGACTCATTTTCACCTGGAGCCGTACATTATGACTGTCGTGGCAGCCATCGTCGGGCTGCACTTCCTGCCGTTGGCCACGCTCTTTCGGGTTCCCTTGTATTACTGGGTTGGCGGAGTGATCCTTGCGGACGCGCTGGTCTCGGTGGCGCTGCCATCTCCCACCCGAGAGATTGCCGTGGGGCTGAGTATGGGGGCGATTCTGTGGCTGACATGCATACTCGTGCTACGGCGCGGTTTTCTAATGGCGCACAATCAGCAGGCGGCGCATGCATGAGGGCGACTTCCCGGGTGGCCCGGATCTCGCGGTGTTCAACGCCTGGGCATTTTTCTCGGCACCCGCTCACACCGGGCAATGTTTCACTGAATGCACTCCTTGTTGGAAGTGCCGAAGGTGTTGTGATACCAGGTGTTCGGGCAGCCCGTGGGGTTGTCGTCGGCCAGGTCAAGGTTGGAATTGCCAGTGGCGTGGTTCTCATAAATAAGATTCTGCACCGCCCCGGATTGCGCCTCGATGCCGTCGTTGGCATTCTGGTCGGCAGTGTTGTTGTTGACGAAGTTGTTGCGGCCGTCGACCGCGGTCAACACAAAGCCACTGCCTCCGTTCTGGCTGGATTGATTGTGATCGTAATGACTCCACTCGTCGTTGATTACGAATCCGGCGCCGTGGTTCATGGTGGCGATGTTGTCGTGAATCTGGTTGTCCCAGGAATCCTCGCGCAGGTCGACGGTAAAGCCGGTGTTGTTGCCGGTGCAGGTGACCCGGCTCACGTCTCCCGTTTGCGAGTCGACCAATTCGAGACACTTGTTGAAGTTCGTGATGGTAGCCGGTCCATGGATGGTCACGTTCCGGGCCAGGCCGCTGGCTCTGGCGACTCGTATGCCGGTGCCTGTGCCGGACCCCGTGATCTGATGATTGCCCAGTTCCAGCGTCACGTGGCCGAAGGTGATGTCAATGCCATCGCCGGGACAATTCAATAGATCGTTCGCCAAAACGTAAGTTCCTGCCAGCCTGATATTAGTCCCGCAAGTTGTGATCTGGGTTTGCGCCTGAGCAGGAACGGCCAGTTGTGCCAGGAGCAGTAAGATGGTGGCGATGAGGAGATACTTCGGCATACGAGTGGCGAATACAGACACAGTTGTCCTCCAGTGTTCTTGGGAATGCTATGGCTCTGGGGCCGGGATTCTACCGTGGGGTTTGAGCGGATATGACTATACACCGGGCGGCTGTCAACGTGGGCGGGTCGTTCAGGTGTGCGGGGTTCGAGGCCCGCTTTTGCGGGCTCTTAGGCGCCCCACAGTAGTCGCATCGCATGTGCCAACGCCAGCAACACAACGACCCAAAGGACAGCTGGTCCAGAGCCCCCTTTCAGCTTGAATACAGGAGTTTCTAAGTCCATTGGGCCAGAAGTAGCATTGAACAGCAGGATGATGCACGAAGCGATGACGGCACAGATCGGAAGTCCAATCGCCGCGCCGGGGTGATCGATGACGATTTTTCTCATCCACAGTTTT
>JBEKTC010000188.1:0-9031 GCA_049516475.1 Candidatus Korobacteraceae bacterium | reverse complement strand
CTCTCCAAGGGCTTCTAGTGTAGTGAGTCAGAGATTCATTTACGAACTGAATGCTGCCTTCGACTTTCACCTCAGGGCCTAAAGGCCAGGTTTTCTTGGGCTGCGGTTCGGCACGGCTGAAGCCGTGCCCTGACACAAACCCAGGAGTTATTTAATGAACTTCTGATTCGGGACACTAGTTTCCAGTTTCAAGTCCGGCAACCGGTAGAGAGTTATCGTCCTGGGTTCAGCGAGTGGCCGGCGACTTCATCACAGATCCGGAGAGTCAGAATGGAGGGAACCAGTGTGGTGCGCGGCAATTTCGTATCACAACTCTAAAGGCACGACGTTGTGGGAAGGTCTTCCCCTCAGCGGCCAAAGCCGCCGCCCGACAGGGATTCTTGCGGCACGGCTGAAGGAGTGCCCTTTCAAAAGCAAAGAAAAGCGGCCAGCGCTGCTGGCCGCTCTATGTTCCTATTGTGCCAAATTCTCTATGTTCCTATTGCGCCAAATTAAAGATCGCACCCACCGTTGCATTGTTCGTCATAGTCAGCGAGCAGGTGGGCTGGTTGTCCGGCATGCAGTTGGCGGACCACCCACCGAAGGTAGACCCCGCTGCTGGAACCGCCGTCAAGGTGACTGAGGAATCGAGCACGAAATTTCCAGTACAGCCGCCGCCTGAGCCGCAGTCAATTCCGGCAGGCATGCTCGTTACTGTTCCGGAGCCCTGGCCGACTTCGTAGACGGTCAAGGTAGGAAGATTGTTTACGCCGCATGATCCCACCGTCAAATTAGACGTTCCTGTGACGGCTCCTCCGCTGCTCGGGGGCGCAAGCGCCGTGATATTGGTGATTCCGCCTCCTGGACAGCTCCCGACGGCCGTTGCCAGTCCAGCGGAATTGATGGTTGCGACGCGCACATCGCTGGAGGACCATGTCACCTGATCGGTCAAATCCTGAGTCGCCGGAGTGCCGGTGAAATTCCCGATCGCGATGTACTGTGCCGTCTCCCCCGCATCCTGAACTACTTGGAGTCCAGCTGCCGGGATAACCGTAATTGAAGTGAGAGTGTTCCCCGTACCACCGCCCGTCCCGCTCACAGTCAAGGTCGCCGTTCCGACGATGGCGCCATCGGTCGCCGTGATTGTCGTGGTGCCGTTCGCAACTCCAGTAGCTAGTCCCGCGGAATTGATCGTTGCCACGCTCACCACGCTGGAAGACCAGGTCACTTCACTGGAAACGTTTTGCGTGTATTCCGAGCCTTTCTTGCTGTTCTCATAGGTACCGCTCGCGGTGAACTGGGCCGTATTACCCGCACCAACAGTTGCAGTCCCGGGTGACACCTGGATGGAAGTTAACGCTGCGTTTGTAGCGCAGCCTGCAAGAAGCGCCAGAGCTGTGAGTGCCACACACAACAGGACAAGGCGGCCGGTCATTGATGTCTCCTTTTATACCGTGGTTCGTGACACAGGATTTTGATAGCTCACTTGCACACAAAAGCAGATGAACTCAAATGCGCCCAGTGATAACACGAGTCGTTCACAGCAAAGTTTTCCACCCTAGAGCGTAAGTGTCAACAATATTCTGGCTTCATGTTACTTAAGTGGTGCAGTATGCGGTCTGGAACCACGACCGCGACCCCTATGAGCATGGCGTGTAACTTTCTTCCGGAAAGAAGTTCTTAGCCGTAAGTCCAGTAGTGACACTATTCTGGCGGGAAAATTCTGCTGTTTCTTACTGTTCTCAGACGTCCATAGGAGCAAGAAAAATGGGAGTCTCAACTGATCTCTTCGTTCACTGGAGGATCGGTATGCCCCGCACGTCTCCCGGATGCGGGCGAGTGACGCGAGGGTTTCACGCTCGGTCGGCGAGAGGCCGATAGTGTAATTCTACTGGGTCGACTCGCCCGCGGGATGCTGCTGGGTTATCTGTCAAAGAAGCCTGGCCGCAATCTCCTGGAATGCTTCGGTTCAGTTGACCCGGCTTCCTCGACATCCAATCTTTCACTTCCAATCACAATCCCAATAAGTATTTTTTGACTCAACTGCGGAGAAGATTTCAGCGGGGACCCGTTGTGACGGCTGCTGTAAGTCATTGATTCTGCGTTCAGCGAGCGGTGCCGGAACTCTGAGCCGCAGTTGTCAACAACTTTTGACAACATCGTGACCTGATGAGAACAACTCCGGGTTTCGCCTCGGCTAGAGTTCGGAAAGCTTGTGGCAGCAGCAACTAAGGGACGAAGGGTTGCCGGAAGCAATCAACGATTCCGAGAACAGAGGAGAAATCATGTTCAGCACCAAGAAACCACACATTGCTTCTCGACCGGGCTTGATGGCCGTGCTATCGCTTCTGGCGATCGTGGCGCTCAGCCTGCCAGCTTCAGCTCAAAGAGTCAACGTTAACTATCTGACATCCGACATCACATCCGCCGGTGCCTATCAAGATGCGAACCTGCTGAATCCCTGGGGAATGTCGATCTCCCCGAGCGGCCCGTGGTGGCTTTCGGACAACACCAGCGGCCTGTCCACGCTCTACGTCGCCTCCGGACAACCGCAGTCACTGGTAGTCACGATTCCTCCGGCCAGTGGTTCGGGCCTGGGATCGCCGAGCGGGACGGTTTATAACGCCAGCACCACTGACTTCAAGATCCACGGATTCGCCACGCCCTTCCTGTTCTGCACCGAGGACGGAACCATTTCCGGCTGGTATGCGGGAACCACTGCTTTTATTGCCGTCAACAACAGCGGCAGTGGCGCGGTCTACAAGGGAATGGCTCTGGCGTCGGTCGGCGGGATCAACTATCTGTACGTGGCCAACTTCAACGCCGGAACCATAGAGGTGTACAACGGGAGCTACAATTCCTTCTCCTTCGGCTCGGGCTCCTTTGTGGATTCCAGCCTCCCCGCGGGCTACGCTCCCTTCAATATCCAGTTGGTGGGAAGCAACCTGGTCGTGACCTACGCCAAGCAGGATGCCGCCAAGCATGATGACGTACCCGGAGCCGGCAATGGTTACGTCGATATCTACAACACCGAGGGCGTCCTGCAAGTTCGTCTGGCCCACAATATTTACCTGAACGCTCCGTGGGGCGTGGCGCAAGCTCCAGCGAGCTTCAGCGGATTCGCTAACGATCTTCTGGTCGGGAATTTTGGCAGCGGAGCCATCGTGGCGTTTAACATGTCCAACGGCACGTGGATTGGAAACATGGAGAATGTCAATGACCTGCCGGTGCAGATTGATGGTTTGTGGGGCCTGAATTTCGGTAACGGTGGTTCCGGCGGTCCCGCAGGCACGCTGTTCTTCACTGCGGGTCCTTTCGGGGAAAGCCACGGAATCTTCGGGTCGATCACGCCGCACCCTGGTCCGTAATATCCTCCGTATCGGGCTGGGCAGAGGAGGGCATGGGCCCTCCTCTTTTTTGGTTGTTCAGTGGACGAGGATGCCGCACTGCGGCGGCTACAGTTTGCGCAGCACCTCGAAGATGTCTTCATTGCTGGGGACCTGGCCGATAGGATAAATCTTGGCGAAGGCAAGCTTGCCCTTCTTGTCGACGACGAAGATGGCGCGCTCGTTGATGCCGGGGATGGGATCGCCTTCCCGCAGAATGCCGAACTTCCTGGCGACCTCGCCATGCGGATAAAAATCGCTGGCTAAGGGATAGCTGAGAATGCCGATCTCCTTCTTCTGCCATGCGGTATGACTGGGGATGGAGTCGACGCTGATGCCCACAACCTGCGCGTCGTAGCCGGCAAAGCGCTCCACATCGTTGTTCAGCCCCGGCAATTGCGAGGCGCACACCGGCGTCCAGTCGGCAGGATAAAACGCCAGCACTACATTTTTCTTTCCCCGATAGTCGCTCAGCTTGAACTGCGTTTTGATGTTGCCTACGACCGCGGGGAGTTCAAAGTCCGGAACTTCATCACCAACGTTCAGAGTTGCCATCCGTTCCTCCAGGACCTTCTTGAATGCAAACAGCGATTCTAGAGGGCGCGTGCGCGGGCGGGCAAGTCGGGGAGGGCGGTCGATATTACAGATGCGTGAAATCGGCGTTACCCCGTCGTGCGGCGCGCTGAATCTCTCCACTCATTCGCGAGCATGGCAAAGATCACGTCATCGACCCACTCGCCCCTGAACCACAGGCTTTTCACAAAGTGGGCTTCCTGCCGCAGGCCGACCCGCTGCAGCAGCTTCATCGACGAAACATTACGGGGATCTACAGAACCAAACACGCGATGTTTTTCCAGCGTGAGCAGCAGATAATCCAGGACCGCTTGCAAGGCTTCGGTGGCATAGCCTTTTCCCTGGAACTCCGGTGCGAGCGTGATCCCAATTTCGGCCTGCTCCGGATCGCTTTCGAGCACGCGAAAACCGCAATCGCCGATCAGTTTGCCGCTTGCGAGAAGAAATATCCCAACCTGATACCACGGACCAGGCGTTCCGGGCTCAATCGCGGACAAGCCTCGAATGTAGGACTGAACGACGTCGACGGATTCAGTGCCCCAGGACTGGAAGCGGGAAATGTCGGGATGTTTATGGTAAGTGAAAATTCTTGGGCCATCGTTGGCTTCGAGATCGCGAATAGCCAGGCGCTGGGTCAGAATTTCGGGAAACATACTGGAAAGCGTGACCGTTCCGGATTAGCTAATGGCTGAAAGCTCTCATAGCTCTTACGAGGACGTGACTCGCTTCTCGCCCTTCACCACTCGCCCAATGGTGTAGCCCTTTTCGCCGCAGCGGTCCAGGATGGTTTGCACCTTCTTGAACTTCTTGGCGGGGACAACCAGGATCATGCCGATGCCCATGTTGAAGGTGCGCAGCATCTCGTCTTGCGGGACGTTGCCAATCTCCTGCATGTGCTCGAAGATGGGTGGCACGGGCCAGGAGTTGATTTCAACGATGGCGCCGGTGCCCTTGGGCAGCGCTCGCGGCAGGTTCTGAGTGATGCCGCCGCCGGTGATGTGAGCCATGGCCGACACCGCGTCGGCTTCAATCATGCGCCGCATGATTGGCCAGTAGCTGCGGTGGGGCTTCATCAGCTCGGTGCCCACCTTGCCTTTGATCTCGTTCACATAGGAATCGGGCGTGTAGCCCGCAACCGAGAAAAACAGCTTGCGCGCCAGCGAGTAGCCGTTGGTGTGCAGTCCGGTCGAAGCCAAGCCAACCAGCACATCTCCCGGCTCAACCGCTTTGCCGGTAATGATCTTGTCGCGGTTCACCACGCCTACCAGGAAGCCCGCCAGGTCGTACTCGCCCTCGGCGTAGAAGCCGGGCATCTCAGCGGTTTCTCCGCCGATCAGCGGGCAACCATTGTGCTTGCAGGCATCGGCAATGCCGGAGATGACCTTCTCGGCGACGTTAGGTTGCAGCGTGCCGGTGGCGAAGTAATCCATGAAGAACAGGGGCGTCGCGCCCTGCACGCCAACGTCGTTGACGCAGTGGTTCACCAAATCGGCGCCAATGGTGTGGTGCAGGTTCATTTCGAAAGCGATCTTCAGCTTGGTGCCCACGCCGTCCACGCTTGAAACCAGCACCGGGTCGGTATATTTCTTTTTGTCGATAGCGAACAGGCCGCCGAAGCCGCCTATCTCGCTCAACACGCCGCGGTTAAAGGTCTTGTGAGCTAGATACTTGATGCGCTGCTTGGTGCGGTTGGCGCGATCAATGTCCACGCCGGAGTCGGCGTAGGTGATGGTACGAAGTTCGGTCATCTGCTGTGCCAAAGGCTTGGAGTCCGTTCAGAGGGCGCGTTGCCGCAGAATTGTTTCGCGGAAAATACATTGTAACACCCCGCGTCTGGAGGCCTTGAAAGCAGGCTGCTGTGAGCCAAATCACGAGCTCCCGTGATGGATTCTTTCCAGCCGCATCACCCAAGAGCTTAAACTAGACTTTCATCCTTGTGAGGACTCATGACCGCTACTCCCGCCTCGAAACCGTTTACAAGTTCTTTGAAACTTGATCCTTCCTCCGACGTTTACCGCTCGGAGAGCCATCCGCTCGATCCGCTGTTTCTTCCCAGCAGCGTCGCCGTCATCGGCGCCTCCGAGCGGGCCGGCAGCGTGGGCCGCTCGGTGTTGTGGAACCTGCTGAGCAGCCCCTTCGGCGGCACGGTTTTTCCGGTCAATGCCAAGCGGCCGAGTGTTCTCGGCATCAAGGCTTATCCCAGCGTCAAAGACCTTCCTGACAAAGTGGAACTGGTAGTGGTCACCACGCCCGCCGACACGGTGCCTGACATCATTGCGGAGTCAGTGGAACTCGGCATTCCTGCGGCGATTGTCATTTCGGCCGGCTTCAAGGAGTTTGGCGAGCATGGCAAGGATCTGGAGCGGCAGATTTCGGAGATCATTCGCGGCAAGATGCGGCTCATCGGCCCTAACTGCCTCGGCGTAATGAATCCGATTCGCGGGCTGAACGCAACTTTCGCGCGGAGTGTCGCGCGTCCGGGCAATGTCGCTTTCATCAGCCAGAGCGGAGCGCTGTGCACCGCCGTGCTCGACTGGAGCTTGCGGGAAAATGTCGGCTTCAGCGCCTTCGTCTCCGTGGGCTCCATGCTGGATGTGAATTGGGGCGACCTGGTGGACTACTTCGGCAGCGATTCTCGGACGCACAGCATTGTCATCTACATGGAATCGATCGGCGACGCGCGCTCATTCCTTTCCGCCGCGCGCGAAGTCTCGCTGACCAAGCCCGTGATTGTTATCAAGGCGGGTCGTACGGCTGCTGCCGCCAAGGCTGCCGCCTCGCATACCGGCGCGCTTACCGGCAGCGACGAAGTGCTGGATGCGGCTTTCCGCCGCACCGGCGTTCTCCGGGTGAACAGCATCGCCGACATCTTCTACATGTCGGATGTGCTGGCCAAGCAGCCGCGGCCTCGCGGCAATCGGCTCTGCATTGTGACCAACGCGGGCGGTCCTGGCGTGCTGGCCACCGATGCCCTGGTCGCCGGTGGTGGCGAGCTGGCCGAGCTCTCGCCCGCCACGATGAAAGCCTTCGACGAGATTCTTCCCGCCCAATGGAGCCACAACAATCCGGTAGACATTCTGGGCGATGCCGAACCCGAACGCTACGCGAAGTCGCTGGAGATTGCCGCCAAGGACCCCAGCATCGACGGCATGCTGGTGGTGCTGACGCCGCAGGACATGACCAGCCCAACCCAGATCGCCGAGAAGCTGAAGCCTTATGCCAAGGGGCTCGGCAAGCCCGTGCTGGCCAGTTGGATGGGCGGGGCCGAGGTTGCGGCCGGCGAGCAGATCCTGAACCAGGCCGGCATCCCCACCTTCCAGTTTCCCGACAGCGCGGTGCGCGCCTTCAATTACATGTGGCGCTATGCCTACAACCTGAAAGGCATCTACGAAACCCCCGTCATCGCGCAACATGCGGAGGCAGCCATGCAACGTGGCAAAGCCGAGCGCATCATTCGCGACGTGCGCCAATCGGGCCGCACCATCCTGACCGAGTACGAGTCGAAGCAGCTGCTGAAGGCCTATGACATACCGACGGTCGAAACTCGCGTTGCCGCGACTGAGCAGGAAGCATTGCAAGCCGCCGAAGAGATCGGCTATCCCATCGTGCTGAAGCTGTATTCGCTGACCATCACCCACAAGACCGATGTCGGCGGCGTGCTGTTGAACCTGCGTGATGCAACTGCGGTGAGGACCGCGTTTCAGAACATCAAGCAGACGGTCACCGAGAAAGTTGGCGCCGAGCATTTCCAGGGAGTCACGGTGCAGCCCATGGTTAAGCTCGATGGCTACGAACTGATCATCGGCAGCAGCCTGGATGCGCAATTTGGCCCGGTCATTCTCTTCGGCACTGGCGGTCAATTGGTTGAGGTGTTCAAGGACCGCGCGCTGGCACTGCCTCCGCTGAACTCCACGCTCGCCTTGCGCCTGATGGAGCAGACCAAGATTCTGAAAGCGCTGAAGGGAGTTCGCGGCCGGAAGCCGGTCGACTTGCACGCGCTGGAAGATCTATTGGTGCGCTTCAGCCAGCTTGTGGTGGAGCAGCCCTGGGTCAAGGAGATCGACATTAATCCGCTGCTGGCCTCGCCGGAGCGATTACTGGCCCTGGATGCGAGGGTCGTGCTCCATGATCCTGAAATGACGGAAGACAAGCTGCCCGCCCCGGCTATCCGTCCCTATCCCATCCACATGGTCAGGGAGTGGACGATGAAGGATGGGAGTCAGGTTACGATTCGCCCCATTCGTCCGGAAGACGAGCCGGCCATGATCCAGTTCCACACGGAACTCTCCGAACGTAGCGTCTATCTGCGCTACTTCCAGCCGCTGAAGCTGACCATGCGTACCTCTCACGAGCGCCTGACCCGTGCTTGCTTTATAGACTATGACCGCGAGATGGCGCTGGTGGCCGAACGTCCTAACGAAGCAGGCGAACCGGAGATCCTGGCGGTTGGCCGGATGAGCAAATTGCATGGCAAAAACGAAGCCGAGCTGGCTGCGGTCGCCATCGACGAAGCCCAGCACAAGGGCTTGGGAACGGAGCTGTATCGCAGGCTGATCCAGTACGGTCGCGAAGAAAGGCTGGGCAAGCTTGTCTCCAACATGCTGCCGGAGAATCGCGAAATGCGGGCGCTCTGCACCAAGCTCGGCTTCAAGATGTTCTCCAGCCTGGAGGACAACATGATCCTGGCCGAGCTGGAGCTATAGCGCAGGCGAAGCACGAGATACGATCGAATCGCGCCGCGACAACGCTGCTGAAATCCAGTGCGTCCGATCTGCGGTTAGGGGCGGTGCCACGGCCATACAAGAGGGCCTCTCTATCCCTCTAGGTGACAGGCCTCCATCGGTTTACTGGGACTTACAAGAGGCTGGCCACAATAGTGACGATAGTTTCTGCCGCTTGTGCCGCCTGAACAACCGAGTTCAGAGAGACGCCGTTCCCCCCTTGAGGCCCGGGGGCAATAGTTGGTTGGGGCGACATGCTACCGTCGCTAAACGACGAGAACAACGAAGTAAGGCCATACAGCACTAGGTTGCCGTCATCCTGAAGCACCAGGTTCGTACCCTTTCTAGTAGGAAGAAACGTACCCGTTTGCC
>JBEKTC010000187.1:0-18049 GCA_049516475.1 Candidatus Korobacteraceae bacterium | reverse complement strand
TCGGCCACGCTCGAGAACGGCCCTACCTGCACGTGATAGAACTTGTCGTTGGTGACCGGATTGTTCACTACAAAAACGTTGTAGTTCTTCTTACGTAAGGCGCCGGCGAGTGCCACCGCATCGTCCTCGCGTGAGACCGCCGCGATTTGCACCACCATTGTCCCCGGCCCGGTTACGGGAGACGTGTGCGAGATGACCTCGGGACTGCGGGCAGCCGCAACAGCAGGTGCGCTCACCGCGGGACTTGGGGCTGTCGCCGCGGCAGCAACCACCTTTTGATCGCGCGCGGCAGCGGCCGCCGGTTGCGCTGCTGCGCCAGCCGGCTGCGCTCCGTTGTCGTTCTGCTGCACTGCTTTGTAGAAGGTCAAATTGCTCTGCGGACTGGCCGCACTGGCGTCCTCGGAAGCCGGAGCCGGCGTGTCGGACTTGGCGGCAACCGCTGCTGAGGGCTTGCTTTCGCCGCTTCCGGAACTTGCCTGCACTGTATCGGGCGCGGCATTTACCTGCGCCGGCTGATCGTTCAACGCCTGCTCATGACCCGAGCTTTTGCCCAGCGAATACCCGATGGAAAAGAAGACCCCGCAGATCGCTGCCAGCAGGAAAAAAAGTCCCAGCAGCTTGCCTGCGCCCAGGGTTATTTCGGTGTCGTCAGATGCCATCGTGTGCACAGATAACCTCGTTTGCTTGATAGAGCCGGTGGAAGGGCACGGCTTCAGCCGTGCCGCACGCGGACAATTACGACACGCGGCTTTAGCCGCGGCTAAAGCCCTCTCACACAATCGTCAAATTCCGCCGGACTTAAAGTCCGGCGCTTCCACCCTTGTCCGGTGGCTGCAGGGCGGCAATCTTCGCTTTGTCCAGCTTCACCAGGCTGTGCAGCCCGGCCAGCAGGTCCACCGGAACCGGGAAGATAATCGTCGTGTTTTTCTCCACGCCGATCTCGGTCAGCGTCTGCAAGTAGCGCAACTGAATGCTGACCGGCTCGCTGGCCAGCAGGTGGGCGGCATCGATCAGGCGCTGCGCCGCGGCAAATTCGCCTTCGGCGTGGATGATCTTCGATCGCTTCTCGCGCTCCGCCTCGGCCTGCTTGGCCATGGCGCGCGTCATCGTCTCCGGCAAATCGACCTGCTTCACCTCGACGTTGGAAACCTTCACGCCCCACGGATCGGTGTGCTGGTCCAGAATTGATTGCAACCGCAGGTTGATCTTCTCGCGATGCGCCAGCAGTTCATCCAGATCGACTTCACCCAGCACCGAACGTAGCGTGGTCTGCGCAAACTGCGACGTCTGGTACATGTAATTCGAAACCGCAACCACCGCCTTGTTGGAATCAACCACGCGCAGGAAGATGACCGCGTTCACTTTCAGCGTGACGTTGTCGCGGGTGATGATGTCTTGCGGCGGGACCTCCAGCGCCTCCTGCCGCAATGAGACGCGTACCATACGGTCGATCGGCGCGAAGACCAGAATGATGCCGGGGCCTTTCGCAGTGCCCAGCAACCGCCCAAGGCGGAAAATAACGCCGCGTTCATACTCGGCCAGGATCTTGATCGAGTTGATGATGTAGAGAGCGACAATAATGATGACAACAATGCCAGCTATACCGGGCACGAGGTGCCTCCAGTTATTCAGAAGTGTAGAACGTGTGCTACTGCCGATTGTAGGCTCAAGTGGTGGGGAACCCAAGTTGGCAACAGAAGGCAGTGGCCAGTGGCTAGTGGTCAGTGGCCAGAGACCGGACACCTGGCGATCAGTCTCTGCGCTCGATCCTGTTGCCCAAGTCGGTGTGTGGCGAGACTTGTTCCCGTCGTACGAGTGGATTGCAAACGCCAAAGGGAGCGCGTTTCATATCTGGCCACTGGCCACTGGCCACTGTCTTCTACTTCTTCTCCACTTCCAGTTCCAACCCCTCCACTTTGCGGACGACGACGTGATCTCCAATGCCGACGCGCGAGGGCGAGTGGGCATTCCATATCTCACCCAGCACGAAGACCTTCCCTTCCGGATCGATGTCGGTGCGCGCTTCGCCAATCGCGCCGATCATCCCCTGGCTTCCCGTCACAACTTTATTGCGGCGCGCTCGCAGCGCGATGGTCATCAGGAAGACCGTGATTGCGCCGATGGGCACGCTGACGCCCAGCGCCGTCCATAGGCTGACGCGCATCTGCGGGATCGGCCCATCCACCAGCAGCAGCCCGCCCAGCGTCAGCAGAGCGACGCCGCCAAGCCCAAGTATGCCGTGGGTGCCAAACTTCGCCTCCAGCACAAACAGTACAAACGCTCCCATGATCAGCGTGAACGACGCATACCGCGTGGGCAGCAGGTTCAGCGCAAACAGCGCCAGCAGAATGAAGATGACTCCCACCACGCCGGGCACAATCGCGCCGGGATGATTGAACTCGGCGTACAGCGCCAGCGCACCCACCGCCAGCACGATGAAGGCAATATTGGGATCCAGCAAGAAGTCGAGGATTTGTTGCCGCAGCGTCATCGGCATATCGTCGACCTTAGCTCCGACCAGGTCCAGCTTCACCTGCTTGCCGTCGAAGCGCTTCACCGTGCGGCCTTGGATCTGGCGGAAGAGGTCATCCTGGTCCTTGGCGACAATGTCGATCAGGTGCTGTTGCAACGCTTCCTGATCGGTCCACGATTTCGACTCGCGGACCGCGCTCTCGGCCAATTGCACATTGCGTCCGCGCGGCCCCACGAACGAGCGCATGAAGGCGGCAGAGTCGTTCTCCACCTTGGTCTTCATGATGTCGTCCATCTTCTCGCCGCCGAGCGTCACCGGATGGGCCGCGCCGGTGTTGGTCCCGGGCGCCATCGCGGCAATGTCTGCCGACTCCAGAATGAAGAATCCCGCCGAAGCCGCATTGGCGCCGCTGGGCGCAACGTACACGATGACCGGCACGGGCGAGGCGAGGATTTTCTGGATGATCTCGCGGGTTGAGTCGACCAGACCGCCAGGGGTGCGCAGCTCGATCAGCACCGCGTCGGCATTGGTCTGGCGCGCGTGCTCGATGGCGCGCTCAACGTATTCGGCGCTGATGGGCTGGATGGTGTCGTCCACACGGATCTTGACGACACTACTGGCAAAGGCGCTGGCGGATGCCAGCAACACCAGAACGAAGAATGAGAGGACAATTCGAATTCTCGACATGCGGCCTCCTTCCGGAGGAATATTCCACGTCTATTGTGAACCTGTTTGCCGCGTAGTGATATCCCGTTTCAGAGCCAGCGCGGTGGCATTGCCCGGCTCCAGCGCCAGCGCGCGATTGACTTCGCCAGCCGCCAGTTGCACCTGGTTCTGCTTCAGATCAAGCCTGGCAAGCACCAGCAGGCCGTCAACATTCGGCTTCAGACGTACCGAGGTCTGCGCTTCTGCCCGTGCGCCCGTCACGTCGCCCTTCTTCTCCAGCAGCATCGCCAACTGCGCATGCGCCACTACGTTGCTGGAGTCAGCGCCGATAGCAGCGCGGAATTCAGCCTCGGCCTGGTCCGGTATATTTTTCGCCAGCAATTCCTTGCCGCTTTCCACGTGATAGGCGGCCTGTTTGTTCCTATCCATGGTCGCCAGGCGCGCTTCCTCAAAATTGTGGATCTGCATTTCGATTTGCCGATAGGAAGCTTCATCGTAATTGCGCTTGATCCGCTCCATGGGAAGGTGAAGCTGGTTGGGCGGCAACAGCGCATTGCCTGCGCCAGCGCCCGGCGATGGTTGCGGAGGCGGCACACCGCGATTGATCATGTCTAACAGCGTCTTGGCCTCGCCATCGTTTGGGCGTTGCTGTAGCTCGTCCTTCAGCTGCCGGCTCGCCCCCGCGCTGTCCCCGTTCTTGAAGAGAGCCACCGCCAGGTTGAAGCGGTAATCGGCATCGTAAGGATCGGCATTAACAGCTCTTGAGAAATACTCCACCGCTTGAGCGCGACGACCGCGCCGGGCCTCCGCTACACCCATGTTGTTGTAGAGCTCGGTCAGCGGCACTCGGGTCGACAGGTAGTTGAACGCGGCAAGGGCCTTGTCGAAGTTGCCGCGATAAAACTCCGACAGTCCCAGCAGAAAACTGGCTTCGCCGATGGCAGGATCGGTTTTGGGTATGCGGGCAAACCACACCGAGGCCGACTCGTACTCATGATTATCGAAGTACGTCCTGCCCAACTGCAGCATAGCCAGGGTGTAGTTGGGATTAAGTTTCAGCGCCTCGTGGAAGTAGTGGACCCGCTGCTGGTAACTGGTAGCCAGAATTCCGCGAATGTAGTTCTCGAAGGCATCCAGTCGCACCGGCTGAACGGCCTTCAGAAACTGATCGCGCGTGGTTGCAGGATGCACGGGCATTTCCTGTAAAACTTCCCAAGCCAGCATGGTCTGCAGGTCGATCAGATTGGCGAGCGGGCCGCTGCTTTCCACCGGGGGATACAAGTGCAGCTTCTTCATGTCGAGCAATTGCGCGTGGGCGGTAAACACGTTGCCGCTGAAGGTATAGCTGCCCATCACGACATAATCCGCGTCCATCTCTTCGGCGATGCGATAGATGGTCGCTCGCGACGGCAGCAAGTTCTGCGGAATGCCCGAATGGTCGAAGGCATGAACGCGGTCGTCGCGACTAATGACATAAAGCTGCGAAGAAGTCAGGTGTTGAGACAGGACCTCAGGAAATGCTTCTCCGATCCACTCCAGTCCCGGAGCGTTCGACTGGTTTTCGAAGGGCATAACCATCAGGGTCTGGGTGCCGGGCAGGGACTGGGCAGCGGCATTCTGGCAGACCAGGGCGACCGCAGCAACTAGAACGATGGCAAGGCCATGAAAGATTCTGCGTGGAACGGACAAAGCAACTTGATTATAGCTGTTGCAGATAACTGGTTTGTCCTAACGGCGGGTATGGGCTTCGGCCTCGGCTTCCTGCAACGCCTCTTTGGAAACCTCACGTAGACGCAGGCCAATTTCGAATTTCGGAGTGGTGGAACCGCGACCCCAGCGGGTGACTTCCCAATGCGCGCGTACAAATTTCGCGCTCGGCGACTGCGACAAATCCACCAGCAGCGGATACTCGCCCAGGTAGAACTTCTGCGGCAGCGAGGCCACTGGCTTGGTCTCCCACGTTGTTCCATCGGCCGAGGTGAACAGGCTGACTTCGAGGGCTTCCTGCTCCACGATGGAAGAGACGGAGAGCGTCAGCAGAAAAACGCGACTGGCAGCTTCGCTGATGTCGAGCGGCGCGCTGTCCCCCTTGGCGGTGACCACGGTATTTGCAGGTACTAGAAAGGCATCAAGCATGACAGAATTATTCTACCGAAGCGGATACTGCAGGATAGTGATGTCGATCACAGCCGGGGGACTTATTGCCGCGGCAGGCCATCAAGAAAGCTCCGCAGCAGGCGCGCGAATTCTTCCGGCTGCTCCAGCCCCGCATAATGCCCGGCACGCGGAATGACTTGCAGCCGGCTGCCGGGAATCTGCTGCCGCATCAGCTCGGCTTCAGCCGTAGCCTCGTCTTCGCCGACGATGACCAGCGTGGGAACGGAAATCGTCTTCAGCGTCGCAATCGAATCCGGACGATCGGCCATGCCCTGCTGCACCCCGGCAATATCCTTTGGCGACATCGTCTGCATCATGCGACGCGCCGCATCCACGATGTCCGGCCGGTTGTTCAGCGTCATCGGCGAAAGCAACTTGGGCAGCATCTCTTCGATGAATCCCGCACTACCTTCGCGCAGGACCTTGTCCGCGAGCGCCAAACGATTCGCTCGGCTCTCCGGCGTTTCCGCAGATGCGCGTGTATTCGCCAGGACTAGAGTGGCAACGTGCTCGCGATGTCGGTGCCAGAACTCGAACAGCGTGTATCCGCCGATGGAGACGCCAACAAAGAATCCCTTTGTGATTCGCTCTTCGCGGCAAAGCGCGGCGAGATCGGCGGCCAGTTTCTCCATCGTGGCTGGCCCTTCGCCCAACTCGGAGTCGCCGTGGGCCCGCAGGTCGGGCATGATCAGCCGGTAGCGAGTGCCAAGCTGTTCGGCAACCGGTCTCCAGAAGGAGTGGTTCAGCGGGAACGGATGCAGCAGGACGACGTCAGGACCATTGCCGGCGACTTCATAGAAGAGCTGGGCATCGGAGCTGCGGAGTGTAGGCATCGATTCCGGTAGGGTGGAAGAGCGGCCCTTTAGGGCCGCGTCATGCGCACAAAAACAATTCTGAGCCGGGCTTTAGCCGGCGGCACCGGGCCCTTCCTCGACTTTTTCAGCAGCCGTGCCCCGCTCTCCGCTTCGCGCATCACCCACTGACAATGACTACGAGCCTTGGTAAGGTTGCGGCGTCGTCGCGGGCGGTGAGACCGGAACGAATGCCGGCTCCTCCGGCATCACGATCCACGCAATGATGTAGGCCAGTATTCCGCCGCCGCCAAAAAGGGCCACGATCAGCCATACCACACGAACTACGGTGACATCCAGATCGAAGTATTCGGCGAAGCCGGCGCAAACCCCGGCGATCTTGCGATTAGCGCGCGAGCGCATCAGCTTGCGCCGGCCGGCGACCGAGCCCACTCGCGTGCCGCAATACGCGCAAAGATTGGCGTCGTCCTGAATCACCTTACCGCAGTAATTGCAGTACATAGACCCTCCCACAGGATGATACGAACAGGATAAGAAAAGGTTCCCCAGGATGCAACGCTGGCCGTACCGATCTCTCGCTGCTCGTAGTAATCTCAATTGTTCATGATGGCTACAGCCGAAACCCTTACTCAGGCGCGATCCGCTGCCAGGAGTTATTCCTGGTCCACACCCGTTGCGGTGGCTCTCATGAGCTTTGCTGCCCTGCTTCTGGAACTGGGGCTCACCCGGCTGTTCTCGGTGGTGCTGTTCTATCACTTCGCATTTCTGGCGATTTCGATTGCCCTGCTTGGCCTCGGAGCGGGGGCGGTATTCGCCTGTTTGCGCCGCCGGTGGCTGTCGCGCTGGTCCATCAATCAGCTCGGCGCCGTGCTCTGCGCGGCGAATGCGATCGTGATCTTTGCCGTGCTTGAACTGGTTATCCACACCGCGGTATCGCTCCACCTTAGCTGGCCGAACTTCTGGCGGCTGACCGCGCTCTATCTCGCGTCAGCGGTGCCGTTTTTCATCACCGGCCTGCTGTTCTCCATCGTGTTTGCGCGGCATCCGGCGCGGATCACGCAGCTCTATGGAGCCGACTTGCTGGGAGGCTCGCTGGCATGTCTCGCACTGGTGCCGCTGCTGAACTTCGTCGGCGGCCCAAACACAATTTTGTTCGCGGCATTCGCTGTGGCGCTCGCTGCTGTCGCGTGGGCCGCTCCGGGCAGGCGCCTCGCTCCTGCGTGTGTGGCTGTGGCGCTGCTGGCGCTGGTCGCCATCAACTTTCACGGCCTGCTCATCGACATCGTTTACGCCAAGGGCATGAAGCGCGCCGTGCCACTGTATGCGCGCTGGAATGCGATCTCGCGGGTGGAAGTCGACCAGCAGGGAACGGGCCGGGCAATCGTCATCGACGCCGACGCCCAGACTTCGCTGATGAATACCGACCCGCATCACTGGAGCGACGGCTACCGCCGCGACCTTATGTCAGCCGCGCCTTCCGTGGCCAACGTGCTGCGTCCCCACGGTGACTTCGCCATCATTGGCCCGGGCGGCGGTGTGGACGTGCTACGCGCCGTAGCCAACGGAAGCACCAACGTCACCGGCATTGAGATCAATCCCATCATCGCCAACCACATCATGCGCGACCGCTTCGCCGATTACACCTATCACCTCTACCAGATTCCCGAGGTGCACATGCATGTCAGCGATGGCCGTTCGTTCGTCCGCAACAGTCGCGATAAGTATGACGTAGTGGAGATGACACTGGTGGACACTTGGGCCTCGACTGCTGCTGGGGCCTTCGCCCTGAGCGAAAACAACCTGTACACCGTCGAGGCTTTTCGCGAGTACTTCGATCACCTGAAGCCCGATGGCATGATCGCCATCACCCGCTGGGAGTTCGCCAAGCCACGCGAGGCCTTGCGCGTGGTTTCGCAGGCCATGGAAGCGTTGCGTGAGATGGGCGTCGAGAACACGGCGGACAACTTCATCGTGGTCAGCGACGGGCCGTTAGATACAGATGGCAGGCCCGTGGTGGTGCTGGCTAAGAAATCGCCGTTCACGTTGGAAGAACAACGTGCGGTGCTCGACCACACTCAAGGTGGTAGCGGGCGTGACGCCTTTGAGAACCTGCGCGTGCTTTATCTGCCGGTAACCGCGGACCGGCCAGGAATGGCGCATCCGGCATTCGCACAACTCATTCGCAGCCAGGATGCGCTAGCGTTCTCCAAGGCGTATGCCTATAACGTCTCCCCTGTAACCGACAACGCGCCGTTCTTCTTCTTCACGCTGAAACCTGAGCAGGTGTTCCGCGGCACCGACCAGGGCGGCATCGACTGGAAAGTCAACCTGGGCATCGCGATACTTGGCATCGTGCTCCTGGTCTCCCTCGCGGCCGTGTTCGCATTTCTGGTGCTACCGCTGGCGCTTTCGCCGGAAACTCGCTCAGGACGCAGCCTTGGCGTGCTGTACTTCATCGCCATCGGCCTCGGCTACATTATGGTGGAGATCGCCTTTATCCAGCGCTTCGTGCTCTTTCTGGGATATCCCACCTATGCCCTCACCGTCGTGGTCTTCCTGATGCTGCTGTCCAGTGGAGCGGGCAGCCTGGTTTCGCGCCGCTGGTTCGGCGAACCTACGCGGGTCGTTCTTGCGCTGGCGTTCATCGTGGTTGCGCTACTGATCTACGTCTTCGTTCTGCCCCGCCTGCTGGAAGGCATGATCGGCCTTGCGTTCGGAGCCAAACTGCTGGTCAGCGCGCTGCTGCTGCTGCCGCTCGGCTTCACCATGGGCATGCCCTTCCCCAGCGGTTTGCGCGCTCTTGCCTCTGGCGACGGCGACGAAACTACTGCGAGGCACGGCGCAGTTGAGTGGGCCTGGGCGGCGATCGTCATTGCCATCCAGTTCGGATTGACCGCGACGCTCGCCTGCGGCGCCACCGCCTACGTGGTCGCGATGCTGCTGTTGACCACATTTCGGAAGGCCGAAATTAGCAGCCCTTCCTAGTTTCGAAGGAGATGTTCCCAACGGTCATGTGATTTTGCCCATGCATTATTCAGGAGCGAATCACCGGGGGCGCCTCCCCGTAGGTGTACTAAGTCCGTCCCGGCGGCTCGGAGGTCTCCGCCGACCGATGCGATTTCGTGTTATATTTGCGCCCAGATGCTGAATTCTCTGCAGTATTGGCTGCATAACCACGCTCTTGCCCTGGAAGTCCTTGTGGTGCTCTCCAGCGGGCTGGTCGCACTCTACGCCGATATCATGCGGCATTTTCTTTCCTTGCCCCCGCAACGGCCGGGCACGTGGATGCTGAAGGCGCGGCTGCTTTCGGTTAACTCGAAGCTCTTCAACTTATGCGAGTGTCACAACAATGCATTCGCCACCATCGTTTATGTAGCTCGCTCCTTTGTCTTTATCCTGGTGCTGATGGGATTGTTTCTGGGCGGCATCTTCCTGGAGGTGGTGTCGATTCGTTCTGCTAACCGCGCCGGAGTTGAAGAGGCTTACACCCATTTCCACGCCAATCTCGACATCGCCCTGGCCCTGGTTTTTATCGTTGTGGTTTGTTGCCGGCTGTTACTGTTGGGTGAGTTTCTCTATCGCTTGCGCAACTTCAAAGGCTACGATCATTACCTGATGGAACACGTTGCCGAACTGGAAGAGAAACTGGTCATGGCTGAAAATACCCCCTCTGGCTCAGTTCCCGACTGACCTCTCCGGACTGCGGCTCGTCCCAGCCAGGATGACAACTACCCGCCTTCCGTAGCATCCTTGGAACAGCCCTATGACACCCCGAGCCATTTCGGCCGTGCGCCTGTTTGCCCTTGCGCTCTGGCTTTTGCATTGTGCCGGCGCGCCGGCGCAACAGCGGGCATCGTTGACGCCGCCTCCAGCTCCGGCGCAGACCGCGGCAGGCCCTGCCGTATCCGGTCCTGTCTTGCCGCTGTATCACGCCCTGCGCGGCGTGGGGCTCGACCCGCAGCGTGTGTTCCAGGTCCGCGAAGCGGCCATCGACCGCGAGGACGTACACATCTGGCTCAACGATGGAACCATCGCCTTCACCCAGGCCGTTGATGGCCATGTCACCGGCGCATATTTTGAAGGCGACGGAGAAGTACTGATACGCCCGCCCGATCGCATGGAGCGCGCCTCGCTGGGTCTCTTCATCAACGCTGGAGTACTGGAGGAAAAGTTTTCTTCCGGCTACTTTCGCTTCAACGATGACACGGCGAAAGAGCTGGGGCCCTTTCTGCGTCCGCCGGAGGATGCCGCCGATTTTGTCGCCCGCAACGATGGCCGGGCTCGCACTCTTGCGGAAATCGATGCGATGCGGCTCTGTATTTCCTTCACCAGCCCGCCGTCCGCCGCAGCTTCGGGCGAGGCCGCGCCCGTTCCCGATCGCATGCTGCACGCTCGTATTGCCGGAGACCACTATGGCGTCTTTGACGTTTTCTTCGACACGCGCAGCCCGGAGCAAGTTGTGGTTGGCAACGCCTCGTCTCACGGCGACCAGACCTACTACGACCTGTGGATGAGTTTCCCCATGCGCTCGCTGCGCAAAACGCAGCTCTCCGACACGCGCTTTGGCGGCCCGACTGGCCCACTCTGGACGCCCCGTGTCCTGTCGATAAGCAAATACACCATCGCTGCCAGTCTGGACCCTTCGCGCAACCTGTCGGCGGATGCGACGCTCGATGTGGATGTCAAAGAGGGCGGCACGCGCATTGTGCTCTTCGAGCTGTCGCGTTACCTGCAAGTGAAGCGGGTGGAGTATGACGGCCAGCCGCTGGAGTTCATCCAGAACGAGGCCCTCGAGGGCAGCGAACTCTCGCGGCGCGGCAACGATACCATCGCGGTGGTCTTCCCCGCGCCGTTACAGCCTGGTGCGCATTTTCCTTTGCGATTCAACTATGCGGGCTCGGTGCTCTCCGATGCCGGGGGCGGTTTGCTCTACGTCGGAGCGCGCGGCACCTGGTATCCCAATCGCGGCATCGCCATGGCCAATTACGATCTCACCTTCCGCTTTCCACAGCCCTGGTCGCTGATTGCCACCGGCAAGCGCGTTTCGCTGGAGCCTGAAGGCAACGGTTTCGTCGGTCACTGGGTCAGCGAGCAACCTATTCCCATTGCCGGATTCAATCTTGGTGAGTATGTGCGCAGTTCCGCCAAGGCAATGAACATCGAGGTTGATGCCTACGCGGCCCGCGGAACCGAATATCAGCGATCATCTCCCGATGTGGCCAATAGCTCATCCCCCTTGCTGTCGCCACACGCACCCGGAACGATCGATCCGATACCCTGGCCGCCAACGCCCTTGCAGAACCCCGCCGGCACGGGTGAATCGCTCGCCGAGCATGCAGCGGAAACCCTGACCTCGCTGTCGCAGATGCTGGGGCCTTATCCCTTCAGCTCGCTCTCGCTCACCGAAAATCCCAGCGCCGAAAGTCAGGGCTGGCCCGGATTGATCTTCTTATCGAGTTACGCCTACCTCCAGCCCGAGCAATTACGGGCCATGAATGTCTCAGCGGCTGACGCGGTCATCTATAGCGAAGTCATGATGCCGCACGAGTTGTCGCATCAGTGGTACGGCGACCAGGTCTCGTGGGCCAGCTATCACGAGCAGTGGTTGCTGGAAGCCTTCGCGAACTACTGCTCGCTGCTGCTGCTGGAGCGCTCGCGGCCGGGCGATGTTCAGCTCACGCTGGAAAACTATCGCCGTATCCTGGCCAGCAGGTCGCGGGACGGGCGTCGCCTGGTGGAAGCCGGTCCGGTGACATTGGGCAGCCGGCTTTCTTCCTCGCACTTTCCCAATGGGTACGAGATCATCGCCTACGGCCGCGGCACCTGGCTCATTCACATGCTGCGCTGGATGCTGCGCGATGCCTCACGTACGCAGGCTAATCCCAACGGCGACGACACCGTCTTCCTTGCGCTGTTGCGTAATCTGGTGAATCGCTTTCAGGGGAAAGAGATCACGAATGCCGATTTCGAGCAGGCTCTTGAGGAAGTCTTGCCGCGAGAATTGTGGTTTGAGAATCGCAAGTCGCTGGACTGGTTCTTCGATGGCTGGGTCAACGGAACGGCGTTCCCACAGCTTGAAGTATCGGGCGTGAAGTTCGCGCGCAAGGCGACAGGAACCACCGTCAGCGGAGTCATTCATCAGGACTCCGCGCCATTCGACCTGGTCACCAGCGTTCCCATCTATGGCGTCGAGGGAGAGCGGCAAGTGTATCTTGGCCGCGTCTTCGCCGAGGGCGCCGATACCCGCTTCACCCTCCCCGCTCCAGCCGACGTGAAGCAGTTAGTGCTCGATCCCTACCACACCGTGCTGACGCAGCCGTAAGGCAATGGAGTGAAATGGATATGAGGTTGGGTGACGTTCGTTATCGCGAGCCTCTTTAGGCGCGACACAATTCTCGCGAGGATCTTGAATACCGCAACACGAACGAAGGCGTCCGCACGGGCGACACACAAAGTCCCGTCGCAGGCGGCACGAAACTACTTAGCCCACCGCGGAAGCGGTGGGTAACCCGCGAGTTGCGATCCCGAGCCCCTTCGGGGGCGACACAACCTGTCGCCCCCCGTGACCCTCGTCACGGAGAACGTCCGTTGATCACCGTTACGATGGCAGCACACATGCTCCACAGCTACGTCAGCTCTATTTTTCACGGTGTATTCAGCACCAAGCAACGCCGGCAGCTCATCCCCGCGCCAGCGCAAACCCGACTGTGGAACTACCTCGCGGGAATCGCTCGCAATCACGACATCCAGGCGCTTGCCGTGGGCGGAACGGAAAACCACGTTCACACGCTCCTTGCGATTCCACCCGACACTGCTTTGGCGGACGCGGTGCGAACGCTGAAGGCGAACTCCAGCCGGTTGATGCGAGAGACCTCGAGGTCTTTTGCCTGGCAGGAAGGATACGGAGCCCTCAGTGTCAGTCCTTCGCAGCTCGACCGGGTCAAGCGTTATATCGCCAATCAAGCAGCCCATCACGCCAGGCATTCGTATGAAGAGGGATTTCTCGGGATGTTAGAGGCGGCGAACATCCGCGTTGAGCCAAACCGGGCATTGGGATAAATTGTGTCGCCCCTGAAGGGGCTCCGGATTAAAATTCCAAGGCAACCCACCGCTTCCGCGGTGGGCTAAGTAGTTTCGTCCCGCCTGCGGCGGGACTGTGAACATTCAATGGCCACTTGCGACAGTTGGCTTGGGCCGAGCCGGGCGCAGTTTGGCGACGCGTTCAGGGTGAGCCTGCTCCTGCTTTTTCAGGTCCTCAAAAATTGCCCTCAGGTCAAAGTTGAATTGGGCTGCGTAGGCTTCCCGGTTCGCTCGGACTTCGTCGACAATTTCATCGCGCATCTTCATGCTTCGACTCCCGTCAGTCCCTCTCACCACCCAGAATCGTTCCGCTTTCTTTTTGGAGTTTTCTTTTCGCTGCGACTCTTCTGGCTGGCTCGCGCTTGCCGGAGCTCTTCCACGTCAGCAAGATCGCGCATTCGCCCCGCCGCAATCTTCGAAGTGATCAGATCGGCTTCGGAGATGAAAAAGGCAGTGAGCCCACTGGTAATATCAATAACACCCGACACGCGATGCTTCCACGCCGTGTCGAAATCAACACCATCTATGCTTGGCAGAAGATCCACCGCAACCGGCTCCCGACCGAAACGAATGAACTTGGTTGAGTCCCCCAAGTCCTCAGGTGTTATGCCTTCTAACGGAGCGCCGAAGCCGGCGAGCGCGTCGTAGACTGCCTTGGCATTCTCTGCGTCAGCTTTTATGAAAATATCAAGGTCCTTGGTCGCGCGAGGCTGTGCGTGAAAGGAAACGGCGTATCCGCCGACAATAAGATATTTAACGGCGTGGGCGTTGAAGGACTTCAACAACTCTTTGAAATCGGAGATCATCCGCGGTTTTGCCCTTCAATCCATACAACGAAACAGTGAGCTCCGCGACCGCCTCCATGCGCTCGTGAACCGGACGCGATTGCCAATAACGGTACTCGTCCGCTTTCATCTCCGCCAAGCTAGAGTAAGTGCGAATGATTGCTTCCCCGCGCTCAATTATAAAGAACGAACCCTTCGCTATGTCCTCTAGATATCCAAATTCTTGACATCCAGCGCATTGTCTTCGATGAACTTGCGCCGCGCCTCGACGTCTTCGCCCATCAGCGTGGTGAAGATCGTTTCGGTCTCGGTGATGTCTTCGAGCTTCACCGAAAGCAGTGTTCGCCGCTCGGGGTCCATCGTGGTCTCCCATAGCTGCTGCGAGCTCATCTCGCCCAGACCTTTGTAGCGCTGGATCGTGTAGTCCTTGCGGCCCTCGTTAAGCACGTAATCGAACAACTCGCGCGGCGAACTCTTCTCCACCGTTGCCGCTTCAGCCTTGCGCTTCGACGCCTTGGGATTTTTCTGCTCCACTTTCTCCTGATCGGCGCGCTCGGCGTCACTCAGCTCTTCCTTGCCGTTCCCGCCAGCGTCTTTCTTCACCGCTTCGATGAAATAGGGCGGCTGCATGTACGGCTCAATGTGCTTGTACTTCGACATCATCTGGCGATACTCGGGCGTCGACGCCAGCTCCCAGTTGATGACGTGCTCGGCGCCCTGCGAGTTAACGAATTTCAACTCCCACAGGCTGTGCTCCTCCTCGAAGCGCGGTGGTCCTACTTCCTTGATGCCGCGCTCTTTCGCGATTGCCTTCAGCGCCTTTTCCAGCGCGGCGATCTTCTGCGGCGGCTTAGTGCTGTCGCCTTCGAAGTCGGCACGCTTCACCAGGTCAGCCTTGGGCAGAAGCTCGGTGATCTTCTCGTCGCGAATGCGCTTGTTCACCTTGTCGAAGAAGCTGATGTAGTCGTTCAGCGTGGTCATGAACTTGGTCAGCGGTGCGCCATCCAGCGCCGCAGCGCCCTCTCCGTAGCGCACCACAATACCATCGGCCGCACGCTTCACCATCACTTTCACGAACTCGGCGTCGTTCTTGATGTACTGCTCGAACTTGCCCTTCTTGATGCGATAGAGCGGCGGCTGCGCGATGTACACGTTGCCGCGCTTGATCAGTTCCTGCATGTGGCGGAAGAAGAACGTGAGCAGAAGCGTGCGAATGTGCGAGCCGTCCACGTCGGCGTCGGTCATGAGGATGATCTTGCCGTAGCGCAGCTTCGAAATATCGAAATCGTCTTTGCCGATGCCGGTGCCCAGCGCGGTGATCATGGCGCGAATTTCTTCGTGGCCCAGCATCTTGTCGTAGCGGGCTTTTTCCACGTTCAGGATTTTGCCCTTCAGCGGCAGGATGGCCTGGAAGCGGCGGTCGCGTCCCTGCTTGGCGGTGCCTCCTGCGCTCTCGCCCTCGACCAGATAAACTTCGCAGCGTTCCGGCTGGCGTTCGGAGCAGTCGGCCAGCTTGCCCGGCAAGCCGCCACCGTCGAGCGCACCCTTGCGCCGCGTAAGATCGCGGGCCTTGCGCGCGGCCTCGCGAGCGCGCGCAGCTTCGATTGCCTTGTTGATGATCTTCCTTGCGATCGGCGGATTCTGCTCGAAGAATCCTCCCAGCCGCTCGTTGACGAACGCCTGCACAGTGCCCGCAATGTCGGAGTTGAGCTTGCCTTTGGTCTGGCCTTCGAACTGCGGCTGCGACAACTTTACGCTGACTACTGCAACCAAACCCTCTCGGACGTCATCACCGGTTAGGTTTTCCTTCACATCCTTGAACAGTCCGAGTTGCTGGCCGGCGTAGTTAACGGTGCGCGTCAGCGACGAGCGAAAGCCCTGCAGATGCGAGCCTCCATCCACCGTGTTGATGTTGTTGGCGAAGCTGAACACCGTCTCGGAGTAGCCGTCGTTGTATTGCAGCGCGATCTCCATCGCCACGCCATCGCGCTCAGCTTCCATGTAGATCGGCTTGTCGTGCAATACGCTCTTGCCGCGATTCAGGTGCTTGATGAACTCGGAGATGCCGCCGTTGTACTTGAACTCCGTTTTCTTGCCCTCGCCCGTCTTCGGATCGGTCGTACGTTCGTCCGTCAGCGTGATCAGCAGTCCCTTGTTGAGAAATGCCAGTTCGCGCAGCCGCTGGGCCAGTGTGTCAAAGTTATACTCTGTGACGGTAAAAATTACCTTGTCGGGGACGAAGTGCACTTTGGTGCCACGCTTCTTCGTGGTGCCCGTCTTCTTCAGTTTCGAAGTCGGCTCGCCCTTGGAATATGTTTGTTCCCACACGGATCCGTCGCGCCAGATCTCCAGCTCCAATAAGTGACTAAGAGCGTTCACGCACGACACACCGACGCCGTGCAGCCCGCCGGAAACTTTATACGTCGAGCTATCGAACTTTCCTCCGGCGTGCAGCATGGTCATCACGACCTGCGCCGCGGGCAGACGCTCGCCGTCGACATCCATGTCGTCAACCGGAATTCCGCGGCCATTGTCGACAACCGTGATCGAGTCGTCGATATGGATCGTCACGTCGACGCGATCGGCAAAGCCAGCCAGCGCCTCATCCACGGAGTTGTCTACCACTTCGTAGACAAGGTGATGCAGTCCCATCTCGCCGGTCGAGCCGATGTACATCGCCGGGCGCTTGCGCACCGCTTCCATTCCGCCGAGCACCTTGATGGAATCGGCAGTGTAATCTCCATCCGACTGGCCGTTGCCATTCCTGGTAGTCTTCGACGAGACTTTTTCGCTGTCGATTTCCGGTGCCTTATTATTTTCGGGGACCGCCGCAGCGGCTGCTTGGGAATCTTTCGCGGGCATCCTGCTCCATTTCATTTGGCAATCTGCCTGGTCAGCAGATTGCTTTTCCTTGCAGGGTCGGAGCGCGGCCGCCGTTAACTCGGCAGATACCCTTATCTACTAGATGTTTCAGTAACTTACGCGCCCAGCAACCCTTTGTTATTGTATCACAAGTCGCTTCCAATTTGAGCGCTCTCAGAGGGAGTTAAATCCTTCCTTATCAGCCAGTTGGCAGCTTTGACACGATATCCACAGAAGCCCCCGCACAACTCCTCTCCAGAGAAGTGCAATCCCATGCTGTCTGGTTACATTCTGGTAACGATAAATCAGCTCAACTCAAGGGACAAAATCGAAAATGCGCGGAACGAAACGCACATTCTGTGCTCGGAATTTATATTCTGATCGGCTTCGAATTCCGCGGGTCTCGCGCGACTCGAGCCCCCGGATAAGTCGCAATCTTTCTCACACCGGCTGCGTGCAAAACGCGCACCGGTGTGCCTCGATTGGAATGTCGCTCTGGCACTCGGGACACTTCTTCTTGTCAGGCAGCGCCTGCTTTTCGAAGCGCTTCATCAGATGATTCACCGGCAGCACCACGAAGTAATAGATTGCCGCAGCGATCAAGAGGAACGAGATTACGGCATTGATGAAGTCGCCATAGAGAAATTTCGCTCCATTCAATGGAAAAGAGTAGCCAGAAAAGTCGGGTTTCTTTACGATGGCCGCGATGATAGGAGTCAACAGGTCTTTGACGAATGCCGTCACCACGGTGCCAAATGCGGCGCCGATCACCACGCCGACAGCCAGATCCACAACGTTGCCGCGCAGAACGAAATCGCGAAAGCCCTTGAACATGTCAGCCCTCCTTGGGTGAGTGATACTCCGCCTGCCCTGGTTGCCGCAAATCAGAATTGCGCGCGAACGCAACTCACCTGCGGCTGAGGTTGCCCGTAAGCAGTATCGTCGCTTCTGCGCTTGCGTCGCAACTTGATTTTCAGAAGCCTTTACGCATCGTATTGCACCAGCGTCGCCATGCCCGCCTCCAGATGCCAAAGGACGTGGCAGTGAACAAACCACAGGCCAGGATTGTTAGCATCGAACGCCACGGTGACGCTGCTTCGCCCCGGCACCAGCACGGTGTCACGCAGCGCTCCGCTGACGGGTCGATCGTTGATCGCGACCACCTGAAACGAATGACCGTGCAGGTGCATCGGGTGCGACATGGGCGTCTCGTT
>JBEKTC010000186.1:0-15258 GCA_049516475.1 Candidatus Korobacteraceae bacterium | reverse complement strand
TTGCTCTACGTGCTGGCGAATGTGGTTTACCTCACGGTCCTGCCGCTCCAGGGTGACCCGCACGGAGCCACGATTCTGGCCCGCGGCATTCAGCACGCTTCGGAAGATCGCGTTGCCACCGCCGTTATTGAGCAGATCTTTGGCAGCAGCGGTGCAGCGATCATGGCGATCGCCATCCTGGTCTCTACTTTCGGATGCAACAACGGTCTGATTCTGGCGGGCGCGCGCGTTTACTACGCCATGGCCAAAGACGGGCTGTTCTTCCGCAGCGCGGCCAAGCTTCATCCCAAGTACCACACGCCCGTGCACTCGCTTGCCATGCAGTGCGTCTGGACCTGCATTCTCTGCATTTCGGGCAGTTATAACCAACTCCTCGACTACATCATCTTCGCGGTGCTGGTGTTCTACATTTTGACCATCGCCGGGCTATTCGTGCTGAGGGTCAAGCGGCCGAACGAGCCGCGCCCCTATCGAGCCTTTGGCTACCCCGTGTTACCGGCGTTGTACATTTTGATCGCGACATTTATTGATGTAGTCTTATTGCGTTATAAGCCGCAGTACACGTGGCCCGGCCTGATCATCGTTCTCCTCGGGATTCCCGTGTATTTCTTGTGGTCGAAGCGCGCCCCGCAAGCGAATACGTAAGCCTGGTTGTTGTGAAGAGGCAAACTTTAAATGTCATCCAATCTGCTGAAGTGCAAGCCCCTGAACCTGCTGATGCATGAGGCATCCGAGACGGGGGAACATAGCCTCAAACGTGCCTTAGGTCCAATCAATCTGATCACCCTTGGTATCGGAGCAATCATCGGGGCGGGCATCTTTGTCCTGACCGGCTCGGCCGCGGCCAAATATGCCGGTCCGGCGATCGTGTTGTCGTTCATACTCTCCGGAATTGCCTGCGTTTTTGCCGGACTTTGCTATGCGGAGTTCGCTTCCCTGATCCCCATCGCCGGCTCGGCGTACACCTATGGTTACGCTACGCTGGGCGAGATTTTCGCCTGGATCATCGGTTGGGACCTCATCCTGGAATACGCCTTCGGCGCTGCTACCGTAGCTTCCGGCTGGAGCGGCTATGTGCTTAGCTTCCTGGAGGACTTCGGCATTCGCATTCCCCCTAGACTGACTCTGGCGCCCAGCGAGAAGCTCATCTTCTACGGTGGTCACTGGGAGCACCTGGAGCGCATGAAGGACATGCTTCAGGCCCAGCACATCAATCCCAATACGTTGCCGCAGCAGACCGGCCTGTTCAACCTGGTAGCGTTTCTGGCGATCGTAGGCGTCACCATCCTGCTGGTGATAGGCATCAAGGAGTCGGCCAACTTCAACTCTGGCATCGTGATTGTGAAACTGGCGATCGTGGTGATGTTTATCGTGATTGCCGGCCTGTTTGCCCTGAAGCATCCTGCCCTGGTGGCAGCGAATTGGCATCCGTTCATTCCGCCAAACGTCACCGGCAAGTTCGGGCAATACGGGTGGTCTGGAATTGCACGTGGCGCCAGCGTCATCTTCTTTGCCTATATCGGATTCGATGCGGTTTCCACCGCAGCCCAGGAATCAAAAAATCCCCAGAAAGACATGCCTTTCGGCATCCTTGGTTCTCTGGTCATCTGCACTGTCTTGTACATTCTGGTTGCGGGCCTGCTGACCGGAATTGTTCCTTACACCGACCTGAACGTTTCCGATCCGGTCGCGTTAGGTATCGATGCCACCGGCGTTGTGTGGGCAAAATTCCTGGTAAAGCTGGGAGCCATCTTCGGCCTGGCTACGGTGATGCTGGTCATGTTGCTCGGACAGTCACGCGTTTTCTACTCCATGTCGCGCGATCGTTTGCTGCCCGCGTGGGCCGGCGAAGTGCATCCCCGCTTCCGTACGCCCTGGATCTCCACTCTGCTGGTGGGAGGATTTGTCGCAATATTCGCGGCCGTGGTGCCCATCGATATTCTTGGCGAACTGGTGAGCATCGGTACCTTACTCGCGTTCGTGATTGTTTGCTTTGGAGTGTGGATCCTGCGTGTACGTCGTCCCGACCTGCATCGGCCATTCAAGACGCCCATGGTCCCGCTGGTGCCGATCCTGGGCGTACTGGTGTCAGTCGGGTTGATGGCCAGCCTGCCGCTAGGCACCTGGATTCGCCTGATCGTGTGGCTCGTCATCGGCATGTTCATCTACTTCGGCTATAGCCGCCGTCACAGCAAAGTGCAAAACATGGTATCGGATGAGGTGAAGGTCGCCGGAGACTAGGCCGGGCTTGCAACAGTCATCGGACAAGTGATTTGGATTTGTGTCAGGGCACGACTTTCAGTCGTGCCGAACAAGGGATAAGAGTGAGAGGGCTTTAGCCCCTGCAGAAGCATCATCAGGGGCCAAGGCCCTTATTCTTTGGCCATCATGCGGCACGGCTGAAAGCCGTGCCCTGACACAGGCCGATCGGAGCAGGCAGGCGAGAGTCGTTCACGGAATCGCCCTTCTTTGCGCGAAGGGCTTTTTGTTTGCACTCGACATCCCGGCGCGCCACAATGGCTCCAGTGAAGCCATATCTCAACCTCAAGATCGTGTTTGTGGCTCTGGTAGCGCTGGTCCTGATCGGCATGGCTGGCTTTCACTACCTCGAGGGCTGGTCGTGGTTCGAAGGTTTTTACATGGTGCTGACCACTATCACCACCATCGGCTATGGGGAAGTTCATCCCCTCTCGCACACCGGCCGCATCTTCAACACTTTCGTCATCATTGCCGGTGTCGCCCTGGTGTTGTTGTTCTTCGGAGGCGCGACCCAGTCTTTGCTGGAATTCGAGCTACAATCGGTGTTCGGCAGGAGACGCATGGACCGCGAGATCGGCCGGTTGTCGGACCACTACATTGTCTGCGGCGCGGGGCGCGTGGGCCGCAGCGTGGCGCGCGAGTTGGCGCGCAAACCTTGTCCCTTCGTCATCGTCGATAACGATGTCCACAAGCTGGCGAGCTACTCCGACGAGGGCTGGCTTAGTTTAGTGGGAGATGCGACACAGACGGCGGTGCTGCGCCAGGCGCATATCGAACGAGCGCGCGGCCTGGTCGCCTCCACCACTACCGACGCGACCAACATCTACATCATTCTCACCGCGCGCAGCCTGAACCCTAACCTCCAGATCATCGCCCGCGCCAGCGAGGAAGAAGCGGAGAAACACCTGCTGACGGCCGGCGCCAATCACGTCGTGTCACCATATAATTTCGCGGGATACCGCATCGCTCAGACCTTCATGCACCCGCACGTCGTCGACTTCTTCGACACTGCCATGAACCGGCAGCTTCCGCTGGAGATCGAGGAGGTGCAGGTGCAAGCTGGTTCGCGGGTCGCCGGCCAAACGCTGGAAGGCTCGCGCATCCGCCAGGAGATGGGAGTGATTGTGTTGGCCATAAAAGGAGAAGGTTCGCTCATGCGCTTTAATCCGTCGCCCGATGAGATCATCCACCAGGGCGACCATCTCATCGCCATGGGCGAGCCTGACGGTTTGCGGCGGCTGGAGCAGTCGGCGGAGCGCTCATGAGGATCACTACCGCGGAAGAGATGCGCAACATCGATCGCGCGACCACGGAACGCTTCGGCGTGCCTTCGCTCACCTTGATGGAAAATGCCGGCAGCGCGATTGCGCGCGTCATCTTGCAACGCTATTCCGAGGCCAATCGCGTCGCCGTGATCTGCGGTAAAGGCAACAACGGCGGCGACGGCTTCGTGGTCGCGCGCAAGCTGCACCGTGCTGGACGCGTGGTCGAAGTGCTGCTGCTGGGGTCGCGGACGGAATTGAAGGGCGACGCGCTTACCATGTTCGAGCGTCTGCCACTGCGTCCCATCGAGGTGACCAGCCCGCAAGAACTTGAAGCCGAGTCGTCCCGCAGCCTGGCCCATTGCGAACTGATTGTCGATGCGATTCTCGGCACCGGCTTTCGACCGCCAGTGGCGGGCCTGTACGCGAATGCGATTGCCGCAATGAATCGCAGCGACAAGCCTATCGTCGCCGTCGATATTCCCTCGGGCGCCGATTCCGATGCGATGACCCCGCAATCGGGTGAGGGAATCGCCAGAGCGGACGAGATAGTGACCTTCACTGCGCCACGTCCGGCGCACGTCTTCGGCAATCTCACCCGCGGTCCTGTGCTGGTCGCACCTATCGGCTCGCCGCCCGAGGCGATCGTTTCCAGCTTGAACCTGGAAGTCACGACCCCGCGCGATTTTGCCGCTCTGCTGGCGCCGCGTCCTCGCGACAGCAATAAGGGCATGTTCGGGCATGTGTTGATTATCGGCGGCTCGTTCGGCAAATCGGGCGCCGCGGGGATGGCCGGCATGGCCGCACTGCGCGCGGGCGCGGGATTGAGCACGGTTGCGACTCCAGCGCGCGTGCTTAGCAGCGTCGCCAGCTTCGCCGCCGAGTTGATGACCGAGCCTCTGGCTGAAACTGCGGCCGGCTCGATTGCACTGGCAGCGGCAGAGAGCGGCCGCTTCCTCGATCTCACCAAGCCTATGACAGTCGTCGCCATCGGCCCGGGCATTGGCCGCGATCCCGAGACGGTGCAGTTCGTGCAGGAAGCGGTGCGCCAGACGAAGGTCCCACTCGTCCTCGACGCCGACGGGCTGAACGCCTTCGAAGGACAAACTAATCTGCTCGATGGACGGCGGCGGCCGCTGGTTCTCACGCCGCATCCGGGTGAGATGGCGCGCCTGGCAGGCATTTCGATCAAGGCCGTGCAGTCCGACCGGCTCAATGTCGCGCGCAGCTTCGCGCGTGATCATCATCTAGTGTTGGTGCTGAAGGGCGACCGCACGATCATCGCTTTTCCGGATGGCAGCGCCTGGGTCAATCCCACCGGCAACCCCGGAATGGCAACGGGCGGGACGGGCGACATCCTGACCGGCATGACGGCCGGAGTCATCGCACAGATGCCAAACGACTATGCGCGCGCTGCGATCGCCGCGGTTTATCTGCATGGGCTGGCCGGCGACGTGGCCGCGGAGCGGATGGGCGAGCACTCGCTGGTGGCGACCGATCTGCTCAACGGGTTGCCCGAAGCCTTTCGCCGTGCCTCGCAGTGGGCGACGGACGAGATGACGCGGATCGGCTAGTGGGTCCTTGAAGGTGGTCATTTCGCTAGAATGTTCCTGTTTTCACGATGACACCGCACGAGCACATCACGCACTCGGCCGAAGAGACGATGGAGCTAGGCAGCAAGCTGGCGCCCACGCTGAAGACCGCGCGCATGGTCATCCTGCGCGGTGATCTCGGCGCCGGCAAGACCACGCTGGTGAAAGGCATCGCCGAGGGACTACATGCCGGCTCGCACGATGACGTTACCAGCCCCACCTTTACCCTGATCCACGAGTACCGCGGCCCCGAAGTCAACCTCTTCCACGTCGATCTCTACCGCATCGATACGCCGCGCGAACTTGATACTCTGGGCCTCGACGAACTCTTCGCCGAAGAAGGCAACCTGGTGCTGCTGGAGTGGGGCGAAAAGTTTCCCCGCTTCGAGAAAGAACGCGACGTGGAGATCTCAATCGAGCGCCGCGGCGATCAGGAGCGCAAGATTGTGGTGAAGAGGAAATAATTGCTTCGGTGCAGCAGTAGGAGGAGCCTGGATGCGCGCGTCAGATACGAACAGGATGATTCATCCCACTCGAATCTGACGCCGCACTTCTTGTAGCTTGTTTAGAAATTGGTGCCGAAGAAGGGACTCGAACCCCCACACCCTTGCGGGTACATGGACCTGAACCATGCGCGTCTGCCAATTCCGCCACTTCGGCAAGTGTGAAAACGAGTAGGAACACAACTCGCTGTTCAGGAAGCAAAAATATTGTACAGGCAGCAAGGCGGGTTGGGCAATGTTCGGCGCGGTGCACGCACTTCGCTCCTCGCTTTTCGCCGTTTGCGCAAGCCATGAGATGCAGTCAGCGAATCTTTCCACCTGGGTTGAATCGCGTTTGGCCGCAAAGAGCGGGGAGACGCCGCCTGAAGAGCTGAGATAGAGTTTTCTAACAGAGGAACCGAGGTCTGGATGACGCGCAGATATTCAGGCAAAAAGACTGCATCCTTACGCGCTTCATAACCCTCTAATTTCCATAAGGTGGTTAGGCATGGTTATCGGAGAAACGGCTTACGTCAACAGTGTCCGCGAGCAATTGCTGGCGGGGCGAGCGCGCTTGACCGAGGTGGTGGGCGAAACCGAAAGCGAGCGCATGCTGCATCTGCTGGAAGAGGTTGACAGCGCGTTGCACCGCATCGATCACGGGAGCTTTGGCGTGTGCGAGATCTGCCAGGGTACGGTGGAGGAAGATGTGATGCGCGAAAACCCGCTGGCGAGGGTCTGCCTGGACTGCCTTACTCCCAAGCAGCAGCGCGCGCTGGAGTACGACCTCGAGTTGGCCGCGCAAATTCAGAAGGGCCTGCTGCCGCCGTGCGACGCTGCCTTCACCGGATGGGACATCTCCTATCACTATCAACCCGCCGGCGTGGTCGGCGGCGATTACTGCGATCTCATCGACGATGGCAATGGCGGGCTCTATTTTGTGCTGGCCGACGTGTCAGGCAAGGGCGTGGCCGCAGCCATGCTTTCGTCGAATCTGCGCGCGGTGTTTCGCTCGCTGATAACCGTCGGGCTGCCGACCGCGGAGCTGATGACTCGCGCGAACCGTCTCTTCCGACAAAATGCGTTGCCGACGCAGTATGCCACGCTGGTGTGCGGCAAAGCCACCCAGAGCGGCGAGATGGAGATTGTCAACGCCGGACATCTCCCCGCACTGCTGGCCAGCGAGCGAGGGATCACATTGCTGGAGAGCACGAGTCAGCCGTTGGGAATGTTTGACGATCAGCGGTTCATATCCGCCAAGGCGAGATTACATTCCGGAGACACGCTGGTGCTCTATACGGATGGAGTTTCCGAAGCGGAGAACGAGGGTGGGGATGAGTACGGTATTGAACGCTTGCGGAAAGTCATCGACGAATACCGGGCAGGATGCACCGAGAAGTTGATCGACGCCTGCAAGCAGCAGCTCCACCAATTTCGCGGCCGGCGCGAACGCTTCGATGACGAGACTTTCCTGGCAATTCAGTATGCCCCGCCGGGCTCGGCGAGTCCCATGTTCCACAGCGCTTAGCCGTCAACGTCAGGGGAACTGCGTGTGTAGGCCGCAATCTGCTGCTGCGATAGCTCTGGTTGCGGCCGGTCTTCCTGTCGCTGGCTTCCGAACAAAGTTCTACCCCAGGTCCCGCCAGTTTGGCCCAGTCCCTACTTCGACTTTCAGGGGAACCTTGAGCTCGTGGACGCGTTCCATTTGCTCCGTGACCAGCCGCTTCATGGTATCAACTTCGCCGTCTGGTACCTCGAACACCAATTCATCGTGTACCTGAAGAAGCATCCTGGAGCGCAGCCCGCGCTCGCGCAGCTCGGCGTCGATGCGAATCATCGCGATCTTAATGAGATCGGCCGCGGTGCCTTGCAGCGGAGTGTTGACTGCCGTGCGCTCGGCGAAGCCGCGCAGGTTAAAGTTCTTGCTGTGAATGTCGGGGATGGGGCGCACCCGGCCAAACAGCGTGGTAACTTTCTGATCGCGCCGAGCCTGCTCCAGGGTTCGATCGATGAACTCGCGCACTCCACTGTACTTTTCGAAATAAGCTTCAATGAAGCGCTTGGCTTCCTTGGTGTCAATGCCAATCTGCTGCGATAGTCCGAAAGCCGAGAGCCCGTAGACAATGCCGAAGTTCACCGCCTTGGCGCGGCGGCGATGCTCGGCGTTGACCATGAGTGGCGGCACGCCGAAGACCTGCGATGCTGTGAGCGTGTGAATGTCCTCGCCCGCGCGATAGGCTTCGACCAGCAGCTTGTCGCCGGAAAAGTGCGCCAGCAGTCGAAGCTCGATCTGCGAGTAGTCGGCGGAGAGCAGAACGTGTCCCGGCTCGGCGATAAAGGCGGCGCGAATCTCGCGGCCCAGCTCAGTGCGGATGGGAATGTTTTGCAGATTCGGATTGACGGACGACAGGCGGCCGGTCGCCGATCCCGCCATGTTGAACGTGGTATGCAGCCGCAGGGTACACGAGTTCAGCAGCGCCGGCAGCGCGTCAACGTAAGTTGATTTCAGCTTTGAGAGTTGTCGATAGTCAAGCACCATGCGCGGGACTTCGTGCTCAGAAGCAAGCCCCTCCAGCACGTCAACGGCGGTGGAGATGGTCTTGCCTTTGCCGTACTTCATCGGCTTGGGCAGGTTCAGCTTGTTGAAGAGCACGTCGCCAAGCTGCTTGGGCGAGTTGATGTTGAACTCGAAGCCCGACTTGTCGTAGATCTCACGCGCCTTGGCTTCGATGTTGAATCCTAGCCGCTGCGACATTTCCGCCAGCACCTCGCAGTCGAGCTTGACGCCGGCTTCTTCCATGCGCGCCAGCACCGGCACCAGTGGCAGATCGATCTCGTCATAGACCTTGCGCAGTCCGGCTTCGTCGACTTCAGCGTGAAGTTTTTCTGTCAGCCGCAAGGTGACGTCGGCGGCTTCAGCGGGCGTCGGTCCCAGCTTCAGGCTGAACTTGCGAAATGCGGTCTCATGCAGTCCATAGGTCGAGTAAGTCGGATCGAGCAGATAGGCGTAGAGCAGGGGATCGTGCTGCACGCCAGCGAGCGTGATTCCTTGCTGACTGAGGACGTGCATTGCGGACTTGTAATCGTGAACGGTCTTGGCGGGCGATTTGTCCTCCAGCGCCTGCTTCAGCGGAGCGGTGGTTTCGGAGTCATCGAGCGCGACGGTCAGGGCCTTGCCCGCCTCGGCGGAAATGGCGACGCGATGGCTGATTGCAGGCGCAGCTGATGGCGGCGCAGTTACCGTGAGGGAGAGTTGATCACTCTCTGCTTCGTCTGAATTTTCGCTTTCGGCTTGCGCAACTGGCCCGGCTGCCGATGATTCCAGAGCAATCGCCAACAGCGCTCCGGGCTTCCTCGCCAGCGCGAGCAAAGCTTCGACCTCGTCAGGAAATCCTGCACCAGCGTGGTGAACTCCAATTCCGTGAAGAGCGCCCGCGCGGCAACCGGATCGGGCTCCTGCGCGCGCATTGTCTCGGGCTGGAAGTCGACCGCAACATTCGTGTCGATGGTTACCAGTTGCTTGCTGATGAGTACGGCGTTGCGATTGTTTTGCAGCGATTCGCGGTAGGTCTTGCGATCGACTTCGGCGGCGTGGTCTAGCGCGGCCTCGACACTGCCGAAGCGCTGGATCAGTTCCACCGATCCCTTGTCGCCGATGCCGGGCGCGCCGGGGATGTTATCGATGGAATCGCCGCGCAATGCCATCACATCAACGACCTTCTCCGGCGGCACGCCGAGGATCTCCTCGACCTTGGCAGCGTCACAGATCAGGTTGTCCTTGGGCGGATTCAGCACGCAGATACGGTCGCTGACCAACTGCATCATGTCCTTGTCACTGGAGACGACGAAGACAGTGTAGTCCGCGTCGGCCGCCTTGCGGGCCAAGGTGCCGATAACGTCGTCGGCTTCGAAGCCAGGAGCTTCGAGGATGGGAATGCGATATGCCTCTAGCGCGCGCCGGATGTAGGGAACCTGTTGCGCCAGATCGTCCGGCATCTTGACGCGGTTGGCCTTGTAGCCGTCGTAGGCTTTGTCAACGTAGGTCTGGGTCTTGCTGTCGAACGTACGTGTGCTGACAATTGCCGTCGCCTGCTGGTCGCGGAAGGTCGGCGCGGCGACATCGAAGACCGCGGCCAGGTATTGCGGAGCGAAGTCAGCTCGCAGCTTGCGCAACATGTTGACGAAGACGAAAGTCGCGCTGGTCGGGATGCCCGTCTTGGTCGACATGGGCCGCTGCCGAGCCATGGCGTGATAGGCGCGGAAGATGAACGACATCGCGTCGATGAGGTAGATGCGGCCTTTCGAGCCTGCGGGCTCGGCGGGCAGGGCAATAGCGGGCTTGACCGCGCTAGCCGGTTTGGCAGCGCTGGAGACGGTGGCAGATTTCGCGGTTTTCTTCGTGGAGGGCAAGAACTGATTCTAACAAGCTCGTAGTAACGCTTCTAGAGCGACGGCAGTTCCAGGAAGGAGCTCGGGGTAAGAATGCGAATACCTTGGAAAGGATCAAGTGCGAGGAGATCAGAATCGCCCGTCACGATGTGAGTTGCGCGGCCACTAACTGCGAGTTCCAGCAGCTTGTCGTCCTTCGGATCTCGAGACGCAGAAATCTTGACCTTGACGTCGACCAATTCTGCTTCACGAGTCAAGGCCGCGATAAAGTTTCGGGCATCTTCCTCATTGATGTAACGGCTAAACCGCTTGCGACTCAGTACTTCGTACGCTTCAGCGAGAACGGCAACGGAAATTAGTAGTCTTCCGTTGCGCAGCGCACGATCGAAGGATGAACGGGGTTTCGACTTCGGCAGCAGTAAAGCGCTGACCAGAACGTTGGTGTCGAACACGCAGCGCAATTAAGCGCCCTTAAGAAGCGATGTCAGAATTTCGGGCGTGAGTCCGCGAGCTTTTGCCTTCGTACCGACTTCGTCAAGAATTTGCTGCAATGACCGATGATCTCCATTGGTCAGCGCACGTAACCAAAGGCTGAGAAGAGCTTGCATTTTGCGTTTGTCTTCCGGTGCGGCAGATTCGTAAGCCTGGGCCGTTTGCGGATCGAGCGGAATGGTAATGGAGTTTGCCATGGTCGTGCTCTCGGCATATTTTACGGCAGTTTCAGCAAAGCCTGCTTGCAGCTGTTAATTTATTCCACGAACATGCAATCACCGTACGAGTAGAACCTGTATTTTTCCTGCACGGCATGACCGTACGCGCGCAGGATCCGCTCGCGCCCGGCGAAGGCTGAGACCAACATCAGCAGCGTCGATTTCGGCAGGTGGAAGTTGGTCAGCATCGCGCCGACTACACGGAACTCGAAGCCCGGATAGATAAAGATGTCCGCCTCGCCTGCCTGTGCAATAATGCGGCCGTCTGAATTGACTGGTAAACGCCCCGCCCTGGCCAAAGGAGGGCTAGAACGGGGCAGCCGGCGGGAATATGGGTCCCTCGACTCCTCGCTGCGCTCGTCGCTCGGGATGACACATTTGGGATTTCGTGCGGCGAACTCCAGTGTCCGCACGGTCGTCGTTCCGACGGCCACAATGCGACGGCCAGCATCGCGGGCACGTTGAATCTTGTCGGCCGTGTCTGGCGGAATCTCGAACCACTCGGTGTGCAGCTTGTGCTCCTCGACAACTTCCACTCGGATCGGCTGGAACGTTCCCAGACCAACATGCAGCGTGAGTTCGGCGGTCTCGATGCCGCGCTGGCGTATGCTTTCCAGAATTTCCGGCGTGAAGTGCAGGCCTGCGGTTGGAGCAGCGACCGATCCAGGCGGCTTGGCATAGACCGTCTGATACTGTTCGCGATCTTCAGGCGTGTCGGGACGGTCAATGTACGGCGGCAGCGGAATGTGGCCTATGCGGTTGAGGACGGCGAAGAAATCGTCGACAGGATCGAAGCGCAGATGGCGCTCGCCAAACGTACCGCGCCCGACGATCTCGGCGGCCAGTTCGTGCGACGCATCGTCCGCATTGCCGCCGAAATAGACCCGTTCGCCCAAGCCGAGCTTGCGGCCAGGATGCACCAGCGCCTCCCACAACATGGGAGATGCGGAGAGTTGTTTCGTCAGCAGCACCTCGACCTTGCCACGCAGAAAACCTCTTGCGGCAGGATTTTCTTGCGACAGCCGCTGCGCGCGCGAGCCGCTGCGATGTCCATACAACCGCGCCGGCAATACTTTTGTATTGTTGAAGACCAGCAGATCGTCGGGCCGCAACAAGTCGGGAAGGTCGCGAAACTGCCGGTCCTCCAGCATGTCGCGCTTGCGTTCCACGTGCAGCAGGCGTGAAGCTGCACGATCGGCCAGCGGCTGTTTGGCGATCAGCACCTGCGGAAGGTGATAATCGAAGTCGGAGACCAGCATACAGCCATTTTCCTCCATTAGAGGGAAACCGGTATGCAACGGGCATCTGCGAAAGTACCCGCGTCGCATAAATCTGCTCATCTTCCCTTTCCGGACGAGCAGAAGCTGCGGTACGATAAAAGTATAGTGACACCGGCGGGATGGCCCATCCATCGCATGAAGACAGAACAACAGCATCGTGAGGAAATTGTCCGCTTCGGCAAGCTGCTGCATCAGACTGGTCTGGTCGCGGCCACGGACGGTAATCTGTCCGTCCGTCTGGAGAACGGAAACATCCTGAGCACGCCGACGCTGATGAGCAAAGGCCTGTTGGAGACGGACGACCTGGTGATCGTCGATCCGACGGGAAAAAAGCTGAGTGGCGCGCGCGATGTTTCCAGTGAAATTGCCATGCACCTGCTGATTTATGGCAAGCGTCGCGACGTCGGTGGCATCGTTCATGCCCATCCTCCCACTGCTACGGGCTTCGCGGCGGCCGGCATGGCTCTGGATCGCGCCTTGTGCGCGGAATTGATTGTGACCCTCGGCTCGGTGCCCCTGGCCAACTATGAGACTCCCGGCACTCCGGAACTGGCTGCGGCGCTGGCGCCCCTGGTTGCGGACCACGATGCCATCCTGATGGCGAACCACGGCGTGGTGACCTATGGCGTTGACCTCCTCAACGCCTACATGAACATGGAAACTGTTGAGCACTTCGCCAAGATCGCGCTGGTGACGCACCAGTTAGGCAAACAGCAGACGCTGAGCGAACAGCATGTCGACAAGCTGCGCGAGATCCGCACCAAGTACCTGGCCCATAATCACGTGATGGCGCCCAAGGACTGAGCCCCCATTCGAGCGCAAGCAGATATTCCGATCTTTTCCGTCCATTAAAGCCAAATCCGGCATAGACTAGGCGTGTCCAATATCGGACACTTTAATCCGAGACAGAACACAGCCGCTCATGTGCGAGCGTTCTACGGCTCCCGTAACACTATGACAGCAAGCGAATTAAGTGCTCCGGCAAATGGCTCCCCGCTTGCACCTAGGAATACGTGATGGATATAGCCCGTCCCGAACTTAAGCGTCAAAAGCGCCGCCGCCAGATTATCTGGTCGATCGCCGCGCTGGTGGTGCTGGTCGGCGTTACCGTCGGCATTTCGCGCCTGAAGCCGGCCGCGCCGACGGTCGATCGCAGCACCATTTGGACCGACACGGTGAAGCGCGGCTCGATGCTGCGCCAGGTTCGCGGACTGGGCTCGCTGATTCCCAGCCACGAAGATGTTCGCCAGATTCCCGCCGAGACCGAAGCCACCGTCATTCGCATCGACAAACTTCCCGGATCGCAGGTCACAGCCGACACCGTGCTGGTGGAAATGGTCAATCCGCAACTGGAGCAGGAGGCCCTGGACGCGCAGTTGCAGGTGAAAGCCGCTGAGGCCGAGTATCAGAGCCTGAAGGTGAAGCTGCAGAGCGATCTGATGGACCAACGCGCGGGCGCGGCCACGGTCAACGCCGATTACAACGAAGCGCAGCGCCAGGCGCAGACCGACAAGTCGCTTTACGATCTGGGCGTCATCTCGGGCTTGGCAGAGAAGGCATCGGCGGGCAAAGCGCAAGAGATGACTACGCGCGACAAGATCGAAGATGAACGGCTGAAGATCAACGAGAAGGCGATTGCCTCGCAGCTCGCGGTGCAACAGGCGAAGGTGGACGAGATGCGCGCGCTGGCCGGACTGAAGCAGACGCAGTTGCAGCGCCTGAAGGTCCAGGCTGGCGTCGACGGCGTGCTGGTGGAGTTGCCGCTACAGGTGGGACAGCACGTGCTCCCCGGAACGGAGCTGGCGAAGATTGTTCAGCCCAATCATTTGATGGCCGAGCTGAAGATCCCCGAGACCCAGGCGCGCGACGTGCAGATCGGCGAGCCGGCTTCCATCGACACGCACAACGGCGTGATTGCAGGCGAAGTAAGCCGCGTCGATCCCGCGGTGCAGAACGGGACCGTCACGGTGGACGTGAAGCTGACCGGCGAGTTGCCCAAGGGCGCCCGGCCGGATTTGAGCGTGGATGGAACCATTGATCTGGAGAAGCTGGACAACGTGCTGTACGTAGGGCGTCCGGCATTCGGACAGGAGAGCAGCACCATCTCCATGTTCAAGCTGGATGCGTCGGGCAATGCCGCCAGCCGCGTGCAGGTGAAGACCGGGCGCGCGTCGGTGAACCAGATCCAGATCGACACCGGACTGAAAGAGGGCGACACCGTGATTTTGTCGGATATGTCAAGGTGGGACAACACGGATAGGGTGCGGCTGGAGTAAAGACGCTACTCGCTTTTCGCTTTTCGCCAGATTGTTGCTTAACCGGTCATTGACGCTGCGATACGCGAACTGCGGGTGAGGAAATTGCGGAAGAGCAGTGAGAGGCTATTTACCTCTGGCGAAGAGCGAATGGCGAAAAGCGAAGAGCGAGCCGTCGTAATCGCGATCAACCAAGAATGGACAACAACATGAGCGAAGCAGCAATTCCGCTGATTGAAATCGAAAACATGACCAAAGTTTTCTACACCGACGAGGTCGAAACCCACGCGCTCTCCGGCGTCCATTTGATGGTGCGCAAGGGCGAGTATGTTGCCATGTCTGGCCCGTCGGGCTGCGGGAAGTCGACGCTGCTGTCCATCATCGGTCTGCTGGACACGCCGACAGCCGGCAACTATCGCCTGAATGGTTCTCCGGTGGAGAACCTGGATTTCGGCGACCGTTCTCGCATTCGCAATCGCGAGATCGGCTTCATCTTTCAGAGCTTCAACCTGATCGGCGATCTCACGGTGTACGAGAATGTCGAGCTGCCGCTGACCTATCGCGACGGCATGCCGTCGGCGGAGCGCAAGCGCCGCGTGCTGGAATCGCTGGAGCGGGTAGGCATGGCCCATCGGTTGCGCCACTATCCGTCGCAACTCTCCGGGGGTCAACAGCAACGTGTGGCCGTGGCGCGCGCGTTAGCTGGATCGCCGTCGATCCTGCTAGCCGACGAACCTACCGGAAACCTGGACTCGCGCAACGGCGAAGCCGTGATGGAGTTGCTGCAGAAGTTGCACCGCGAAGGCGCGACCATCTGCATGGTGACACACGATCCGCGCTTTGCCGCCCACGCGCAGCGCGAAGTGCACTTGTTCGACGGAAAAGTTGTGGCCGAAGAAGAGCTACGGCGGCTGATGCAGGAACAGTAACGCAGCAGTTGGCACTTGGCACTTAGCATTGGGCTTTAGCTCCCAGCACTGCACCGCTCTTGCTAAGTGCCAAGTGCCAACTGCTGAATGCAAGCCGCGT
>JBEKTC010000185.1:0-9228 GCA_049516475.1 Candidatus Korobacteraceae bacterium | reverse complement strand
CCAATCGTCGCCCGGCGTTCCATAGGGATACACGCGAAACGCGCGGTCGAAAACAGCGACACCTGAATGCTCCTTGACCCATGCGCGCGCTTTCTGACCATTCACGCTCATGTTCCGGAACGTGCCTCCGCGCTGCGGAAAGAAGCGGATGTCTGCGAATAGGAGACCCACGAGATCCTCGACCTCATCCACGATTGTCAGGACCGGTTCGTCCTCGCCTTTCGCGTACACCACCAGCGAGATACGCTTGCCTGATACCTCCAGAACAGCCCGGAGCACATAATTCTTGAGAATTTCCGACGCCACATCTGCCGTCTCGACATCTTCCTTGGACTCTTCACTCTCGCCGAGCTCCAGTCGGAAACCTGGATCCTCCAACTGGCCTTTCTGCATGCCGGTTCCATCACTCGGAGCCAAATTCAATAAAGACTGGTAGGGAGTAACCACAGTCAGCGACGAGGTGCGCAGGAGCCGAAAGTCGACCTTCGCCCCTGGTCGTAACTGTTCAATCGTCAGCGTTGTACCGACCGGTTCCTCCGGCTCGGCAACCTCCAGAACAAACGGCACTTTCACATTGCCAAGATCTAAGTTACGGTCGAACTCCGGCCAATTGAACGTCGCTGTGAGCACTGTCTTCTCTCCCGAATCGTCATCGACCGCGACAGAGTGGAGAGTTAGTTCTCTGCCGAGAAATCGGACCGCGAAACGCCCGATACCTTTTTCGCCCGTAATGGGCCGTTGATAGAGTTGCGTGTGCGTCCGTGCTTCCTTAGCGCTGGTCCCGATCCTCATCCATCCGTATTTGAACTCTGCCAGTGTCATGCCCACGCCGTTGTCCCGTACGGTGATTGCGGATGGTTGAAATGACAGGGCACAGATCGTGGCGTCAGCGTCATACGAATTCTTTACAAGCTCTAGGAGCGCAATCTCCGGCTGTTTTACAAGACGCTCCCCCAGTTCACGAATGATCCGACTCTCGATAGTGAAGGAAAGGCTACCTTGTTCTAGAATCCGCGTTTTTGCCATGACTTACCGGGCCTTTGTGAGCGACTGAATTACTGAGTTCAATTGGTTGATCTCGACCTTTCGCAACCCATGAGAGTGTGAGACCACGCGATCCCCTAAACGCTTCTGCACAAGTCTCTCTACAAAGCCATCACGCTCCCGCAACCGCAAACCGTACACACCGGCAACACCTCCCACAGCTCGTGCCCTCACCACATTGGCGACCGATTTCGTGTACAAACCCCGAAACCCCGTCGACACCAAGGCTTCCGGCACCGCCGGCATCGTAAACTTCCACCATTCGCTCCTGCCTTCACACGTCGCCGTAGCCCGCTCCTCCGCGGGCACCGAGTCCACGTAGGCTTGGAGCCGTCTCGATGGCGCAAGCACCGTGTTCAACAGCCAGCATTTCCTTTCACCACGAATGTAAAATCGCTGGAACGCCGCCTTATCCAAACGCAGTACATCGCTTGGCAGATGGCGCAGCGTCGTGACACATGGCACTACATCGCGTCCCACCTGCAGTCCCAAGCGGGCTCGCTCCGCCTCCGTTAGAGTCAACACTCGTTGGGTTCCCGGACTGAGACCTCTCCGAGCTTTCACTGTCGCTTGCGCCGCTTTCTTATGGTCTGAGTACTGCAGAAACTTGCTGCTAGCAGTTACAGCCGGCAAGCGAACGAAGGCTCCGTCATCACCCTGTTCAAAATAGCTCCACATCCTGTTCCGCTTGCTCTTGTCCACGATGGTGATGGAAGAGGTGGTCAAAACTCGATCAAACGAGTCGTCCAGCAGGCGGAACACCTCGACGTTCCAGTGATTCTTCCGAATGAATTCCCGGACGGCTCGGGCTGAAGGGCGTGACACCCACTCGTACGGAATCACCAGCGCGACTATACCGTCCGCTTTCGCGCTCAAAACCGAAAGCAGGAAGAAATACTGCCATGCGTTCGCTAGTCCTGAGAGCACGACACCGCAACGCTCCTCCAGAACCTTGCTCGCCTTCTGCCGCCACCCGACCGGCAAATCCTGATTCCGAACGTACGGCGGATTCCCGATACACAAGTCTGCGTCCGTTATGATTTGGCTGAATGCACAAGCATGGATCAGCTTCGCATTGATGGGGAGCTCTGAGACGGCACAACGATGCCCGTCGATCTCCACGCCCATGTATTGCTGGTACCGTCCCTCCCGTGAGAACCTTCCATCGCCGGCGCCGAAATCGACGACCTTACCGACCCTTTCGCGTCTGCGTAAGACCTCGGACCATACCTTCTTCACCAGTCCGTCGGGTGTATCGACCTGGCAACGATCTAGATAAAGAGTCACTTCGGCTTCGCTGCCCCATTCATGATTCGGGTCCAAACGTGACAACAGCGCTCCCTGGTAAAGGGCGGTCGCTTCGCTGACGTTTGCGTTTGCAAGCACTGTGCGCATCATCTCCTTTTTATGCTGCCGTCACATGGATCTTGCCTTCAGCTGCGCGCGGCGCTTTGCGGACTTTGATCTCTACATCCTCTCCCAACTTGTTAAGCAACTCCATCAGCTTCTCCATCGAGAAACCCGTGAGTTTACCGTTCACCAGCGCTGATACCTTGGGCTGTTTCAAACCGAGCAGCTCTGCTGCGTCAGCCTGTCCCAGATTCCGTGCTAGCAGCTTCTGTTGAACCAACAAGGCGAGGCGAAGTTTCGTATCCGCTCTATGCTCCGTTGAAGAAGCACGAGCCGGGCGATTTGTTCGAATCGCTGACTGACTCATCCTTTTGGCTCCTGTCGACCTCTAACGTATACCTAAACGGGTATATTCACGTCAAATATCCGCGTGGTACTTTGCTTTGGGCGGCGCCTTCAACATCTTGGCAACTTGTGCATTGGTACCGGGAGACGCCTCTCTTGGCTTATTGCAGATATCGGCAACCGGCGAGTCATGCGACTCGCAGCCATCGCCGGTCCGACGATACAAATGTTTATCGCCCGCCGTGAAACCTGCCTGAAACGGCCCACGGCGTTTGACGGAAGACTTGCTCGTGGCATAAAGCTCTGCCACGCCGACATGCCTGACCGTCTGTGTACCGCGAGGGAGCAGTTTTTGTCGCGGAACCGCAACCTGCTTGGCAAGCCACGTACAGAATGGCGTTTGTTCCGTCGGGTCGTCGCTTTAGCTCGTCGTTTGCCTCGGCCGTCAGCAAAATCAACAATTCAATCTTGCGACGCAGACCTTCGGTCTTTACATCCTCCGTGACGGGGCAGCCCCCTTCGCCCATGCGGACCACTAAGCGCCGACACTTCCACGGACCTTCTCTTCCAGAGAGCGCGGCGTGTGTCCGAAGGCTCCGCGGAACTTCTTGGAAGCCTTCTTCTTCCGTTTTTCCACCTTGCCTCCGTCGATCACTACGTCATAGCCGTTATCAATGCCGTCGATCCGAATCTGCCCAATTAAGAACTGCTGGAACTTCATAGCGGACCTTGGATTAAGGATACAGCCGGCCCGATCTGGTTCATCAAAGCCAGTCCGAGTCCTGCCCCTTCTGAAACGTTGACCACAGCTGTTAACGCACCACAACCGTTGATAAGGACGCCCCCCATGCCAATACAAGCGGTTCAACACATCCGCCGGATGCGCGGTGGCGCGCAGAGCCATCTCATGCGCTGCGCCGACAGCAATTACTACGTTGTCAAGTTCCAGAACAATCCTCAACACACCCGAGTGCTGGTGAACGACTGGTTGGGCACACGCTTGGCGGAAATGATCGGCCTGCCGGTCCCAGTCGTGGAGGTTGTAGACGTAAACCCATGGTTGATCGAGCACACCTCGGAATTAAGGATCGAGCTTTGCGGTCGGCGGACCATGGTTTCATCTGGCCCGTCGTTCGGCTCACGGTACGTGGTGTCGCCCAAAGAAGGTCAGGTGTATGACTACTTACCGGAGAACATGATCGGGCGAGTTCGAAACCTGGGCCAATTTGCTGGAATGCTGGCATTCGACAAGTGGACCTGCAACGCAGACGGTCGCCAAGCAGCGTTCTGGAAGCGCTCTGGGCAACGCAAGTTCACCGCCAGCTTTATCGACCAGGGATACTGCTTCAACGCCGGAGAATGGAGCTTCCCGGATGCGCCACTGCGCGGCGTCTTCGGACGAAATGACGTTTACGCCGATATCACCGGGTGGGACAGCTTTGAGCCTTGGCTCAGTCGGATCGAGAGCTTTCCCGAAAGCCCGCTACAGTCGCTTGTCGACCAGATTCCTCCGGAGTGGTACGACTCTGCCGTAGACGAGCTCGATCGTCTGTTGTGCCAACTGCTGGAACGCCGCTCGCTAGTTCGTGATTTAGTTCTCTCCTTCAAGAACTCGTCCCGAAATCCTTTCCCGAACTGGCTTAATGCAGCTTCTTGATTCTGGTTGCAGACGGTAAGAAAGGGAGGGGTGTTTACCAAGTTGGCTCTGGATTCTTCCCCGGTTCATGGGAGAATTTTGGCTGTGGAGTAAGAACTCAGCCATGACCACTTACCTTGGATTTTCGGCACTCATCCGGGGCATCGAATACCCGGCAGCAGCCGTCTTCAAATTAGAGCGCGGCGAAGCCTACTGTTGGTATGGTGACCATCCAACGTCCGGGCACCTCGCGGTATTTGACCTCGTCTCGGCTAAGCAGCACTTCGTTTCAGGCTCATGGCAGACACACGGCAGCCGCCACAGGAGCGGAGAGCGTCACCAGAAGTTGGTGACCGATCGTAGCAGAGCTAACGTGGGCGAGTACCGCGACACACCGATCGAGGATTTGATTTCGGATAGTTCGATTCGCAGCGTAACGGTGCCGTTGATAGATCCGTTCGAGTTCTGGCCGGTGGATTGTCCAGTATGGCCGGCTGTCAAATCTCCTCACACGTTAACAGGAGCAGATTTTGGCGAAGACGTTGATGGCGTCGTGCTGCACGGTTACATCTGTCGCCACGCCCGCGTGGATGATCTGATCGCCAGATGGCGAAAGATAACTGCTCGGTCGTGGACTGCTTGCGATGGGGAATTCGACTTGGTGGTTCTGGCAGAAGTTGTAAGAACTCCTCATCCGCCGCGACCGATATAGACGGCGCCAGGGGATCAGCTTCGCTTACGGCGCGAGCCGACTTGAGCTAATACGGGCCGTCACGGCGGCGTCCCGGCGCTCCATGAGACTGACATTCCATCGGTCAGCCCGATACGGGCAACCCGCATCAAATCTGAAATGACCCGGTTGGGCTGTATGCCAGTTGCGTGCCGGAATTCATCGAAGAATCATGGCTAAGCGTAGGCGGGTTTGTCGAGCGATTCTAAACATCCAGTACGCTGGCAAGACATCGTTCGAGAACACTCTCCAGGAAGACGCGAAAGAACGACCGTCACCAGGGTTGTCCCCTAGGCTTCCTCATTCCGCGGCGCTCTCGATGGCTAACACATTGGACACGAAGTGACCGGCAGCGTTTCTGGCGGCGACAAGAAGAACAAGGTATTCGGCGGCGATGACGAAAGCGCCTACCAGGATCGTTCGAGAAGACGGATGCACGACAGCCGAAGCCACCATGAAGATCGTCATAACGCTCACCGCGAGAGCTGTCATCTCCCGGTAGCGAAGATAGGCGCAATGGGCATCCTCCACCGCGCCGTTCTCGGCGTTTTTTCTGTAGAGGCTGTACCACAACACCGTTTGCTGATCAGGTGCGGTTGGCAGCGGACCGTGCTTCTTCGCCAGGCGCTTGCGGTCTATTCGCGGATCGTTAAGAGCGATCACGCTGAAGGCGCGGCTTGAGGGCAGGCAGTTCTTCTCCGTGCGCCAAAAGATGACCGTCTCTTTCCACCTCTTCGGCACGGCCCATCCGAGAATTCCAATCAGAAGAGCCAACCCCGCCGGGATGGCAACAAGCCTGAAGATGACAGCGATGTTGCCCTTACTCAGGCTGTCCAGGAGAAAGAGCATGTGCTTGAGACCTTCCAGCAGGATTCCCAGGCCTACCGCGTTCGCGAGGAGGAACGTGATCAATTGCGGCTGGTTTTTCTCCTTCAAGGACTTTGCCATTAGAGCGATCCCCGCTCGCCGGCCTCGATTCCGTGCTTCTTGAAAAAAGGCTCAAGTTCTTTCCTGTTTGCCAACTCGGTCTGTTCCGTCGGCATGCGATCGCCCGGCCCGTAAAGAAGCCCGAGCTGCCTCAGATGGTAAAAAAGCAACGCCTCGCGAACCCGAAGCACAAACCGCCCGTCCTTCATCCCGTAGTCCAGTTCGATCATTTTCCGCTGCGACTCGGAGAGCCCGGCGCCCGGAACGATAATCGCTTCGACATAGTGATTCCAGTCTTCGTCGGCGGCGGGATCGATGTCGGAAGTCTCCTCCGGCCGAATCGCAAGGACACGCGCCAGAACAAAATCCCGAAAATCCTGATGCTGATGGCAGAACGCCCGGGCATGCCAGCGGAATCCATCGAATCCAAGCGCATGCGGCGTGATCTTTCTCTGTGTGGGATCTGTCGTGCTCATGGACTGATAAGTAATCTCGGCGATGCGATGTTCCCGAATGGCCTGAAGCATAATTCGCAAGACAACAGGATCGAGCGTTCTGCTTGGCGCCTGCACGATGCCAGTTGCCGGTCGCGATCCCAGAAACGTCGGATTCGCCCCAAGATGTCCGGACTCAGCCATCAGAATCTGGTTGAGATAAGTCTCGGCGGAATCACTGACCAGCACCGGAGCGAAGGAACTGCCGGCGATATACGTTTTCTCGGTGGCGTCGTATACCGCATTGTCGGGTGCGAGTTCACGATATTTCGCCAGATCGAGTGAAGCCTGCGGCACCGAAATGGCGAAGAAGTTAATGAGGTCAGAACGGTTTACGCGACCCTCCCACTGCAACCTAAATTCAATGAACTCCAGGCGTTGCTTTTGACTCCACCGCAGCGGCCATATCTGTTCAGCCTGCAAAAGTTAGCTCCCCAGGAGAGTTGACCCATCTAAATACTAGATGGGTATATAATCTATACGTATTGTACTTGAATCAGCCTTACACCGGCCATCCCGGAAATTCCCGCTGGTTCCAGGAGAACATATGTCGACAACTACCACGTACTTTCCGGTCGGCAACGGGGACATGACGCTGATCTGCCTTGGAGACAATGCCGGAACAACCATCCTCATAGACTGCAACATTCGGGCCGCCGCCGACGATCCCGACGATGATACCCGCGACGTAGCGCAGGACCTACGCGACCGCATCAAGCGCGACAGCAAGGGACGGCCTTTCGTTGATGCTTTTCTTACATCTCACCCAGACGCAGACCATTGCCGCGGCGTCCAGAAACATTTTCACCTCGGGCCGGTGAAAGACTACCCTGACGACAAGAAGCTCGACAACGAAAAGAAAATCCTGATCGGCGAGATTTGGTCGTCGCCGATCGTTTTCCGCCGCGCCAGTAAGGAACATACGCTGTGCGACGACGCGAAAGCATTTCAGAAAGAAGTGTTACGCCGTGTCCAGCTTGCACGGGATAAACAGTGCGTCGGAATCGAAACTGGCGACCGGATACTAATCCTGGGCGAAGACGTTGACGGCAAGACCGACGATCTCCGTGCCATTCTGGTCAAGGTCGATGAAGTCTTCGACAGAGTCAACGGCACGCACAGCCAGCTTTTCCGGGCGCGCCTTCTGGCTCCCCTGCCCATCTCTGATGACGAGGCGGAGGAAGAAGAACTGGGCAAGAACCACTCCAGCGTGGTTCTGAATATCGAACTTGCCGATACTTCGGAGCGGAAGAGCGTCAAGAACTTCCTCACCGGCGGGGACGCGGAGGTGCTGATCTGGGAGAAGTTGTGGGAGAAGCACAAAAACAAGCCTGAGGTTCTCGCCTACGACTCGCTGCTCACGACTCACCATTGTTCATGGCACACACTCTCCCATGACAGCCGGACCGAACTGGGCGACAAGGCCAAGGTTTCCGCCGACGCCAAGTCCGCCCTGTCGCAGATTCGCCAGGGCGGCTTCATTATCGCCAGCAGCTGCCCGATCAAGGACGATGACTGTGACCCGCCGTGCCACGCCGCCAAGCTTGAATACCAATCCATTGTGAAAGGAGCAAAGGGTGAATTCCACTGCACGGGAGAGTACCCGACGGAAAGCGAACCAGCGCCCCTTGAGCTTACGATCTCGGATGGCAAGCTCACGAAGTCGGTTCGCTCGGCAGTCTTGCGCGCACCGGCAATTCTGACCTCCGGCATGGTCGACCGGATTGGTGCCAAGGCGGCAGAGGCAGAGGCAGTAAAACGGGGCGGCAATAGTCGTTATGCCTAACCTGGCCGGCATCATGGCCCGTTACCGGGAGGAAGGAATTTCCGATGCGGATTCCTTCCTCCTGCAGGAATGTGGGGCGCGACGCCTGCCGGATTCCGAAGCCCAATCTGTCGAAGGGCGCGATCTGGTGGCAGGATGGCAGTTGGTTGTGCAAACGCCGGCGGCTCGCCGCCGTCTCAATGTCTGCGTAGATCAGCAGTTTCCGTTTTCCCTCCCGCACTTCTTTCTTCTCGACCGCCCGCCGCTTCTCACGTGGCCTCATGTTGAAAAGGATGGCTTGTTATGTCTCTTAAGCCGCAGCGCCGTAGCGAAGTTTCGGCAGCCGGCCGATGTGATCGGCGAGCTTCTCCGGGATGCTTACCGGCTCATATGCGACTGCGAATCAGGAACCAACCAGCCTGATTTCAGGACCGAATTCTATTCTTACTGGAATCGCGGGCTTTCGACGGAAGAGGAGAAATTGAGAAGCCTACTCGTCGCCCGTGGCCCGAGCCGTTTGGTCCGGATCTGGCGCGGCGAGACTCGGTCTGTCGTCGGCGAGAGTGAAGCCCAGATCCTGAACTGGTTGCGCAACCTTCGCGGAAACAAACCCCAATTCGATTCGACCGATGCGGCGTGCTTGCTGTGGATCAAGGAACCACTGTTGCCCGGAGAATATCCAAACACGGCGGCTGATCTTTACCGAATTGCCGGTTCCGTCTCCGGCGGCACGGAGCTACTGGAAAGGTTTGCGAAATTCGGCTCCAGCCCGTTTTATTTTTTGATCGGCGCCGAGAGCGGGAACGGCCCTTGTCTTGCCGGCGTCCGCGCGTACAAGCCCGTATCCAAAGATGTTCGCGGAAGAATGCGCGATCGCACAAACAATGGATTCCGGCCGGGCAAGGTGCCGACAAAGCTGCAAACGCAGCGCCTTTTT
>JBEKTC010000184.1:0-17953 GCA_049516475.1 Candidatus Korobacteraceae bacterium | reverse complement strand
AAACCGTCTTCCACATTTTGAAGCAAAACTTTAAGGCGGCTCATCTGGAAAAGGTGCGGCTGGAAGAGACCGCGATGAACAGCTTCGAATACTGCGGCCGTTAGCACTTAGCATTTGGCATTTAGCCAAAGCGCAACCCGAGCCAGTGAGAGCTAATTGCTAGTTGCTAGTTGCTAATTGCTAAAAATGAAAGACACGATCGAAACCCCGACCCTTACCAGCGCCAGTTTTGAAGAGCTGGCGCGCGAGATGTTAGTCCGCCTAGGTGAAGACCCCGACCGTGAAGGTTTGCTCGACACTCCCCGGCGCTATGCCAAGGCGCTGCGCGACCTGACCAAGGGCTACCACGAAGATCCCGAAAAGGTGTTGCAAGGCGCGCTGTTCAGCGTCGATTACGACGAGATGGTCATTGTGAAAGACATCGAGATGTTCAGCCTCTGCGAGCATCACGTGCTGCCGTTCTTCGGCAAGGTGCACGTCGCCTACATTCCTAAAGGACGGGTGATTGGGCTGAGCAAGGTGGCCCGGCTGGTTGAAGTGTTCGCGCGCCGATTGCAGGTGCAAGAGCGGCTGACCGTACAGATCGCTGAAACCATCCAGAAAGTAATCCAGCCGCTGGGCGTTGGCGTGGTCATTGAGGCGCGCCATTTGTGCATGATGATGCGCGGCGTCGAGAAGCAACACTCCGCGACGGTGACCTCGTCGATGCTGGGCGCGTTCCGGGCGCAGCAGACACGCCAGGAATTTCTCTCCCTGATCCAGACCAAAAACGAAAACGGACACTAAGCGATGGCTGCGAAGAAGACGCCGTTCCGTAGCAAAGCCAAGCCTAGAGTTGAGCCGGCGAAGTCGCGGCCGCATGAGCCGCGTCTCGACGGCAAGGTCGCGGTCGTCACCGGCAGCAGCAGTGGTATCGGCTTCGCGATCGCGCGGGCGCTCGCAGCTGAGAACTGTCATGTCGTCATCACAGGCCGCGATGAACAAAAACTTGGCGGCGCCGCCCTCAGGATTTCTTTATCAACCCAGCGGAACTCCGCGCTGATTGTCCCCAAAGTTTGCGATGTGCGCGATCCTCTGGCGATTGATGAATTGTTTATGACCGTCGAGGCGATGTTCGGACATCTTGACATCCTCGTCAACAATGCCGGAATCAGTCAGCCGGCAACTCCGCTGGAGCAGACCTCACTGGAGATGTGGCGCGAACAGATCGACACCAACCTGACCGGTGTGTTTCTATGCACGCGCGCTGCGCTGCCGCTGATGAAACGCGGCGCAATCATCATCAACAATCTGTCGGCTGCGGCGAAGCAAGTTTTCCCAAACTTCTATGCGTACACGGCGGCGAAGACCGGTGCTTTGGGCTTCACGCTGTCGCTGCGCGCCGAGCTGATGCCGCGGGGCATTCGCGTTACTGCGCTGATGCCGGGTGCAACCAAGACCGACATCTGGGAGCAGATTATGCCGAACGCGCCGTTCCATCACATGATGGACGCAGATAGCGTGGCGCAGGCCGTGCTCTACGCTGTGCTGCTGCCGCCGAATGTGAATCCGTCGGAGATCAGCCTGGATCCGGCCGGTGGGGCGCTGTAACGCCGCCCTTCGCCTTCGCCGTTCGCTCTTGGCAATTAGCTACTAGCCGTTAGCTGTTAGCAATGCGTCTTTCACTACTGGCTCATTGAATCCGACGGACCTAAAGGTAAAGCAGTCCCTTCCTGCGACCTAGTTGCTATGAGCTAACAGCCAGGAGCGAATGGCGAAAAGCGGAATCTTCACAGCCCGTAGTGATAGCGCCGGGTGCGGGCAGGGAAGAGCTTGATGAGAAAAATTCCGGCAATGAAGCCGCCCACGTGGGCCCAGAAGGCAATGCCGCTGGAGTTGCTTCCGTGGGCGGCGATCGAGGTGGCGGCGCCGCTGAGGAATTGCGCGATGAACCAGTAGCCGAGCACAACCCACGCCGGCAGCCACATAAAAAATATGAAGAAGAAGGGAACCAGGGTCAGCACCCGGGCGCGCGGAAAGAGCACGAAGTATGCGCCCATGACGCCGGCAATGGCTCCGCTGGCGCCAACGCTGGGGACCGTGGAGCCGATGTTGAACAGGCTATGCAACAGTCCCGCCGCGACCCCGCAGATCAGATAGACCACCAGATACAGCGAATGTCCGAGATAGTCTTCCACGTTGTCGCCAAAGATCCACAACGCCCACATGTTGAAGATGAGGTGCAGCCATCCGCCGTGCAGAAACATCGAGGTGAAGAATGGCAGGATGGCTTCCGTGGTGGGAACGTAACGCATGCCGAGGCCGGAGATAAGGTCCCAAGGCACGTAACCGTGATTGAACAGAACGACGGTCAAGCGCGCAGGCACCAGACCGAAGAGAGTAAGAAACTCCGGCCGCGGCTCCGGCGGCAGATAACGCCAATCCAGCGACAAGAGAAAAACAAATATGTTCAGAACAATCAGCAGGTAATTGATGAAGGGCGTGCCGATCCGAGGTGCATCGTCTTTCAGCGGGATCATATCTGGGTTACGCCTGCTGCGGCAGGGAAGCGGCTACCTTTCGTTGCTCTTGCCAAGGCGATGGCCGGCGATTTGACCAACTAGCCTTTCAACCTCCACGATAGCAGAAGGATGCCGCTCAACGCCGTGATGGTAGTGGATAAACCAGCAGGATGGACCTCCCACGATGTGGTAGCCAAGGCCCGGCGCATCATGGGAGAGCGCTCTATTGGCCATTTGGGGACGCTCGACCCCATGGCGACTGGGGTGCTTCCGCTCGTCCTGGGGCGGATGACGCGCCTTTGCCAGTTCTACAGCGGCTCTGAAAAGACTTACGCAGGCAAAATCAGGCTGGGTGTTGTGACCGACACGTATGATGCCGACGGCGACCAGGCCGGCGAGCCGCAAACAGTTAACGTAACGCTTGAAGAAATTGTCGCGGCAAGCTCGGGGTTTCTCGGTCTGATACAGCAGACGCCGCCTCCTTTCTCGGCTAAGAAGATTCAGGGAGTTCCAGCCTACAAGCTGGCCCGCCGCAAGCAGCCGGTTGAGTTGAAGCCGGTCGAGGTCGAGGTTAGGGAGTTCACCATCTCCGGTCTAAATGGAGATCTGGCTGACTTCCACTGCCGGGTGTCGGCGGGGACTTATGTCCGGAGCCTGGCGCACGAGCTTGGGCAGAAGCTGGGTATTGGGGCCCATCTGGCGAGCCTGCGCCGGACCGCCGTCGGCGAGTTCACCATCGAGCAGAGTCACACGCTGGAGCAGATCGCCGAAGCGGTCGCCCAAGGCCGGGTTGACGAGCTCTGCATTCATCCGCGGCGCGTCCTGCCGGAGATTCCGTCGGTCACCGCAACGGATGAAGACCTCGCGAAAATCCGTCATGGAAGGGCAGTCAACCTGCCGGAGATGTCGCGATCGCGCTGGGTGAAGGTCTTTGCCGGACAGTCGGAGCTGGTATGCCTGGCCAGCCGGGTAGCGGGAACGCTGTTCCATCCCAAGGTGGTGTTGATGTGACGTCGTTGATGCAACGAGCGACGAAGCCTCTTTCCCAATGCGGCACTCATCAACGCTCGGCAATCACAAATATGCGCGACGATTGGCCCGCGCGGGTGTATCGTGCTTGGCGTAAGCACGTCACACCATAGGATCCGGTTCATGGGCAAGTTGGGAGCTTTAACGCTGGTCCGTGGTCTCAGGCGATGCTGGTTGGTTCTAACCGGTCGCGCCGCTGCGACAATCCCGGGAAAACCATCCGGCACGGTCAAGAGGGCTGCGTCACTCGCCTTGCTGGTGCTGGCGACCTTTTCGCTGGCCAGTGCCCAGGTTCCGGATTGCGCCCCAGGCAAGCTTTCAGACTACGAAATGCTGGGCACGCAGGGGTGCGCGGTCGGGGAAAACAGGTTTTCCAGCTTTCGCTATCACCAGGGCTCGAGCGGCTTGCCTAGCAGCGCCATCTCCATCACGCCCGGAACATCGCCGGATAACGACGATCCTGGGATGTTGTTTGAAGCCAAATGGGTCGCGCCTTCACAACAGTCGTCGGTCTCCTACATGATCGACGTCCAGCCCAAGGGAAAACCGATCAGCGGAGCGACCCTCCAGATGCAGTTCGGGGAGATTACCGGCGCGGGCGAGGCGAAGGTCGAGACCGAAATCTGTCCGCTGGCAGCAAGCGCGGACAACTGCGGCGCGGCCGAGCTCAAGCTTCAAGTCGTGTTGAGCACCGGTCCGGCGAGAAAAGTCAGCGACACGGGGCAGCTCAACGGTTCGACGCGCCAGCTTCGGGTGGTTCACCTTTTGAGCGTTGCGGCCGGAAAGGGTGGAACCGCAAGCTTCAATGGATTTATGGCGGTATTTCACAGGAAAGCGCCCTAGGCACGAGTCGGCCATAGCGAGGCCGGGAGATCAACAACGTCCGATAACAGATATTATGTTAAACATGATCGCTCGCCTATGAAGACGGGCCATCCCGGGCCCCAAGTCCGGCCTACCTGTCATTTCCCTGACCGGCAACACTGCTCGTGAAGGCCAGTTTGGACATTCTTGTCCTTTCCAGCATCACACTATTGGTTCGGGCGGATCGACTAGTACCTCCGGATCGCCGGAAAGCGGTTCCTTTGTCACTCCAACACCGTACTCCCGTCCTTTCCAACGTACTGAGCCTTGCTTATGTGAGATATCGGAGTTCAGCAACAGCATCGCGAACAGCGGCAGGCCGAAAATGGCGAGGCTGTGCGAGAGCCAGTCAAAGTGCGCCCGCCGCACGCGGACTAGGAAGAAAACCACAAACGCCGCAGCGAGCCCCGACGCAACTACCGCGCCCTTGGTCTCGCCGCTGGCAGCATTCCAGATCGCAACCACAACGCAAGTTACGATCACCCCAAATTCCAGCAGGCTCCTGAACGCGAGCCATCGCGGATGCGGAAACAGGAGCGCCAGGTTTTTCGTCCAGCCCTCCCCCATCTGCGCAAAGCTGCGATACATACGAGTGCTGACCACGTCGGCGGTGCGAAAGCGCAGCTTGTAGCTGGCCCGCTTCACCCGCCTGGCCAGCGCCACGTCCTCAAGAACACTGCCTGCGACCGCAGCGTGTCCGCCGATGGCGTCGTAAACTTCGCGCCGGATAAGCAGATACTGTCCATTGGCAGCGGCCACCGGCGAGTTCGGATCGCAGACGTCCTTCGGGCGATAGGTTGCCGCCAGTTCGGCAAAGATCACCGGCATCAGCGCTCGCTGGGCAAAGCCGTGGACCTCCTGCTTTGGCGAATACGACAGCAGCCCGGCGTCGAACTCGCGCGCCTCGTGCAATCCCGTCGCGACAGAATCCGGCGCGTGTTTGGTGTCGGCGTCGGTGAATAGCAGCCAGTTCCCTTTCGCGATTCGCGCGCCAGTCCAGGCGGCATTGCACTTGCCGCTCCAGCCTGCCGGCAACGGATCGGCCGCGATCACGCGCACCGGAAATTTCGCGGCGATCGCCGCGGTCGCGTCCGTGGAGTGGTCATCCACCACAATGATTTCGCAGGTCACACCCTGCTGCTCAACCAGCGTCCGCAGGCAATCGGCGAGGCAGTCCTCCTCGTTCCGCGCGGGGACGATGACCGAAACCTCGGGAACTTTCGCCGCATTATCCATGGGGAGATATCGATGCTTCTACCCGGAAAGGGTGACTCCAGCCCGCTCCAATCAACGATTCGATGAATTATTATAAGAGGGTGAACCGTTTCGTTTTATTCGTTGCCGTGGTTGGTTTGTTTCTGCTGATTGGCTGCAATAGTTCCCACCCCCCACGCATCGGCAATGCCGCTCCCGATTTCACCATCACTGACTCGCAGCGTACAGTCGCGCTCAGCCACTTGCGCGGGAAGCCTGTGGTGCTGAACTTCTGGGCCACCTGGTGTCCGCCCTGCGTGGAAGAGATGCCTTCGCTGGTGCAGTTGCAAAAGGCGCTTGGCGACAAGGTGACCGTTCTCGCTGTCAGCGAGGACGCGGATGACGGCGCCTACAAGCAGTTCGTGCGCGACCACAACGTCGATCTGCTGACCGTACGCGACATCCACCAGAACACCAACGAAGTTTACGGCACGTTTAAGTTTCCCGAGACTTACATCATTGATCGTGATGGCAAGATCGTGCGCAAGTTCATCGGCGCCACCGACTGGACGTCGCCCGACCTCGTGGCATACTTCAACAAACTGTAAGCCCAATCGCGACCCCCGTTTGCTCGGATATACAAAGCCTGCATCGTTGTGCTGATTCCGCGACAATACGTTCGTTGCCCCCGAAGAGTTAAGGTGATAGCTGCGGGCCCCAGAATGGACGGGCATTTTTCACGTCCCTATAATGAATAGATAGCTGCTCAATCTCACAATTCTGTAATCAACAGGCGGGAGAATCCCGGAGTGCCGCTCGACCTTAAAGCAACGCTGAATCTGCCCAGGACCGACTTCCCCATGAAGGCGAGCCTGCCGAAGAACGAGCCCAAAATGCTCGAGCGGTGGGACCAGATGCGACTGTACGACCGCATCCGCGAGGCCCACAAGGGACAGCCGATCTACGTTTTGCACGACGGTCCGCCCTACGCCAATGGCCCCATCCATCTGGGCACGGCGATGAACAAGACATTGAAGGACTTCGTCGTCAAGTCGCGCAGCATGAGCGGCTTCGATGCGCCTTACGTTCCCGGCTGGGATTGCCACGGCCTGCCCATCGAGATCAAAGTGGACGACCAGTTGGGCCGCAAGAAGCTCGACATGGATCCGCTCGCGGTGCGCGAGGAGTGCCGCAAGTATGCGACGAAGTACCTCGATCTTCAGCGCGAGCAGTTCAAACGTCTCGGCGTGCTCGGCCGCTGGGAACGGCCCTACTCCACCATGGACCCGCAGTACGAAAGCGTGGTCCTGGAGACGTTTTACCGCTGCTACGAGCAAGGCCTGGTCTACAAGGGACTGAAGTCGGTCTACTGGTGCATCCACGACAAGACCGCACTGGCCGAGGCCGAGGTGGAATATGAGATGCACACCAGTCCCAGCATCTGGGTGCGGTATCCGCTGACCAGCGATCCGGCGAAGATCGACGAAAGTCTTACCGGCAAGAAAAACCTCGCCACCATCATCTGGACGACGACGCCTTGGACGCTGCCGGCCTCTATGGCGGTGACTTTCGCTCCCGACGCTGAGTATGTCGCACTCGACACTGGCGACTGGGTCTACATTGTCGCCAAGGCCCTGGCGCAGCAGACCGTCGAGAAGTGCAATCTGGGCGAGGCCAAAGAAATTGCCTCGTTTCCCGGCGCCAAGCTGGAATACGCGACCTTCGCCCATCCGTTTCTGGATCGCAGCGTCCTCGGTGTGGTGGGTGATTACGTCACCATGGACACCGGTACGGGCGCAGTTCACACCGCCCCGGCCCACGGCGCCGACGACTTCAACACCGGCGTCAAGTACGGCATCGATTTGCGTTGCGACGTGGACGACGCCGGCATCATTCGCCACGGTCTGTCCGAGTATCAGGGGCAGCAGGTCTTCAAGGCGAACCCGCTGATCGTCGATCTCCTGAAAGCTCGCGGCGTGTTGCTGGGGTTCGAGAAGATTGAGCACTCATATCCTCATTGCTGGCGCTGCCACAATCCCATCATCTTCCGCGCCACCGACCAGTGGTTCATTTCGATGGAAGGAAAACTGCCGTCCGCGCCTGACGAACCCAGCCAGGACTCCGCCGCCCGCACGCTGCGCACCCGCGCGCTGGAGGAGATCAAGAAAGTGAAGTGGGACCCGGCGTGGGGCGAAGAGCGAATCTCGAACATGGTGGCCAGCCGTCCCGACTGGTGCATCTCGCGCCAGCGCATCTGGGGCGTGCCCATCGCCGTGTTCCAGTGCGAGCAGTGCAACGAATTCTTGAAGGATAAAGCTGTAAATCGTTCAGTAGTCGAGCTTTTTTCGCGCGAAGGCGCTGACGCCTGGTATCGCTATTCGGCCGAAGAAATCCTTCCCGCCGGAACCAAATGCCCCAAATGCGGCGGCACAAAATTCCGCAAGGAGATGGACATCGTCGACGTGTGGTTCGAGTCGGGATCAAGCCAGGCCGCCGTGCTGGGGCGTGAGCCGGGACTTCCCTGGCCTGCCGACATGTATCTGGAGGGCGGCGACCAGCATCGCGGCTGGTTCCAGTCTTCCCTGCTCTGCGCGGTCGCGGCCAAAGGTGCGGCGCCGTATCGCAGCGCGGTCACGGCAGGATGGACGCTCGATCCCCAGGGCCGCGCTATGTCGAAGTCGCTGGGCAACACCGTCGACCCGGTCGAAATCGCCGACAAGCTGGGTGCCGAGATTGTTCGCCTGTGGGTCGCCTCCGTCGACTTCCGCGAGGACGTAATGGGCTCCGACGAGTTGATGCAGCGCATCGCCGAGAGCTACCGCAAGATCCGCAATACGTTTCGCTACATCCTCGGCAATCTTGCCGACTTCGACCCCGCTCGTGACGTTGTCCCGTTCGCCGACATGCATCCGCTGGACCAGTACATCCTGCTGCGCGCAGCGGAAGTTACGAAGGATGTTCGCGAGCACTACGACAACTTCACCTTCCATCGGCTCTATCAGCGGCTGAAGGACTTTTGCATCGTTGACTTGAGTGCGATCTATTTCGACGTGCTCAAGGACCGGCTGCTCTGGTTCGCTTACTCGCTCCCGTGATGAGCTTCACCGCCGACGAGGTGTGGACTTTCCTGCCGGCGACCTCGGGTCGCCCGGAGAGCGTTCACCTTGAGCTCTTCCCTGCCCCGCAAGACCTCACGGGTTCCGTGCCCGATGGCTTCGATACGGCGGCGATGGAGAGCGACTGGCAGACGTTGCTTTCGATTCGCGATGAGGCACTGAAGGTCCTGGAGGCCGCGCGCGCCGAGAAGCGCATCGGCAGCGGCCTGGAAGCGCAAGTCCTCCTGGCTGCGCCGGCGAGCATTTATCCCCTGCTGGAGCGCTATCGCGACCAATTGCGATTTCTGTTCATCGTTTCGGATGTCGTCCTGGCGAAAGCGCCCGCAACCAACGGTGACACCGGCCTGACGATCGAGGTCAGCAAAGCGCCGGGCCAGAAGTGCGAGCGTTGCTGGAACTATTCGACTCACGTGGGCGAAGATCCGTCATATCCCACGGTCTGCGAGCGTTGCAGCGCCGTGCTGGCAGAAATCGAAGCCACGGCGAAAGCGTGATCAGCAAGAGTTAGCGAGTGTCGGAGTTACGTTTCGGTGACGGGCCGGATCAAGCTCAGGACCTAGCCGCGCAGCGGCGACATTTGTGTTAGCCGCGGGCGTGAGCCCGCGGTGAAGTGGGAAAAACAATTGAGCCGCCGAGCGGCGGCACAGCCACGACACAGACACCGTAGGGACGGCACTCGAGCCTTCGCCGCTTCCTTCGGCGTCCCGTAGCGTCTAACATAAAGGTACGGGGCATGACGCTGGACCCACAGCAACAGTCAGCTATGCGCAAATATTTCTTCTTCATCGCCGTCATCGTATTGCTGCTCGACCGGATTGCCAAATGGGCTATCGCCAGCAACATTGCCTTGCACGACAGCGTCGTGGTCATCCCCGGCTTCCTGCGCCTGACCCATGTGCAGAATACCGGTGCTGCTTTTGGATTGTTTGCCGAGTCTTCAGTTCAATGGAAGGTTGGAGCCTTGGTGAGCTTCTCCATCCTGGCTCTGGTCGTTGTTTCCGCTCTCTTGTGGAAGAACAGCCACTCGCTAAGCACGACCACCATCGGCTTGTCGTTGATCCTCGGCGGCGCGATGGGCAATTTGTGGGACCGGATCGTCAGCGGCCACGTAGTGGACTTCCTGGACTTCTACGTAGGGAGCTATCACTGGCCGGCCTTCAATGTCGCCGACAGTGCCATCGTCGTCGGAGCAATCCTGCTAGTCGCGGAGATCGTCTTCACCAAATCCGCCAGCGAGACCGTCAAGAGCAGCTCGTAACCTGTTATTTCCGATACACCACTCCGCCCTTCATCACAAAGCTGACTTGCTTCAGCACGCTGATGTCTTTGGTCGGATCGCCCGGCACTGCGATCACATCGGCGAAGTAGCCCGGCTTGAGCGCCCCGATCTGACCTTCCCAGCCAAGCAGTTTCGCACCGTTGATCAGGTCCGCCTGCAAAGTCGCGACCGGGCTCATTCCGTACTGCACCATCAGCTCGAATTCCCGCGCCTGCGTGCCATGCGGAAACGGACCGACATCGGAGCCGACCGCCATTGGCACACCCGCCGCTAACTGCTTCTTGAATTCCGCGGCGTGCAACTCCTGCATCTTGCGTTCGCGATCACCAGCCGCCGGAGTAGCCGCATGTTCGGCGAAGTACTCCACGATGGTAAATGTCGGAACAGCGGGAATGCCTTTCTCGCGCATGATACGCATTGTCTCGTCGCTAAGTTGAAAGGCGTGGTCCACCGATTCCACTCCCGCCTGCGCCGCATACAGCGCGCCTGGATCGCCTGTGGCGTGGACTGCCACCCGTCTTCCTGTTCGTGCCGCTTCGGCGACGGCAGCAGCGAGTTCCGCCTCGCTGTACTGGTAGGGCGTAGTCAGTCTGCCGTTGACCAGCGAATCTCTTCCCGTCTCGTAAATCTTCGTGAAGTCCGCGCCTTGCTTGGCCTGCTCGCGCATCACCTCGACAATCTGCTCCGCGCTGTTGGCATAATCGGCATTCGACAGCACGCGCTGCGCCGGATTGAATTTGTTGGCGTCTTCGTGACCGCCCAGAATGTCGATGGCATTACCGCTGATGCGCAGCCGCGGACCTGGAATCAGCCCAGCGTTGATGGCGTTACGCACCGCGGTGTCGGCAGATCCGGCACCCTCCGTTCCCATGTCGCGCTCGGCGGTGAAACCGGCCGTGAGGTCAGCTTTCGCTGCCAGTGTTGCCAGGATCGTGCGCTGCGGTACCGATTCTTCCACCGTCTGCAAGTCTTCCGCACCGGGATGCAAAAACAAGTGAACATGCGCATCAATCATTCCCGGCATCAGCGTCACGTCGCCCAAGTCAACGACCTCCGCCCCGGAAGGACGGCTGACCTTCGGCCCAGCCTCGGCAATTCGCTCGCCTCGGACGAGCACTTCACCTGGACTGACGATCGTTCCACTTTCGACGTCGAGCAACCGTGCCGCGTGCAGCACGATGACTTGCGCTGGTGTTTGCGCGTGGATGGGGATGGTCAGGAAGAAGCTGCAGAGTAAAACTGAAACACGCTTGAGGGTTGCCATAACGCAGAAATGCTAGCAGAAGCCGATTGGCTGGGTTGCAATAATATCTATGGTGGGCTATCGGCGGCGCGCTTGGCGAGGAGGCGAAGGATTCTAGCTTTCCAGTTGCTCCTGGCTTCTCCTGAGGCGTTCCTTCTCCAGGGCCAGTCGCTCCTGGGCCTTCTTCAACTTGGCCTTCATCTTATCGCGCTCTTCGGTCGCTTTCTCCACTCGTTGTTGAGCAGACTTGATATCGGACAGCGCGCGTTTGTGGGTTTTCAGCATGGAGTCAGACTTCTCAGACTGCCGGAGCTTGCTCCGTTCTCACTTCTACAGCGGCCGCATTTCGCGTGGCAGCAGTCGTCCGTGGCAACGGCGGCGGGAAGGCCTCGCTAAGTTGCAGAGTCGCAGACGTAATCTGCTCCGCGCCAGGAGCTCCGATCTCAAGTGTCGCGTTGGTATTGGAGCCGCAATCGTGACGGAATAGGTTTTGATTCAGCATGATCGACTGCAACAGCCTGCCTAGACGATGGGAGTGGTAGCCGTTGGAGAAGCGTGGTCCATCTGACCAACCCAGATGCGTCGAGTAGTCGCAGACCAGGCTCCAGTACTCGCGAGCGCTGGCCCACAGTTTCAGAGACTCAACGGCGCCGTCCATTCCAATGTGATATTCAACCTTGACGATGCCGGTAGTCGATCCGGGCGCCAGCGCATCCCAGTTAAGCACCACCGCGCTGGTAAGAATCTTCTCGAGTGGAACCGGGTTGCAGACCTTGGCTGGTGTCTCGGCTTTCATGCTTTCTCCATTTCTCTCCGACGGGCTGGCTGTCGCGAATGTTCCCCGAGATTCAACGGCTATCATCGCCGCTCATCCCACGAGTGCCGCCAGCGGTTGGTGATCGGCGGACTCCGCAATGATGGCGACTTCAAGGCCGATGTCCGCAGGGGACGGTCGCTCCGAATTGTTCGCCGGTGCCCGGTTGATCTTCCTCGCGGCTGCGATGCGCCAGCCGGCTTCTACGAAACCGTTTCGTTGGGGTAGCAGGTCGCAACTCTTGCGGATTGCGCTGCGCATGGAATCTCCCCACCGCAAACCGTGTTCTTCAGCGACATAAGAGTTCGCCAAGGGCGCCACATCGACATATTTTGGTCCTCCCACCAGGAACGCCACCATCTGTTCAGGACTTTCCTTCTTAATCTCATCGCGCCAGGATAGGCAGCCGTGGTGGTCCGCGCGAATGTCCATCAGCACCATGTCGTAGCGGTCGCGGTGCCAGATAGAACTGGCCTCAAGCAGATCGCATGCGCCCACGACTTCCACTCCATGCAGCGCAAGTACCTTCCTGCGCAGCGCGCGCCTTTCGGAGTTCGTGTCCATCAAGAGAATGGTTATATTGCTCGGTGGTTTCGTTGCCAACGGCCGATGGCCCACGTTCATCTCGGGTGACCTCGCGTGCAGAGCAGCTTACGGAGCGGGCTGCCGTTCTCAAGAGGGACTCTCGGTGCACTATCAAAGGAGAGCGCGGGTAAGTTGGGCTAAAGACTGTGCTTCTTGCGGTTGGCAAGAAGGGTAAATGGAGCCGTCTCGGAAGTGGCGAGATGACTCCATTATACGCGTTATTGAACTTCGCCTGTTACGAGAAAACTTCGCCCTTCATGCGGGAGAGGGTACGCGTCTGCAGCGTGTTCTGTATCGCGGGTCCCGAAATTCGTCCGCTGGAGCTGAACTGCTTGCGCACGATCTTCAGCTTGAGCGCGCGTTCAATCGAACGCAATTCGGCAATCTCCGCGCCCGATACCAGCGTCGATGCTCGCCCCGTCAAGCCCATGCGTCCGGTACGTCCCACGCGGTGAATGAAGTCTTCGGGAATTTGCGGCAAATCATAATTGATGACGTGCGCAACATTGTTGACGTGGATCCCGCGGGAGGCCACGTCGGTGGCCACCAGCACCTGGAACTTGCCTTCTTCGAATCCGCTAAGCGCGCCGGTCCGCTGGGATTGGCTGCGGTCGCCGTGGATCATTGCCGCCGTGAAACCGTCCCGCACCAGGTTCTTGGCTAGGCGCTCGGTTCCGTGCTTGGTGCGCGCGAAGATCAGCGTCTGTCCCTTCTCTGCATAGAGAAGCTGGCGCAGCAGCTCAGACTTGTCCACTTGCGGCACTTCGAAAGCCTGCAGTTCGACCGTGTCGGCCGGCTTGGAGATGGAACCCAGCGCCACACGCAGTGGCTTGTTCATGTAGTCGTTCACCAGGTGCGCCACTGAAGCTTCCAACGTGGCCGAGAAGCACAGCGTCTGGCGCTGCCGCGGCAACGCTGCGGCAATGCGGCGAATAGCCGGCAGGAAGCCCATGTCCAGCATGCGGTCGGATTCATCAAGAACTAATATCTTTACGTGTTCCAGATTCACCAGCTTGCGGCGAAGATAATCTTCCAAACGTCCGGGCGTGGCGACAACCACGTCGGCGCCCTTGCGGATTGCCTGGATCTGACGCTGCTCGCTCATGCCGCCAATGACCAGCGCGGCGGGAATGGATTTGCGCTCGCGCAGTTTTTCGTACTGCTCATGGACCTGCATGGCCAGCTCACGCGTGGGCACCAGGATCAAAGCCGATACCTGCCGCGCTGGAGGCTGAGCTGCCAGGCGTTCGATGATCGGGATCAGAAAAGCCAGCGTCTTGCCGGTGCCGGTTTGCGCCGTGGCGAGTACGTCTTTACCTTCCAGCGCGGGGGGTATAGCGGACGCCTGGACCGGCGTCGGGGTAGTGAAATGCGAATGTGCCAGCTTCTGCTGGAGCCCAGCAGACAGGGGCATGTCTTTAAATTGTGTCAAACGATTTTTTCTTTCTTGGAGAGGCGTCTCGCGAGGTGGTCCGCCGTTATCGGGATACCACACGGGTGCTTTGTGCACTCGTTGGAGTAGTCCGTGGCGGGCGAGTCGCGAAGATACAACTGAAGCCACTCTAGTTTTATTCGGCGCTGAAACTGAAACGGAAGCAGGAAAGGCGGGAAATCGGATCGAAGTGCGGATCGGATGTCGCTTGCAAGCGGCCGTAGCCAATAAGCGTCTACTTGTTACTCTATCACAGTGCGCCGGAAAATGATGCCGATGCACCAACTTGGATACTATGCGTTACTTCCCGAAATCGTGAAAATCGAAACCTTGCGGCTGGCCGTCTTCATCGTGCGTGACGGTCAAATCAGCGACGGGCTGGGTCTCCACCGTAACGGCCTCAGGATCGCCAGGCTGTTTGCGCTGTGCTTTACGCTGCGCTTTTTCAGCCCGCTTTTCCTGGCGCGCCCGTTCTTTCTGTCGCTTAGTAAAGGTTGTACGAGAGCTTCCCGCCATAGTTATCTACTTATTAGAGTCAATTCTCTGCCAACAGATTCAATTTAACACACCGGCGTTCGTGTCGATGCTGAGCACTTCTCTGCCGGTAAGATCACTGCAACTGCTTTCGCCTGATGCACGATAGATTTCTCGAAAATAGTTTTCACAGTCCGATCATCTATCGTCACCCGATAACTGATTATCGTCCGCCAATCTCACGACGCCAAGTAGCAGATCATGTACACAGAGATGTTCGAGAGCAAATTCACATCTCTTCCTGGTGAGCAGTGCCGGATTCTTCACGCGCTCCCGGCCTACTGCCCCGTTGTTACCAGCGGTAGCTCGACAAAGCTCTCCCGTCCCGGCGCGTGGAAGATCCGTTGCACCGCTGGTTTATAGTCCGCTGGTTTCGCCCAGAAGATGCTGGGGACGAAGGTCTGCGGATTGCGATCATAAAGCGGGAACCAGCTCGACTGAATCTGCACCATTATTCTGTGCCCGGGCAGGAAGACATGGTCCGCCGTGGGCAGCGCAAACTGATAAAGCAAAGCCGTGTCAGGCGTGATCGCCTTCGCGGTGGCGAAGCTCTCCCGATAGCGGCCGCGAAAGATGTCAGCCGAGATCATCAACTGATATCCGCCCAGCTTTGGGTCGCCGGCGGCTTCGTCGGGATAAACATCGATCAGCTTCACCACCCAATCTGAGTCCGTCCCGCTGGTCGAGGCGACAAGATGGGCCATGGGCTGGCCCGCAATCTTCACCGGAGCCGCCAATGTGTCAGACACGAACGACAGCACGTCGGGTCTTGTGGCAGGTTCGCGCTGGTCATCTACCAGCCAAATCGACCATGTCGAACCCTGGCCGTATCCAAACGGCTGCACGGGACGCGTGCGATAAGGCACGGGCTTCGCTGGATCGGAGACATATTCTTCGTATGCCGCGTTCCCTGCTGGTGGTGCAGTGAACCCGAGTTTCAATCCAGGCTCAAGGTAAAGCGGCGTGGGAGTGATGGAGCAGCCGCTCGGACATCCGGCGGGCCATGCCGGCAGCCGCAGCCACTTATTCGTCCCGGTCTCGTACGCCATCACCGGAGCGATGTCCGGCTTCGGAGCGTCATCCTTAAGATAGTGCGCCAGGAACGGCGCCAGAATCTGTCGCCGAAATTCCAGAGCAGTGTTGCTGCCGAAGTCTATTGCGCCCAGGCTGCTACCGTCCCCGAACTCCTGTCCATGGTGCCATGGACCAAGCACGAGGAAGACTTTGTCATTCTGCGTATCCTTGGGCTTGATGGCGCGGTAGACGGCCAGTGCGCCATAGATGTCTTCCTGGTCCCAAAGGCTGTCCACCAGCATCACCGGAACCTGCAGCGGTTCTGCCGCTAGCAGACGGTCGATGGCCTGGTCCTGCCAGAATTCGTCGTAGCTGGGATGCTCGAGGATTTTGCGCCAGAAGCCGGTTTGCTCCAAAGCATGACTGCGGCCCATCTCACCCGCCGAACCGGCCGCCAGAAAGGCATCGTAATCGTCGGCGTAGCTGCTCCACCACTTGAAACTGTTGGAGCGCGAAGCTTCCTGCTCATAAATGTAGCTCAGCATCTGCTCGCGAAACGCGCCGTAGTGGAACCAGTCATCTCCCATCCAGCCGTCGACCATGGGATTCATCGGCACAACTACCTTGAGCGCAGGGTGGGGATGAAACATCGCCATCAGCGTGGTAAAGCCGCCGTATGAGACCCCCAGCACGCCGACCTTGCCGTTGCTTTCCGGGACATTCTTCACCAGCCAGTCGATGGTGTCGTAGGTGTCGGTCGCGTGGTCGACCGGCGTAGAATTCAGCGGGCCGCGCAATGGACGGGTCATCACGTAATCGCCCTGGGAGCCATACTTGCCGCGCACGTCTTCGATAACGCGTATGTAGCCGCCTTCCACGATCACGTCCGCCGAATTGCCAGAGATCCGCGCGAGGTGTGAGCTTGGGTTGTGGCTGACCTGTTCCTCCGCGTTGTAAGGTGTACGCGTCAACAGGATGGGAGCGTTCTTCGCACCCTTGGGGATGACGATCACAGCATGAAGTTTCACGCCGTCACGCATGGGGATCATCACCTCACGCTTCTCGTAGTCGAAGCTGCTGGTGACCGGCGTAAACGTGGATGGGGTTTCGCTCGGCAGGCCAGGATTTCGCCCAACTGACGACGGCGAGGACTGCGGCGCCTGCGCCATCGCCGGCGTTACCAGGAGGAACATCGCTGATATAAATGCCAGCCAAGCCCAAACCGGCGCACGTCGAAACTGCGTCATGCTAAAGCTCCCTCCATGCGAAGCGCCTAGAATATGTTTTGCGAAAAGAACATGCAAATCGCGCGAGGGGGTGCGAAACCCTGTGAATATCATTCCTGCGAGCGACTCGTCTTTGTTGGTTGTCTTCGGAAATGAAATCTCAATTGCGCTTCACCAGCGCGTGATGTCGCTGTTTCATGCATTCCAGTCCTGGCATGATCCACGGATCCGCAACCTGCATCCGGGTTACGCGTCGTTGCTCATCGATTTCGATCCTCTGCGATTAACCCACGACGAGCTGAACTTGGTTGTTCAACAATTTGCACTCGCCCGCGATACAGTGGTCGACACGCGCGCCAACGTGGTCACCATTCCGATATGTTATGACATCGAGTTTGGTCCCGATTTATTGGATGTCGCGCAGCACGCCGGGCTTTCACTGGATGAGGTTGTCCGACAACATTCTTCCCCAACGTATCTCGTATATTTCCTCGGATTCTCTCCGGGGTTCGTGTACCTGGGTGGGTTGCCGGAGGTTCTGCACACACCCCGGCTTGCGACTCCCCGGCCATCCATTGCCGGCGGAAGTGTTGGGATCGCCGGCAATCAAACGGGAATCTATCCGGTTGACTCTCCTGGAGGATGGAGGCTGATCGGACGAACCCCTGTGCGTATGTTCGATCCTGAAGCAACACCTCCAACTCGCCTGCACCCGGGCGACAAAATGAAATTCTCTCCCATTGATCGCGCGACCTTCGAAGACATGCAGCGGGCTGCGGAGGCTCCGCTCAGATGACGATTCGGGTTGCAAAGCCGGGGTTCTTCACCACCGTACAAGACCTGGGACGTTACGGTTACGCGCATCTCGGCATCTCTCACGGCGGCGCTGCCGATCCGCTGTCGTTCCGTATTGCCAATCTTCTGGTGGGCAACGACGAGAACGCTCCCGCGTTGGAGATGACGCTGCTCGGCGCAACCCTGGAATTCGCGGAGAGCGCCATCGTCGCGCTCACCGGCGCCACTTGCGAATGCAAACTCGGTTCGGCGAGTGTGCCCGCCAACACAGCGTTCAATCTCCCCGCGGGAGCAGTCCTACAATGTGGGAGCATGACCACCGGTGCG
>JBEKTC010000183.1:0-11139 GCA_049516475.1 Candidatus Korobacteraceae bacterium | reverse complement strand
TGCGGCCGCTGCCCCGGAGGTGATCCATGTCAAAGACACTGGTCATTCAACCTGTCACCCGCATCGAGGGCCACGCCAAGATAACCATTCAGCTCAACGATGCCGGCAACGTGGATACCGCCCGGGTGAACGTCATTGAACTGCGCGGCTTCGAGAAATTCTGCCTGGGTCGTCCGGTAGAAGATCTGCCGCGCATCACACCGCGCATTTGCGGAGTGTGCCCGTGGTCGCATCACCTGGCCTCGGCCAAGGCTTGCGACGCGGTTTTTGGAGTCGAGCCGCCCCCGGCCGGCAAGAAGTTGCGCGAGCTGTGCAACAGCATTGCCTTCATGGAAGAGCACATCCTGCACTTCTACTTCCTGGCGGGTGCCGACTTCCTGCTGGGGCCGGATGCGCCTTATTCGGTCCGCAATGTCATCGGCGTGTTGCAGGCAGCTCCCGACATTGCCAGACAAGTGGTGAAGGTGCGCCATATGTGCGCCAAGATGCTGGAGGTCCTGGCGGGCAAGGCGATCCATCCCCAAGCTGCCGTCCCTGGCGGATTCAGCAAGCCATTGGCTCCTGCCGAGCGCGACCAATTGCGCAAGCAGGCCGATGAGGCGCTGGAACTCGCCAAGTTCTCCATTGCATTCGCCAAGGAAAACGTCTTCCCTAAATACCTCGACGTCGTGAAGTCGCTGGGAGTAATCACTACCGGTTTCATCGGCACCGTCAAGGAAAACGGCGCGCTCAATCTCTACGATGGGCATCTTCGCCTTATGACGCCCGCAGGCTCCTATCAGAACTTTCCGTATGATCGCTACACGGAGTTCATCTCCGAGCACATCGAACCTTGGAGCTACCTGAAGTTCCCCTACGCCAAACAGTGGGGCGAGGGTTTCTCCATGGATATCGACAATCCCAAGGGCGTGTATCGCGCCAACACGCTGGCACGCATCAACGTCTGCGATTTTATCGATACGCCGCTGGCTCAGGCCGAATTGGAAGAGTTTCGCGCGAAGTTCGGACGGCCCGCACAGCTCACGTTGCTCTATCACTGGGCGCGGCTGATCGAACTTCTCTACAACGCCGAAAACGCCATCCGGTTGTTGGACGATCCCGACATCATCAGCACGGAGACTCGGGTGAAGGTCACGCCGCGGGCAGCGCGAGGCGTAGGCGTTACTGAAGCGCCGCGCGGCACGCTTATTCACGACTACACCACCGATGCCGACGGCCTGATCACCAACGTCAACCTGATTGTGGGCACCACCCACAACAACGCTCCTATCAACATGTCGGTCACACAGGCCGCCAAGAGTTTGATCCATGACGGCGTGTACGACCAGGGAGTGCTGAACACAGTGGAAATGTCGATCCGTGCCTACGATCCATGCTTGTCCTGCGCCACCCATCGGCTGGACGGAAAGTTGTCGGTCAAGCTGGATATCTTTGACGCGGACGGCAAATTGCTGGACACGCTTGCCAACTAGGTTGAGCGGCGCTTCAGCGCCGCGTTCGCCGGCAATCAAATGGCTCGGCCTGCTGTGGTCATCGAAGATGACCACAGCAGGCCAGCTTGGTAAGGCCGATATCAACGCCAGCCTGAAGGCTGGCTCTACCGAAACCGACAGTAAGCGAAGTCACTTGCATGATCGCAATCGACCAAACCACGTGGGAAATCGATTCCTCCGATCTTCCCGAGTTCTGCCGGAAGCCGACACTGGTGCTCGGCTGCGGGAATATTCTGTTTGGCGATGACGGCTTCGGGTGCGCGGTAGTTGACTATGTCGAAACACACTACCGAGTGCCCGAAGAGGTCTGCTTGCTGGACACAGGCACGGGCGTGCGCAAGCTCCTGCCGAGATTCCCCCAGTCAAACTCGACGATGTCTCGATGCATCAGTTGCCCACGTCCAACCTGCTGCGCGAGCTGCAGGAAAGCTGCGGAGTCGAAGTGCGGGTGCTGGCCTGCCAGACCGGACCACTGCCGGAAGAGATCTCTCAAGGTTTGTCGAAAGCCGTCAGCGGCGCCGTGCCGGAAGCGGCGGAATGGCTTGTCCACGAGTATTTCCTCCGCACGGCAGCGCCGCGAGGCGACGTTTGCCAAGCCAACGCGCAGAGGAGCTCAAATCTATGACCACAAATATCTCCCTCATCCATGATGGGAAAAAGTTCATGTGGGACGGACGCCTCTATCCCACCCGGAACGAAGCCTGCGCGGCGGGAGAGGCGTATCGCAACGACAAGTTTGAGATATGGGTGACCGAAGAAGAAGCACAATTTCTGGTCTACACGCGGAGACTAGTGAGCAACGTTGTGGTGACGACGCAATAACCGCACCCTCTGCAAGCAGGTGGTTTATGGCAGCAGCAGAAGCACTTCCAGTCTGTGATCCAACATTGTTAGCCGACATCCGGCGGTATGGGAAGTTCGACCCCACGGGCTGCTATCAGTGCGGGAGTTGCACGCTGACCTGTGACCTGGTCGACGATTCCGCGACCTTTCCCCGCAAGAGCATTCGCTACGCGCTGCTGGGACTAAGGCAGCCGCTCGTCCAAAGCCTGGACCCCTGGGTCTGCCACGACTGCGGCGACTGTTCGGTCGCCTGTCCGCGTCAAGCGGAGCCCAGAATCTCCATGCTTACACTGCGGCGCTTTCTTAGCGCGCAATACGACTGGACGGGCATCGCTCCCAAGCTGCTCCAGTCTACGGCGTGGTACATCGGCTCGTTAGTCTTCGTCGCGGCACTCACCTTCCTGCTGATCCTTGGCTATCACTTGTGGTACGTGAAGATGCCGGTTGGGGGATTTGTCACCACACCGATGGGACTGAATCACATGTTCCCGCTCATCATCTACTACACGCTAACGGTGACCCTGCTTCCGCTGTTGCTATTGCTGTCGCGTGTCTTGCGCATCTGGCGGCTCACGATGAGTGCAGAGGAGCGGGCGAGCATCCCATTTTCCACCTACGTGGCTGAGTTCTGGACTTATGTCTACCAGTCGATGACTCATTCCCTGATGCGCAAGTGCCCAGACCGAGGGCGCTGGCTTGGCCATTGGGGACTGGCTTTGGGCACAGTGATGATGCTCACGATCAAGGTACTCGGCCTAAGGTGGTTTCAAACTGACAACCTTTATCCCTTCTACAACCCCCAGCGATGGCTCGGATACCTTGCGACGGGCCTCATCCTTTATGGCATGGGAGAAATTTTCTTAGGCCGGCTGCGGGCGCAGAAGGAGATCTACAAAGAAACGCGGTTTCCGGACCTTGCCTTTCCGGTCCTGCTTGTGTTGACCGTGCTCAGCGGTCTGGCGGCACACATTTTCCGCTATGCCGGCTTTGCGCTGACCTGTCACCTCATGTACGCCGTGCACATCATGATCGCCACGCCCATGCTGCTGGTGGAGATGTCGTTCGGGAAGTGGTCTCACATGGTCTACCGACCGCTGGCCCTGTTTTTCCTGGCGGTCAGACAGAGAGCCGGACAGGCACCGGCAGAGGAGGTTGTTTCCCATGCCGTCTAAGGATTCCCAAACTCCTCCAGTGGGCGCAGCCCTGGTCGTAGGAGGCGGCATCGGAGGCATGCAAGCGGCCCTCGATCTCGCCAACGGCGGCATCAAGGTGTATTTGTCCGAGCGTGGCCCTGCCATTGGCGGGGTCATGGCGCAGCTCGACAAAACATTCCCCACCAACGATTGCGCAATGTGCACCATGGCGCCGCGTCTGGTCGAGATCGGCAGGCACAAGGACATCGATATTCTCACCTTGAGTGAGGTGGAACACGTCGATGGGCAGCCGGGGAATTTCACCGTCCGCATCAAGCAGCAACCACGCTTTGTGATCACGTCGAAATGCACGGGCTGCGGCGCCTGCACGACGGAGTGTCCAGTAACGTTATCGTCGGAGTTCGATCAGGGGCTGGGAGAGCGGAAGGCAATCTACCGCCCGTTCCCGCAAGCCGTCCCCAACATCTTCACCATTACGCGCCGCGGGAACCCACCGTGCGAGGCCGCATGCCCCATCCATCAAAGCGGACAAGGCTACGTGACTCTGATTGCGCAAGGTCGTTTCGACGAGGCGCTGCAGGTCATTCTGCGAGACAACCCGATTCCGTCGATCTGCGGCCGGATCTGCACGCATCCCTGCACTGCCGCCTGCACCCGCACTAGCGTGGACGATGCAGTTAACTTGCCGGCGTTGAAGCGCTTTATTACCGACCGCATTTCCGATTACAAGCTGCCGCAACCGACGGTGCCCGAACGTCAGGAGAAGATTGCCATTATCGGCTCTGGTCCCGCCGGCCTCCTCTGTGCCTATCATCTCCGGCAACACGGCTACGGTGCGACGATCTTCGAAGCGCTGCCGGTTGCGGGCGGGATGCTGGCAGTGGGTATTCCCTCGTTCCGGCTTCCACGACCTTTATTGAACGCTGAACTGGATCGGCTGCGGGCGCTGGGCATCGAGATTGTGCTGGACACGCCCGTGGGCAGTGGGGTCACGCTGGAGGAACTACGGAAGAGCTACGCTGCGGTATTCATCGCGATTGGGGCTCACGTCGAGCGGAGACTCGGCATTCCCGGCGAGAGCATGTCGGGTGTTACCGGTGGAATCGAGTTCCTGCGCCACGTCAACGTTGAGGGGCCGAGATTGCCCGGCCGCCGCGTGCTGGTGATTGGCGGCGGAAATTCCGCTCTCGACGCCGCGCGCACAGCTCTTCGTTGCGGAGCTGAGAAGGTAACCATCGTCTATCGCCGCACGCGCGCCGAAATGCCCGCCGACCATCGTGAGATCGAGGACGCTGAGCGTGAAGGCGTCGAGTTGATGTTTCTGGCCGCGCCCAAGTCATTCCAGGCCGGCCCTGGCGGACGCGTCGCCGGCCTGGAGTGCACGAAGATGAAGCTCGGTCGTCCCGATGCCAGCGGACGGCCGGCTCCCGAGCCGATTCCAGGTTCGGAGTTTGTCATTTCCTGCGACGCTGTCGTAGCCACGATTGGACAAGTCCCTGACGTGAATGCGCTGGGGGCACGGCTGGGTCTGGCAACCACCAAATGGGGAACGCTCCATGCCGATCCCCTGACGCTGGCAACAGAACTGCCCGGTGTATTCGCTGGTGGGGATTGCGTAACCGGTCCCGACGTAGTGGTCACGGCGATGCTCGCCGGGAAAAAGGCTGCCAACTCTATCGACCGCTGGCTCAACGGCCAGGACGTTCGCGCGGGGCGAGAACTGGAAGGACCGTATCACACCGAGTACGCCGTGGACACGGCTGGCGTGCTGATGCAGAGGCAAATACCCGTACCCTCACTCGACCCGGCAACCCGGAGCCAGAGCTTCGACGAAGTTGACATTGGCTACACGCCTGGGCAGGCGATCGCCGAGGCGAAGCGCTGCCTCGAGTGCGGGGTCTGCTGCGATTGCCACATCTGCTCGACAGCGTGCCAGGCCAATGCGATCGACTACACGCAGATAGCTGAGACTCGCGAGTTGAACGTAGGCGCCGTCGTCCTCGCGCCGGGATACGAGATCTTCGACGCTCGGCTAAAGAAAGATCTGGGTTATGGCCGCTTCCCCAATGTGCTCACGGCCCTGGAGTTCGAGCGGATTCTGTCCGCCTCGGGTCCATACTCTGGGCATGTGCTCCGGCCCTTCGACCGCCAGGAACCTAAGCGGATCGCCTTCCTGCAGTGCGTTGGATCGCGGGAGGTCGACCGCGACTACTGTTCGTCCGTCTGCTGTATGTATGCCACCAAGGAAGCCATCATCGCCAAAGAGCATCTGGGAGAAGGTCTGCAATGCGACATCTTCTTCATGGACCTGCGCGCCTTTGGCAAGGGCTTCGAGCAGTATTACCACAGGGCGCAAGACCTGGGCGTGCGGTATATCCGTTCTCGCGTGCCGAAAATCGAGGAAGCCCCTGGCAGTCGAAACTTGATTGTTCAGTATCTGGGCGAAAATGACAGAAAGCTATCCCAGGAGTATGACCTGGTCATCCTGTCGGTAGGCATGCAGCCGCCGAAGGAAGTTAAGGCTCTTGCTGATCGCTTCGGAATATCGCTCAACGAATTCAATTTCTGTGGAACCACCACATTCAAGCCGGCGGAGTCGTCGCGTGAAGGAATCTATGTCGCCGGTCCATTTGTAGAGCCCAAGGACATTCCGGAAACCGTGATGCAGGCCTCGGCAGCGGCAGCGGAGGTGCTCTCGCTTTTGAAGGATGCCAGGGGAACGCAGATCACGCCCAAGGTCTACCCGCCGGAAAGAGATGTGACGGGACAGGACCCTCGCATCGGAGTCTTTGTCTGTCACTGTGGGACCAACATCGCCGGAGTGGTGAATGTCCCGGACGTTGTGGACTATGCAAAAACGCTGCCCAATGTCGTATATGCGGAGAACAATCTTTATACCTGCTCCAACGATGCTCAGGATCGGATCAAGGACCAGATCGCCGAACACGGTTTGAATCGCGTGGTGGTGGCCTCCTGCACACCGCGAACCCATGAGCCGCTTTTCCGCAACACCATCGCCGAGGCTGGACTCAATCCGTATCTCTTTGAGATGGCCAATATCCGGGATCAGTGTTCTTGGGTCCATATGCATGAGCCGGAAAGGGCCACCCAAAAGTCAAAAGATCTGCTCAGGATGGCGGTGGCCAAGTCTCGACTGTTACAGCCGCTCCAGCGACAGAAGATCAACATCCAGAAATCCGCCCTGGTCATCGGTGGCGGGCTTGCTGGCATGACCGCCGCTTTGACGCTGGCGCGCCAGGGATCCGGTGTGTATCTGGTGGAGAAAGAGAATGAGCTTGGCGGTAATCTGCGGCACATTCACTACTTGCTGAACGGAGAAAAGCCGCAGGAAGAACTGGCGCGCCTGCGCGACGAAATCCAACAGAGCAGCAGGATCGAAGTGTTTGCGGGCGCGGTCATCGAAAACATCGAAGGCTCCATCGGCAACTTCAAGACGAGAATCTCAACCCGCGGCAAAACCACCGAATTCACGCACGGAGTGGTAATCGTAGCGACGGGCGCGAAGCAGTACGAACCAAAAGCCTATCTCTATGGGCAGGATGACCGTGTCATCACGCAGCGTGATCTGGAAGAGCGCCTCGCTTCCGGGAATGGCTTCCTGGCGTCGGATGGGAATCGGTCCGCAAAAACCGTCGTCATGATCCAGTGCGTGGGATCGCGAGAGGCTGACCACCCCTACTGTTCCCGGGTGTGTTGCGCCGACGCTATCAAGAACGCCTTGCGCATCAAGATGCTCTCCCCCGCGACCAACGTGTACGTCCTTTACCGCGACATCCGTACCTACGGCTTCAAAGAGAGCTACTACACGAAGGCGCGCCAGCAAGGCGTCATTTTTGCGCGCTACGACGAGGACCGCAAGCCCGAGGTTTCAAGAAACTCCCATGGACTCCAGGTCACCGTCTTCGACCAAACCTTGGGCATGCCGATGTTAATCCCGGCTGACTCAGTCGTGCTGTCCGCGGGCATTCATCCGCATGAAGAGAATCGCGTGCTCGCACAGTTCCTCAAGGTGCCATTGAACAGTGAGGGCTTCTTTCTGGAAGCACATATGAAGCTGCGCCCCGTGGATTTCATGACGGACGGTGTCTTTTTGTGTGGGCTGGCCCATTCTCCGAAGAGCATCGACGAATCCATCCTGCAAGCTCAGGCCGCATCGGCGCGAGCGGCTGCCGTCCTGGTTCAGGACAGCCTCGAACTGGAGGCGAATATCTCGCAAGTGGTGGATGAGAGCTGCGACGGGTGCGCCTACTGCGTGGACACGTGTCCCTTCAAGTCGATTGCCCTGGTCGAATACATGTGGATGGGATCGATTAAGAAAGTCGTCGAGACCAACGAAAGTACCTGCAAAGGCTGCGGATGCTGCCAGGCGACCTGCCCCAAGAACGGCATATTCGTCAGGGGATTTACGCTCGATCAAATCAGGGCCCAGATTGAGGCTGCCCTGGAGGTGGCATGATGGAAGATACCTTTCAACCTGTGATCATCGCTTTCTGCTGCAACTGGTGCTCCTATGCGGGCGCCGACTTGGCCGGTGTTTCGCGGATCCAATACCCGCCAAGCATCCGCATGGTTCGCGTAATGTGCTCAGGCATGGTCCATCCCAACCTGGTGATCGAGGCGTTGACCAAGGGCGCCGACGGCGTTCTCATGTGCGGCTGTCATCTGGGCGACTGCCACTACCAGGAGGGCAACCTGAAGGCTGAAAGCAGGGCTGACGCTCTGCGCCTGATGCTGGCCGATTTCGGACTCGAAGACGAGCGGTTTCGCCTGGAATGGGTTTCGGCAGCAGAAGGGCCGAGATTCGCGCAAGTTGTCACTAGCTTCACTGAGCAGGTTCAGAAACTCGGCCCCAGCCCGTACAAGTCGTAAGAACCAACCAACTAAGTCCTGCAAAGAAGGGCACGGATGAAGAATCCGTGCCCCCGTGAAAAGCCGTCGCTCGAAGGCGGCATTGAATCCCGTGTCAGATCCTTACGGACCTGAGGTGTAGGTGTATTCGTTGTAGTACCACTGACCGCCGACCAGCGACCACAGCGTCACGTAGATCTGGCTGCCGTCCGCCGGCAAAGTGTACACCGTTGTCGTCAGTACGTTACCGAGGGGCCCCGACTGATAATAGTTGTTACCTCCCACAGCGCTGCCTACATCCATCTCGTATGCCGTGGCGCCTGAGCCCGCGCTCCAGGTGAACGTCTGCACGTTGCCGCTCAGCGTCGATCCAGGAGTGGGCGTTTGCATGACTCCCAGAGCGCTGCCCGCGTTATATGCCGTGTAAGTGTATTGGTTGTTCAACCACACTCCATTTACCAGCGAGTACAGGGTCACGTACACCGTGCCACCATTGGTGGGCAAGTTGCTTACCGTAGCTGACAGCGTAGTCGCAGGCAAGCTCTGGGACTGATAGTACTGGTTGCCACCGGCACTGCTTCCCACATCGATCCGGTAGGCTGTGGCCTGGTTGCAGGGTGACCACTGGAAGGTCACGGCAGAGCCGGCAAATGTGGAATTGGGGGCCGGGCTGAACACCACCGCCGGGCATGGATAAACGCCTATTCTGGTCACGTTGTTGCTGCCTGCGTTCGCGACCCAGATGTTGCTTCCGTCGAAGACCATGCCCGCAGGATTTGAACCGACGGGATACGTGGCCACCATTGAGCCGTTACTGGCCAGCAACTCGGTAACGTTATTGCCGTAGTAATTTGAAACCCAGATGTTGGTTCCGTCGAAGACTACTCCCCAAGGGCTTATGCCAACCGGATAGGTGCCGACAACCGAGCCGTTACTTGCCAAAAACTTGGTCACATTGTTGTCGTAGGAACTCGCGGCCCAGATGTTGGTTCCGTCGAAGGCTATTCCCCGAGGGTATGGTCCAACCGCATACGTGCCTACTATCGAGCCGTTGCTGTCCTGCAACTTGGTAACGATGGAGGGGCCATTCGTAATCTAGATGTTGGTTCCGTCAAAGACTATTCCGAAAGGGGAGCTATTAGCATAATACGAGCCAACTATCGAGCCGTCACTGGCCAGCTTGGTCGTGCTGCTGGTACCAGAATTCGCCGTCCAGATGTAGGTGCCGTCGAAGAGGATTCCAGTGGGGAAATCGTCAGCCGGACCCAAGAAAAACGACCCCTGAATCGAGCCGTCACTAGCCAGCAACTTAGTCGCATACCCGGGATTCATGTTATTCGCGACCCAGATGCTGGTTCCGTCGAAGGCTAATGCGTCGGGGTTAGTTCCAGCCGGGTACGTACCGACGACCGAGCCGTTAGCGGCGAGCATCTTGGTTACATTGTTGCTACCTTCGTTGGCGACCCAGATATTGGTTCCATCGAAGGTCACCGCAATGGGCTCCGACCCGACTCCTCCATAAGTTGTTGTTTGCGAGACGAGGCTATAGGCAGTGTAGGTGTATTGGTTGTTCAGCCACTGGCCGTTCACCAGGGAGTACAGCGTGATGTAGACCGTGCTCCCGTTGGTCGGCAGGCCGCTGACGGTCGTGGTGAGCACATTGCCCAGGTTGGTGGACTGGAAGTACTGATTGCCGCCCGGAGTGCTGCCGGCGTCAATCCAATAGGCGGTCGCGCCTGCGCCTGCGGTCCAGGTGAAGGTCACGCTACTGCCCGTCAGCGTCGTACCTGGAGCCGGCGACGTTATTACACCTTTTTGAGAGCTGGCGCCAAACGCGGTGTATTGATACTCGATGTACGACCACGAGCCGCCCACCAGGTACCACCAGGTGGCATACACCGTGCTGCCGTCACTCGGCAGCGAATTAACGGTTTGCGCGAAGGTAGTCGCGGAGAGGCTTTGCGACTGGTAATAGTTGTTGCCTCCTGAGGTGTTGCCCACATCCAGCCAATAAGCCGTAGCGCCGGGGTAACCCGCCCACCAGAACGTCACGGAGTTGCTAGTCAGCGCGGATCCGTTGACCGGACTGTAAATTCCCGGCGTATACGTCGGCGGATACAGAAGCACCCGATTGTTAGCATGGTCGGCCACGTAGAGATTGCCGCTGCTGTCCAAGGCGACTCCCCACGGGTAATACAGGCTGTTGGCACTGATCCCGCCTTTGTTCGGAGCGTTGGTGGTGAAGCTGCCCAACTGCCCATAGACCTGCGTCGCGGTGGTGCTACCGGAGGGATAGAACAGCGCCCGACTGTTAATCTGGTCGATCACGTAGAGATTGCCGCTGCTGTCCAGGGCGATTCCAATCGGACCCTCTAAGCTGTTGGAGCTGATCCCGCCATTGTTGACGGTGCCGGTGGTGAAGCTGCCAAACTGCCCGTAGACCTGCGTGGCGGTAGTGCTGCCGGAGGGATAGAACAGCACCCGATTGTTATAGTAGTCGGCGACGTAGAGATTGCCGCTGCTGTCCAGCGCAATTCCTTCCGGATACCAAAAGCTGTTGGCGCTGATCCCGCCGGCGTTCTCGGTGTTGGAGGTGAAGCTGCCTAACTGCCCGTAGACCCGCGTGGCGGTGGTGCTGCCGGAGGGATAAAACAGCACCCGATTGTTCTGGTTATCGGCCACGTAGAGATTGCCGCTGCTGTCCACGGCGAGTCCAACCGGAAGGTTTAGGCTATTGGCGTTGATCCCGCCGGCGCCATAGTTGTTGGTGGTGAAGCTGC
>JBEKTC010000182.1:0-9312 GCA_049516475.1 Candidatus Korobacteraceae bacterium | reverse complement strand
AATGCCTGGCTGCGCGTCCACGATCTTCCTGTGGCAGCCAAATTCGGCCTTGGGCAATCCAACTTCGGCGTCAAATGGCGCTTTTACGACGCCGGTGACTCCGGTTGGTCGATCTCGACCTTTCCGCAGGGATTCGTCAACAATCCCAACGATTCGGTTCGCCGCGGCATCACCGCTCAGAGCAACTCCTTCCTGCTGCCTTTCGAGTTTGCCCACAAACTCGGCCCCGTCGACGTCAACTTCGAAGTCGGCTATGACTTTGTCCACGATGGACCGAGCGGCTGGCTGACGGGCCTCGTCGTCGGTCACCGCTTCAACTCCAAGCTCGAAATGGACGCCGAGTTCTATTCCCAAAGCACCTACAATCCTTACGAGAGCCAGCCTACCCTTGATGTCGGCGCCCGCTACCGAATTCACAATCCGGTGATCCTCCTGCTGATGGCCGGGCGCGGCCTGGAACCCGCCAGTCCCGAGCACCCCTATTTTGTGGGATATTTCGGAGTGCAGATTCTGCTGCCCTCCCGCGCTTACAATGCTGACGGCCCTGCCCCAGCCAAATCGCCGCTGCCGTAAGGCGGTTAGCCCGGCTCCTACTGACAATTGACTACTGACAACTGAATTTGGTCGTCACGGGCGGGACTTCGACTCGATAATTTGTCATCACGAGCGGACTTTAGTCCGCGAGGGATCTGCTGTTCTCTTTTCTTGACAGCCCGCAACCGCCAACTGACAGGGTACCCCCTCCCCCCGGTTTTTACGATCTTTGTTTTCAATATTTTGCCCGCAAAATATTGAAAACATTGGAGTTAAATAACAATATAAAGGCTTTATTATCAGCGCCTTACAGGGCAAGTCCCCAAAATATTGATATGAATGGAGATACCCGTAAGATATTACAATAAAACGAGTTAGCTACGCTCCAGGCCTTAGCAGCTTAAGGGACCTTCGCCACATATGTTTTTCAAAGAACTCAGCCCAACCGAGATCAGCAAGACTCTCCGGCGGGCATCGGGCACACTAAGCCCAACTTAACAGCGTAGCTCAGAATTCCTATTCGTCAAGTTACGAAGGTACATGTACCAACGGTCTACTTTTGTAACTTCGGTCCTGAACCCCTGCTCCACTTAGCGGTCCTTATGAGTTGTCATCACGAGCGGTCCTGAGACCGCGAGGGATCTGCTTTGGACCCTGGCAGCGACCTGTTCACGCTGTGGGAACGATGGATCAGCGTTGCCCGAGCGCCTCGGCGCGGAAAAGGATAGCCCACCGTTTCAACGGTGGATGACGTAAGACAAGGAGAGCGAGTCCCTCGGGACGGCACGAATTCGGCGCACCGTGACTTCCCACTCATCCGCAAACGGGGCGAATGAGCGCGACACCCGGCGAAAAAGTGGCACGCCCTGGCGCCTGACGACCTCTGACAAGAAAAAGTGAAGTGTCGAACACCGACGCCCGATCGCCTCATCTCCAATGGATGTGCGAGCATTCGCGCAGATCGCTTCCGTTATGCCGGCTTACCGTTACTCATCCGTGGATATCGTTTCGTTCTTGACGACAAGCAGGTTCTCATTCAGCATCCCCGGAGTTCAGCCACTCTTCCAGTCGATCGGCGTAGGTACGGCTGGAGCGGTGTTCCGATCCGTCGGAGAGCTTCACTATGTATTCCCGGTTATCGATGCCGCGCAACTCCACAATGCAGCCCGTTCGTACCATCCGGGAACGGTGTATTCGAAGAAACTTTGCCGGGTCGAGCTTCTGTTGAAGTGAATTCATGGTTTCGCGTAAGAGATGGGCCCGGCCGCGAACATGCACTTCCGCGTAGTCTCCGGCTGCGCTGATCCAGTCGGTATCCTCCGCCAGCACGATCTGCATTCGTGAGCCCGTCCGCACTACAAAGCGTGACGTGTATTTTTCCGAGCCCCGCCCCAGCATCGCCAGGATACGCTCGGCCATTTGGGTCTTCGACGCCGAATCCGTAAGCCTTCGGGCCCGATCTATGGCAGCGGCAAACCTCTCGTCATCCACAGGTTTGAGCAGATAATCCAGGGCATGAACTTCGAATGCCTGCAGGGCATGTTGTTCGTAAGCCGTCAGAAAGATCACTCCGGGTAGATTCTCCTTAGGCAAAGAACGGAGAACCTCGAAACCGCTCATGCCGGGCATTTGAATATCGAGGAACACAACATCGGGTGAGAGTTCGAGGATTTTCTCCATCGCCGACGAACCATCCCCACATTCACCGACGATCTCGATATCCCCGAACTTCTGTAGCCGCAGAGACACGCCGCGCCGGGCCAGTGGCTCATCATCGACGATCAGCGCGCGCACGCTGTTACCTCTTGCTGCTGCGTCATTGTTCGCAAAGGTAGTTCCACAATGACCTGGCAACCGTCCGACTGGTATTGCAGCGCAAATTTATAGTCACTGCCGTAGAGAGTCTTTAGGCGTTCCTCGGTATTGGTGAGCCCGATACCGTGGGCCGCTTTATCCGCGGGTTCGGCCCGAGCTCGTGAGCTTGCGGAGTTCTGGATGCTGATCTGCAATTGACCGCCGTGAAGTTTGCTCTGAATTCGAATCATCCCACCCTCCACCAGTGGGGCGACACCGTGTCTCACGGCATTCTCCACCAATGGCTGTAACAGCATGCTCGGCACCAGAGCGTCCAGGGTTTCTGGGGAGATGCTCAAGTCAATCAGCAGCCGGCCTCCTAGTCTGGTCTGCTCGATCGCTAGGTACTGCTCGGTAAAAGTAATCTCCTGCGAAAGTGGCGTCTCCAGTATGGCGTCACGGTCCAAGATGGTTCTCAGAAACTCGCCAATCTGCGCCAGCATGCGGGTGGCGGCCGGAGCATTCCCGTCCAGGACAAGCGTGGACACGGCATTCAGAGAATTAAATAGGAAATGTGGATTGAGCTGGTAGCGCAGAGCGTTCAACCGTGCGTCGCGAACTTCAGACTCGGCCCGCAGCAGTCTTTCTCTTTCCCGTACGGATTGCTGCCATAGCTTGATGCTGAAGTACAGGCTACACCACAAGAAGAGAGTGAAAATGGCTTGGGTAAACGTCAGCAGCCAGTCTGCCCAATCCAGCGGGCGAATACCGAATGCCAACAGTTCAGCTACATAAGCGGTAATTGCTCCCGCTGCCAGAGACCAGGCAAACGCTCGGGCCTCCAGAGCGATCCATGAGAGCCCCCGGCTCATCAGGGAGCGGCAAACCGGACGCAGCAGGCAACTGGCCGCGAACATCGAGAGAACAAATACGCTGCTGCCGCGCAGTGTCCCCGGCTGCTTGAGGGAGGGGAGTATAGAGACTAGAACCAACCCGCAGTAACAGCTCCATCCCGCGATCTGTAGCGGCCAGAAGGTGGGAAAGCCAAGGTCGTCACGCTTTAGCACGATCCGTATTCTAGCCCACGAGCATACCCCCGCGGCTTCAGTCTGGCGCTCAAAACCTGCGGCTCGTCGCAAAAGCCACTCTCGTTGCAGATCAGGCCAACTCGCCTAAGCCCACCCGGGTTACTTTCTTGGATAGTTGTTGCACGAAAATCAGGAGGATTCCGTGAAAAAAGTATTTCGACTTCTGGCAATCAGCGTTGCATTTGCAACATTGTCCATCGCGTGGGCGCAAACCTATAAGACGGTCAACTTTCCGGGCGCGACTGCAACCCTTCTAATCGGCGGACCCAATCCACAAGGCACGAGCGTCGGTATCGAGATCACAGCCGGGTTTCAACATGGTTTCATCCTGACGGCAGGAGGAGACTTTACCGTAATCGATCCCCCGGGCTCTACCTTGACTTCTCCCAATTACATCGACGCAGAAAACGTGGTCGTGGGCAATTTCCTCGACGCCAGCGGTGTGACTCATGGCTTCATTTTGTATAGGGGCCGCTACACCACTTTTGACGTTCCCGGTGCGTTGGCCACGGCCCTCTCCAGTATCAATTCCTGGGGCGAAATGACAGGATTTACCTGTCTGGTAGACCCTACATGCGAAACACCCCCTTACAAGAGCTTTACTGTCTCCCCGCGCGGTGAGATCACCCAGTTCAATCCATTCGACGCGCCCAGCAGCTTCGCCGCCGGAGTAAACCTGTTCGGCACCGTGGTTGGCACCTACACAGACAGCGGTGGAGTGACTCACGGCTACCAGCTTTACCATGGGAACTTCACCTCCAATGACTTTCCGCACTCTATCCTCACCTTCAATGGAGGCATTAACCCCCAGGGAGACATCGTCGGTTTCTACACGGACACCTCGAATGTCACCCATTCCTTTCTGCTGAGCCACGGCACCTACACGGGCTTCGACCCGCCCGGCGCCACTTATAGCAACGCAGGTGGGATAAATGCGAGCGGCATCATCGCTGGATTCTATGTGGACTCCGCGAATGTTGCGCACGGATATATCCGGACGCCGCGGCGATGAGGGTCGGGCCGAACTGTCGGTTCCGTCTGCTTGATTCTGACTGGCGGCTCTCATGTCGGCGCGGTTTTCGCGTTAACGTGAGGGCCATTTACGCTTGTGATTGCTAGCCCGGTATGCCGATTACCCGTTTTGAACACTAATCCTCAACTCATGGAGTTTGCGGCCGGTGACGGGCAAGCCGGCAGTTATCGATTCGTCCCTAGGATTCGGACCGACAAACGCCCTTTTCGCCACTGTACTCCGGAATCGTTTTCGATTCGGAAACTGGAGAGGCCCCGTCACATCCTCCACGTCTCTTCTTCCACCTGATTCGTGATCTCCTCCGGCGGCGTCTCCGGCGGAAAACGCATCGGTTTGCCAATGACCACCTTCAACTGTCCGGGACGTGCGATCTTGTGGCCAGCCAGCTTCATCTCGTATAAGCCATCGATTCGCAGCGGAATCACTGGAACATTAAGCCGCGACGCCAGCATGCCTAGTCCTGAACGGAAGGGCGACGGTTTTCCATCGGACGTGCGCACGCCTTCCGGATAGACCAGAACGCTGTAACCGCGATCGACGGATTCCCCTGCATAAGCAAAGCTCTCGCGCACTCCCGACTGCTGCGGCAGAGGGAAGACGTTGAACAGGGCTACCACAAGGTAGTATCCCACTTTGTAGGACAGCCGCATAAACCAATTCCAGTTTTGCGGCGGCCGCCACATCTTCCACAGCAATTCGCCCCACATGCCGACGGCCAGCTTACGGCGCAGGTGCGGCGGCAGCGCCTTCAGCGCAAATCCCACGTCGATATACGTGACGTGGTTGCAACTGATGAGCAGTGGCCCGTCGACGCCGCGCAAGTTCTCGCGCCCTATGATCTTCGGGTGGGCCATGATCATCGTCGCCGGCCACGTGAGCAGGTAATAGATGAATTCGCGGATCCAGGCGATGGGCCAGCGTTGCGCCCAGCGCGGATAACGATACCCGTCCAGCGGCGATTTGTGCGGTCCTCGCAGCAGGCGTTCCAAGTCGCCAACCGTGCTGATCTTTGTGAAATCCGCCTGATTCAGATCGACTTGGTAACGGTCTTCCAGCGCGCTCATCAGCTCAACCCGGTCCATTGAATTCAGGTTGAGGTCACCGTCCAGTTGCGCGTCGGGCGCAAGCGGCCCGCGCTTTCGGCCAGTGATGCGGGCGATCAGATCGCCCAGCGCACTTTGTGATGCGCCAGCGTCGCCGTCGCCGGAAGCAAAGTGCTGCTCAACCGTTGCCTGGATGACGCCAGTCTTTGGCTTCTGAGTAGGCGTTCGCGGGAAGTCCTCGTCCGGCCACACCAGCCAGCGCCGCATTTGCTGATATTCGGCCAGTTGCTGGTTGGCGCGCTTAACAATCTCCTGAGCGTCGGAGGAATCGCGCAGCACCAGCACAGCGCAAGGCTCACTATTACCGTTCTGCTCCAGACCAACCACCACGCAATCGCGGACCTCAGGCTGTTGCCGCAGCGCCGCCTCCAGGTCCTCGGGATAGACGTTCATCCCTTCGCGCGTGACGATGACATTTTTTTTGCGCCCCTTGAAGTAGAGATTGCCCTCGGCGTCGAGCTCGCCGATATCGCCGGTGCGGAACCAGCCTTCCTCGCTCGCCACCGGCTTCAACTCTTTGCCCTGCCAATAGCCGGCGGCGACGTTGGCCCCGCGCACCAGGATCTCGCCGCTCTCGTCAAGCTTCACCTCACGGCCTTCCAGGACCTTGCCGATGGAGCGCTTGCCGGTGCGGAATGGGTGATTCAGCGAGATGAGCGAAGTCGTCTCGGTGAGGCCGTAGCCTTGAATTATCACGAAGCTCAGGCGCTGCCAGAACTCTTCCGTCGCGGCGTCGAGCGCGGCGCCGCCGGAGATGAAGGCCCAGAACTTCCAGCCGAAACGGTTGTGAATCTTGCGGAAGCGCCACCAGCGCTTTACGAAGTGCTCGTCTTTCGCATCGACCAGTTGCCGACGGAACCATTCGAGTTTGCCCGCCGTCTCCATATCGCGCTCAATCTTGTCCTTGAGCGACTCCATCAATCTCGGCACGGCAACAACTACCGACACTCGCTCCTTCTTGATCACCTGGAGCACTTCCGACGGATTCAGCGTGTCTTGAAAGATCACCGTCGCCGCCAGCAGTTGCGGCAGAAAAATTCCCAGGAACTGTCCGAAGACGTGGCTGAGTGGCAGCAGGTTCAGAAAGCGTAATGGGTGGAAGATGCGCTCATAGCGCCGGTAATTGCCAATCTCGCGCTCCAACGGTTCCAGGTTGGCCAGAATGTTGCCGTGCGAGATCACCACCCCGCGCGGCTCGGCCGTTGTGCCCGACGTGAAGACGATCTCAACGATGTCGTCGCGCGTGAGCGGAGGCGGAGCTACCAGCGAATCCGAGCGCGCGGCAACTTCCTCACGCAAGCTCTCAAGATTCAGCAAAGGGATCCCGGGAATCTGGTTCTGTGCAGACCCGACACACAGCCTGGCCTCGACCTGCTGCGCGATGCGCTGTGCAAAGTCGGGAGCTGCAATCTTGTCGACCGGAACCACGATCGTTCCGCGCAGCAGACATCCGAAGAACACTGCGATCCATTCCGCGCAGTTTTCTCCCCAGATAAGGACCTTGTCGTCCTTGCCAATGCCGCGGAACTCCAGCTCTCGAGCGAAGCGGTAGGCGTTGGCCACCACATCGCCATAGGTCCAGCGTTGGATGCGATATCCGCGGCGATGGACACAGGCAACCTCACGCGAATGCTCGCGGAAGTTATCCAGATATTCCAGGATGCTGGTGCGGGCCATCGATCAAAGTGTAACTGTTCCAGCGCAGTAGCGAGGCTGCGAGCGATGCTTACTAACAGAGTGCGCTCACTACGGCTAAAGGGGCAGGCCACTACTCCTATCGGGGGATTGGTGGAGAGAAGCTGAGGTGGCAATATGTGCTCAAGCAACAGCAGTGAGACCGAACCGCCGGGCTAGAAAGTGGTACCCGCGGCGAAGCGACGCAGGCTTACATTCTCCTCATACCCACACAGACCTGCGGACGACGGTTTCCTCGGCAGACACAGGCCAGGCCCAGCGATCTCCTCACTGGGCCTTTGTCATATCTAAGGGCTCGGTCCCCGAGTCCGGCGCAAGTTTACCTCTTGTTTGCGCGACAACTCAGAAATGTCTGATACTCCTAGAGAGCAAGTGCTGCGTGCCCTCTCGACGCACTGTAATTGTGTTCTAATGCTGCTGACAGCTGGTTTTACGTGTTGTGCCGTAGCGAAGCGGAGGCGGGGAATGGAAGAGCGCGATTTCTATGACGAGCGGCAGGAGATGAAGAAGGCGACCCTGAGCTGTCCTCACTGTCATCAGTCTGGGGAGTACGAGCTGGGCTGGTTCGTCCGCATCAAGCGGCGCCAGTTGCCGCCCCGCGCCGACGAGCGCGACCGCGCCAAGTTTGCCAAGGCGCGGTCCTATATGGTGCGGCGTGACGATCTGGTGGCCTGCAAGAACCCCCGCTGCCGCAAGCGCTTCGAAGTCTCGGGCGTGCAGTCGGTCGCGTTCCTGGATGAGCAGGTCAAGCCCGAACGATTGCAGTAGCCGGTCGACGTAACCAGCCAAAGACTCTGGGCAAATTGCTCGCAGCTCGCGAGTTCTGTGCAGGGAAGAGTCAGATGACGACTTGCGCTGGCATTGGACGCGTCCTCACCTTCGAATTTCGATAGTCCTGTTTCCTGTCTTGATGGCTAAGAATCCCAAACGTGCCCGCACACCTCGGCCAAAAGAACCATTCATGCAGCGCCTCGATCGCTTCTGGCAGCGCGTGACCGAGGGCATGCAGCTAGGCCAGCTCTGGTCGCAGTTCAGCGCCGATGCCCGCTCCAGCTACCAGCTCTACTCCAAGGAAGTTGACGCGACACGGGTGGCTGGAGTGCCCAAAGGAAGACACGCCCTGAACGTAGGCAGCCAGTTCTTCTGGGCAATTCTGGAGAAGCTGACTCCGGCACGACGCGTGCTGTTGCTGGTCGCGCTTGTGCTGGTGATCTTTCCAGGCGGCGAGATGACGTGGACGACGCGCTCGGGCGAAGTCGGATCCTTCGCTCTCGACTTCCACTTCTTTGGTGGCCTGCTGATGTTCGCCTTGCTGATCCTGGAGGTCGCGGATCGCGTGGTGATGAAACGCGATCTGCAGATCGCCAAGGAGATTCAGGCGTGGTTGCTGCCGGCCAACCCCCCGCCATTGCCCGGCTTGGAGATTGCCTTCACTACGCGTCCCGCCAACACGGTCGCTGGCGACTATTACGACGTGTTTGCCCGTCCCGGCTCCGGCACGCAGGACCAGACCTTTCTAATTGCCGTCGCCGATGTCGCCGGCAAGAGTGTTCCCGCAGCCATGCTGATGGCCACCTTTCAGGCGAGCCTGAAGACGCTCTCCACAACCCCCGGCACGCTGACCGAGTTGGTAGGCCGCATGAATCGTTACGCTTGCAGCAACAGCCAGAATGGCCGTCGCTTCACCACGGCATTTATCGCCGAGTACGATCCCGCAGCCCGCACCCTGGCCTACGTTAACGCTGGGCACAACAGCCCGATGCTGCGCCGCCAGTCAGGACTCATTGAGCGCTTGCAGGTTGGCGGTGTACCACTAGGCATCATGGAGGATGCGCCTTACGAATCGGCAACCGTGACTCTGCAACCGGGTGATTGGCTGGCCATCTTCACTGATGGTGTTGTGGAAGCTGAGAACAGGGCTCAGGAGGAATACGGCGAGCAGCGCCTGATGGCAATGTTGCACTCGGGGGTCATGCTGACGCCGGCGGCCCTGCTGAACAGCATCATGGTCGATCTGGACCGCTTCGCTGGCAATGCTCCGCAGCACGATGACGTCACCTGTATG
>JBEKTC010000181.1:0-9330 GCA_049516475.1 Candidatus Korobacteraceae bacterium | reverse complement strand
TTACCAAAGGTTAAGCATCAGCTTCGTGCACAATCTAATCGCTCACCCCGGACGATGCTGGCGCAGAGCTCGTCTCGGGGTTTTTGTTTTGTGGCCGAGCTCCGAATGTTGTGTCAGGGCACGGCTTCACAGCCTGCGGGAAAAGTCGTTTTTGGAGTGCCTTTGTGTCAGGGCACGACTTCAGTCGTGCCGATAAGCCGTTTTTTTTTGCCATCCCGAGCGGCCTTCAGGCCGCGAGGGAGCTGCTGTTCCGACTTTTTCCGCAGCCTGTTCAGCCGTGCCGTCAGCGGCGTGCCCTGACACAAACCGAAGCCATATACATGCCTGAGATGACCTTCTTTCGCGGTCAAACCGAGTCACCGAATCCCGCCCAATCACTGAATGGCCGCCCGCGGGTCAAATATAATCCTCGCACTTGCAGAAGAAGCGCATGAGTTCCGTGGACGTGAATCCGATGCCGGAGGTCCATGTCCGGCCACAGGCAGGCATCGTCGCAGCGCTATTGCATCGTCCGATTGTGCTCAGCCTGCTCCTCGTCGTCGCAACTCTCGCCCTTTACTATCCCGTCCATCGATACCCGTTCATCAACTACGACGACCGGGACTACGTTTATGAAAACCCTCAGGTCAAGTCGGGTTTGAGTTGGACGACAGTCCAATGGGCATTCACGACGTCCCATGCGTCCAACTGGCATCCCGTGACATGGCTTAGTCACGCATTAGATTGCCAGTTGTTCGGGCTAAAGCCCGCGGGCCCACACGATGTGAATGTATTGTTCCACGCGCTGAACGCGGTGTTGCTGTTTTGGGTGTTGTTGCGGGCAACCGGCTTTGCCGGGCGCAGCTTCATGGTAGCGGCGCTGTTCGCTTTGCATCCCATCAATGTCGAATCGGTAGCCTGGGTTGCTGAGCGCAAGAACGTGCTCAGCATGATGTTTTTCCTGCTGGCCCTGGGCGCTTATGGGTGGTACGCGAGCCGGCCGCGACTTGGGCGGTATGCCGTCGTTACCCTGCTGTTTGCTCTGGGACTGATGGCCAAGCCGCAGATCATCACTCTGCCCTGCGTTCTGCTGCTGTGGGATTATTGGCCGTTGCAGAGGTGCGCTTTTCGCCATTCGCTATTCGCCTTACGCCAGAAGGACGCGTCCCGCGCGTCTGACGAAACTCAACTTGCGAAGAACCAAAGGCAATCTTCTGACGAAAAGCGAAAGGCGAAGAGCGAAGAGCGATTCCTCTGGCTGCTCCTGGAAAAGCTGCCGCTGCTTGCCATGGTCGCCGCATCGGCAGCCATCACGCTGCATGCCCAGCACGCCGCCCGCATGCGGTTTTCGCGTGTGGCGCGGGTGGGTAATGGAATTCTTTCGTACGGACTGTACGTTAAGAAAGCCGTCTGGCCAAGCCACCTTGCACTTTTGTACTTGCACGTTGGCGAATCGCTGAACTGGTGGAAGGTGTCGGCCGCAGGCCTTATTTTGCTGACGATTACCGTTCTGGTGATTGCCGGCCGGCGACACCGTTACCTGCCGGTGGGATGGTTCTGGTTCCTGGGGACGTTGGTCCCTGCACTCGGCATCGTGCAGGTGGGCATACAGTCCATGGCTGACCGGTATGCCTACGTATCGTTTCTGGGCTTGTTCATCGTGATTTGCTGGGGCGCGGCGGACTTGGGCGAGCATTTCCATTTGCCAACCGTTCTGTTGCCCAGCGCAAGCGTCGCGGTGCTGCTGGTTTTGGCGGTGATGGCCCGGCGCCAGATCAGCTATTGGCAAAGCGATGAAGCTCTGTGGACGCATACCTTGCAGGTCACCACCGGTAATTGGGTGGCCGAAAGTCAATTGGGTACAGCACTGGCTATCGATGGAAGGATCGAAGAGGCTGTGCCTCACTTTTACAAGACGCTGGCCATGGTGCCAACCGATTCCGATGCCAACATGGGCCTCGCCATCTACCAATTGCAGAGAGGAAATTTTAGTGAGGCGATTGGCTATTACCAGAAAGTCGTGGCTGACCAGGCAGCAAGGCGCGGGATGATAGTTAACGCCTGGGTTGGAATGGCCAAAGCCTATCGCGCCCTGGGGAACAGAGAGAAGGTAAGGGAATGCCTGGAGCAGGCTAAGAGAGTGCCTCCCCGCCAGTGACTTGTTTGCGTCGCGAAAAGCCCTTTTTCGCGCCAGGTTTGGTCGCGTTATCCGCAGTTCCGTCCGCGCTCCTACTCCGACGGGTGTTATTTGAGCTCTGGTCTATAGGCGGCATACTCAATAAACCTCGCCATCCAGAGCCTGTGTTCTATAAGATGCACTTTGGGAAGCCCGAGCAGACCGACGAGCCGAAAAAATCCCGATTCACCTCCACGCTAGTCTAGAGCCCCTCCTCGGCAGAAGAGCCAGCATTGACTTTGAATCTTGTCGGGTGTCAAATTCCAGTCAACGTTCGGCTGAGAGGATGGCTCAACATGAAGCTGCGTTTTGCTTCGCTCTCACTTCTCGCGCTGGGCCTGTTGGCGACTGTCCCGGCTGCGGCTCAAGGGTATTACTATAGCAACGGTCCGACGAACGGCAACCTGTACGCGTGGGCCGTCAACTTCGGGTCTACAGTTAGCGACACATTCACCGTGAATGTCGTCTTCAACGCCGAGATCACAGGCGCCAGTTTTGGCATGTGGCTGCTCCCGGGCGATACGCTGTCTTCGGCTGAATTGTCGATTACGTCGAGTGAGAACGGCGGCACCAGCTACTTCGATCAAACGGTGAGCTTCTTCCAGAGCGGTTGCGTCGGGAACCAGTATGGCTACAACGTCTGCACCGAGACGACGAACCTCAATGGCCCGGACCTTTATAACGGCACCTACTGGGTGAACCTGCAAAACGCCAGCGTCACCAACGGCGATCCGGTTTACTGGGACGAGAACTTCGGAGGGCCCAGCAGCACGGCGTTAGGGCAGTCACTTGCCTCACAGAATTCTGTGGGTACGATTCCCTCTGAGGCGTTCACGATTAGCGGCTACGCAGGTTTCGCCCCCAACAGCACCACGACCACGGGCACGGTTCCTGAGCTCGGCAGCATCATGCTGTTCGGTTCCGGCGTCCTCGCTCTGGCTGGCATGCTGCGCCGCAAGCTGTTCTGACCTCAGAGTGGGGCAGTTTCGCCTTTTGATCCGCTCCGGAGCGGCATACTGCGTATCCACGCTATGCCCCCGCTACTCTCGCTTTGAAGTGCGCCCCGATTCGGGTGTAAAGTGCCAAGATCGAACACTGCTGCCGCCAATCGCCGCAGTCAGCGCGGGAGACCCCCATGATGAATCCGGTACAACCTTGCACATCAATTTTGCATAGCAACTTGCGGCGGACGGCCTTCGCATTGGCGCTGGTTTGTGCGCTGACCGTCGTCGCACTGCCGTCGGCGCAGGCGCAAACCTTCAGCGTCATTCACAGTTTCTCCGGCAGCGAAGACGGATACACACCTTACGCCGGCGTCACGATTGATCAGAGCGGCAACCTCTATGGAACCACCACCGAGTATGACACTGACGCTGGAGGCACCGTATATCAGATGAAGCGAACCGGCGGCAGTTGGATCTTTAAGCCGCTCGCCAATCTCCCCAATTACCAGGGCGGATTTCTCCCCTTTGGCCGGCCCGTGATTGGGCCGGGCGGCGCTCTCTATGTCACCACATTCTACGGAGGTAACGGTTTTTGCGGGGAGTTCGCTTGCGGCACAGTTACCAGCCTTCGGCCGCCGCAGAATGTCTGTCGCAGCGTCAGTTGTCCCTGGACCGCTACCACAACTTATTCCTTCAGCGGTCCGGATGGTAATGGACCCGAATTGGTCGATCCGGTTTTCGACAGCGCGGGAAATATGTATGGAAGCACCTACGAAGGCGGCGCTAACTACGATGGAAATGTTTTCCGACTGACGCGCTCCAATGGACAGTGGACGGGAACCAGTATTCATGACTTCAACGGTTCCGACGGAAATTTGCCTTACAGCAGTGTGACCCTGGACGCACCAGGCAACGTGTATGGGACAACCTGGATGGGGGGCCCGACCAATAACGGAGTTGTGTACCGCTTAACGAATTCTGGATCCGGCTGGACCTACACCATGCTGTACGGGTTCCAAGGTGCTGCGGACGGAACGGGACCGGTTGGCGGATTGGTGTTGGATCAGGCGGGCAATCTCTACGGAGCAACCGGAACTGGCGGATCGGGTGGAGGCGGCACGGTGTATGAACTCTCGCCTTCCGGCGGAGGTTGGAATTTCAGCCTGCTGTACTCATTTACCGCGAACGGCTATGACCCTGGCCCTCTCAACACCTTGGCGCTGGATGCTGCCGGCAATCTCTACGGCGCCACCTTCCGCGGCGGTGCATTCGGGTACGGCACGGCTTTCAAGCTCACCCACAACAATGGAAGCTGGAGCTATACCGATCTGCACGATTTCACCAACGGTAGCGATGGAGGCAATCCCATCGGAAGTGTCTCCCTCGACGCGAGTGGCAATCTCTATGGCACCGCTAGCCAGGGCGGCATCGGTCAATGTTCTGGCGGCTGCGGCACGGTCTGGGAGATCACGCCGTAAGGCAGAAGATCGCACCGCAATAAGAGGAGCACTGCAATGCATCGGACGTACCTTGCCGGCCTCACCTTAATGCTGTTTTGCGCCCTCGTGTTTACATGGGCCGTCCCCGCGCAGGCGCAAACCTACACCATCCTGCACAACTTCACTGAAGGAACGGACGGCTACTATCCCGAGGCCGGACTCACCTTGTACGGCGCGGCCAACCTGTATGGACAGGCCGGACGCAACTCGCTCTTCCGCTTGCGGCAGTTAGGTACAGGATGGGTCCTGGGTCCCATCTACGAGTTCGCCGGTTCACCCGACGGGCTTTACCCTTCGGGGCGACTGACGGTTGGCCCTGATGGCGCGCTCTACGGCGCCACTGCCCTGGGCGGCTTACCCGACTGCGCCGATGGCGGCGGCTGCGGCACCATCTACGTTACGCGGCCACCGGGAACGTTCTGCCGGAATCCCTTCTGCGCCTGGGGCGAAGCCGTGCTCTACAGTTTCAATCCCTTTGAGATCCAAAACGAGGGAATCTTTCCCACCGGCGGACTCGTCTTTGACACGGCGAGAAATCTCTATGGCACCACTACCGCCGGCGGAGCAACCGACCAGGGGATAGCTTTTGAACTTTCGCCTGCGCAAGGTAGTTGGACCGAAACCATCCTCTACAGCTTCAGCCGGACCAGCGCCGGAGGAACTCCCAACGGCAATCTCGTCATCGACCGCTCCGGGAACCTCTACGGCACAACCTTCGAGGGTGGCGATTTTCAATGCTATTCCAACGGCTGCGGCGTGGTTTTCGAATTGTCCCCTACATCCAATGGCTGGGTCGAAACTGTCCTCCATGCTTTCCACGGTGGCAGCGACGGCGAACAACCCGGCGGAGGTTTGATCATGGATCGTGCCGGCAATATTTACGGCGGCACCACGCTGGGCGGTGTCAACGGCGGAGGCACGGTCTTCGAGCTGACGCCTTCCAACGGCGGTTGGACGTACAACGTTTTGTACAGCCTCACCGGAATCCCTAATGCCGACCTCGGCCCGATGGGCATCCTGGCCATCGATACCGGCGGCAATCTCTATGGCTGTACCGGCTCTGAAGGAGTTTACTCGCTGGGCAATGTGTTCAAGCTGAGCCTGAGCGGAGGCAGTTGGACGTACACCGATCTTCACGATTTTGCCGGCGGACCCACTGACGGGCACAGCCCTGCCGATGGTCCAAGCGTGGACGCCAGCGGTAATCTTTACGGCACGACTTCTGAAGGCGGTTCGAACAACAATTGCCCCGGCGGCTGCGGCACCATCTGGGAGATCACGCCGTAGCTGGAGGACCTGGAAGAACATTCTTCTGCGTTTAGTGGCGCAACATCGCCATGCGGAACGCCTACGGCGTGATCTGCCAAATGACACCGCAGCCGTCGTCCGGAGTGCAATTGTTGCCATTGCCGCCCCACACTGTTCCGCCGATAACGTTTCCGCCCGCGTCGATTACCAGGTTAGTGCTGGGATATGCTCCGTCGGCGAAATCAAAATCGTGAAGGTCAGTTTCTTGCCAGCCGCCGTTTTCCTTTGTGAGCTCGAAAACATTGCCGAATCCACCGCCGCCCTCCTCGGTAGTGCCAAACAGGTCCCCGGCTGCGCTCATAACGAGTGTCTCCGGCCCCCCGCCTCCGGGAGCCGTGGAGTTGTAAAGCATAGTCTCGGTCCAACTGCCATCGCCAGGCGTCAACTCGTAGACGATGCCACCGCCGAAGGACCCTCCCGACATGGTAGGACCATATAAATTACCCGAACTATCGAAGAATACGCCGACAGGCTCGAAACCATCGTTCGGGCGGTTGAAGCTGTAAATGACGGTCTCACTCCAACCTCCATCCGAGGGCGTCAATTCAAAGACCGTGGAGACGTAGTAGGTTGTTCCATAAAGATTGCCTGCCTGGTCAAACGCCAGCATCCCGGTTGGACCTCCGCCGTCGGTGCCCCCGGTGAATGTGTAAAGAGTGTTTTTCACCCAACTGTTGCCCGTGTGGGCCAATTCGTAAATCAGTCCATTGCGGTAGGCGCCGCCGTCAAGAGTTGAGCCATAAAGGTTCCCGGCGCGGTCGAAGATAAGGTTGCCGGGATACACTCCATCACTGTCTCCGGCAAAGCGATACAGCACAGTCTCCGTCCAGGGGCAAAGTGCAGCTTTGCAAACCGTCGCTGGAGGCGTGAGTTTATACACCGTACCGTTACCAGCCCAGCCGCACGCTGATCCTCCAACCTGGGTTGTGCCATACAGGCTGCCGTCGGGCCCCAGAACCAATCCTGAGTTGGGAACAGCGCCATCGCTGCATCCGGTGAAGCTGTAGAGCGGAGTCTCGACCCAACCCGATCCCGAGTGGGTCAATCGGAAGACGATGCCGCAGCCGCCCTGGCATGCTGCTCCCGCACCTCCGTTTTGGGTCGCCCCGTAAAGATGCCCTGCGGCATCCATAACTAAAGCGCTTGGATGAGCGCCATCGGGGCCACTGAAGTCGTGAATCAACTGGTAAGTCTGCGCTTGCGCCGATGGAGCAGCCGCCATCGCTAGCACCACCACAATCGCCAGCGTGAGAATTTTCGCGTAGCAGCCTCTACCAAAACTTAGGGCGTCAGAAATGTGCTGGGATGCCATAAAAGAACCCTCGTCAGCTTGAAACGAACGAAACATTGGGCTGTGATGTGTCACTGGCCTGCGACGTTGTCGTGGCACGGGTTAGGAGCGCTTCCGGATATTGTGTCAGTCGCAAGCGCATGTCAAGAAGATTTCCATGTATCTTGTCCGAAGCCTGCTCGAAACACAGAGCGCAGCGAGCATACGGATAGGCGTTGAAATATCCCCATTGCACAAGTAATCTGCACGGTGGGTTCGATTAGAATTACGGGATTATAAGAGCACCACCTGTGGGAGATCGGACTTGACCCACCTATGTCGAATCTTATTGACGCTCCTGTGCATCCTTCCCTGCCGCTTTTCATTCGCACAGGAAAGCCATAACCACGGTGTCCCTGAGAAGCTGGGAAAGGTATCGTTTCCCACTTCGTGCACACCAGCCGTTCAAGCGCAATTCGATCGAGGTGTGGCCCTGCTTCATTCGTTCGCCTATTCCGCTGCCGCGGACGAATTTCAGCATGTGGCCCACCTCGATCCCCAATGCGCCATGGCACATTGGGGCATAGCCATGTCGTCATTTCACCAACTCTGGGAGCCGCCCGTTCCTCCCGCTGCAATTCAGAGCGCGCAAGCGGAGATTCAACGTGCGCAACAAATCGGAGCGGGTGCTGAACGCGAGCGCCAGTTCATCGGCGCGCTTGCTTTGATTTACCAGGACGTCAACACGGTTCCGTACCGCACCCGGGCGCTGAATTACGAGCAGGCGATGAGCCGTCTCGCGGCAGCTAACGGAGCCGATGTGGAAGCGCAGGTGTTCTACGCGCTCGCGCTTCTTGCCAATGCCTCTCCTTCTGACAAGACCCATATCAGGCAGAAAAAGGCGGCGTCTCTGCTTGAGCCACTTGATCGCGCCTACCCGCAGCATCCGGGGATCCCGCACTATCTCATCCACGCTTACGACAATGCGGAACTCGCGCCCAAAGGCCTCCCCGCGGCGAGAGCCTACGCGCAGATTGCTCCCTCTGCTCCGCACGCGCTGCATATGCCGTCGCACATCTTCACGCGGCTTGGTTTGTGGGACGACTCGATCGCTTCCAATCTTGCAGCGAGGCAGGCGGCACAACAGCAGGGCGACACCGGAGAAGAGCTGCACAGCATGGATTACCTGGTGTACGCATACCTGCAGAGTGGACGCGACCAAGAGGCGGCTGAGGTCATTCAGCAATTGACGATGATGTCGGCATTGAAGGCATCCGACTTCAAGACTGCGTATGCCTCAACGGCAATGCCGGTTCGCTATGCGGTGGAACGCGCGCAATGGGCCGATGCCGCCGCCATCACTCCTCCGACAGGAGCCCCGCCTCATGTCGTTGCCGTGGCTGTTTGGGCTCGCGGTCTTGGATGTGCGCGCACTGGCCATGTCAACGAAGCGGAGGTGGAAATTAAGACCTTGCAGCAGATCGAAGGGCAGCTTGTCGCTTCCGGCAATGAATATTGGGCCGTGCAAGTGGGAATCCTGACGAAGGAGGTTGCTGCATGGTCAGCCGGCGCCAAGGAACCGGGGAAAGCCGAGGCTTTGATGCGCGCAGCAGCCGACGAGGAGGATGCGGTCGAAAAACTCCCGGTTACGCCTGGGCCCATTCTTCCTGCGCGCGAACAGCTAGGCTATTTGCTTCTGGAGCAGAATCGCCCGGATCTGGCATTAAAGGAATTCCAGACAGCCCTCGCAAATGCGCCAGGTCGACGTGCCTCGCTGCAGGGCATAGAGCGGGCGACGGCGAACTCCGGACCAAAATCTTGATGTACGGTGGCGAGGTAATGATTGTGAAATCGCCATTGCACAAGTAATTTCTGTCGCGAGGATTACTTGCGTAATCGGATTACACTAGTTACCCGTTTTCCCCTGGAAGTCGAGCAGGTCTGGGTGTAAAGTGCGGACGTTCGAACTCCAATTGTCAAGGGTCGCGTTCAGCCAAGGAGAGCAACCATGCGGAAGTCGGGACAACCGCCCAGGCGGATAATTGGGATTAGCCTGCGCTCAACGCCTTCCGCGCTGGCATTAGCGACTTTGTTTGTGCTGGCAGCGGCCGGATCGCACTCCGCCCAAGCTCAGACGTTCAATGTAATTCACAC
>JBEKTC010000180.1:0-10485 GCA_049516475.1 Candidatus Korobacteraceae bacterium | reverse complement strand
GCGGCCACCAACTTCCCCATGCATCATGGCCAGCCACCTGAGATTCAGAACAGCGTCGTCGCTCAGCTGGGACATGCGATTGAGCCGGTGATTCGTCCGCTTGGCTTCGACTGGAAGATTGGCGTCGGCCTGCTGACCTCGCTGGCGGCGCGCGAAGTCATCATCGCTACCCTGGGCACGCTGAATGGAATCGATCCCCAATCGCACGCCACCGGCTTGCAATCGGCGTTGCGCCAGGAACTGACGCCGGCTGGCGCAGTGGCCTTGCTGATCTTCTTTGCCTTCGCCATGCAGTGCATGTCGACCATCGCCGTGGTGCGCCGCGAAACCAACGGTTGGAAGTGGCCTATCCTGCAATTCACCTACATGACCCTTGTGGCCTACGTCGCTGCCTTCGCCGCCTACCGCATCGTCGGGCATTTCGTGCACTGAGCGATTTCTGTGCCTGCCCGTTAATAGTAGAATCGTCGAATCGGGGTTTCGGTATGGCAACTGTACAGATTTCGGTGGAGGAGTATCTGCGGACGAGCTATCACCCGGATTGTGACTACGTTGACGGTGAGGTGCAGGAGCGTAATTTGGGAGAATTCGATCACGCGGCTGTTCAGATGTTTCTGGGTAATTGGTTCTTCCAGCATCGCCAGGAATGGCAGTTGCACGTCTTGCCCGAAATGAGAATTCGGGTTTCAGGCAGACGAGTGCGAATTGCGGATTTATGTTTGATGGCGCGAAGCCAACCGGTCGAGCAGGTGCTTACCCAACCACCGTTAGCAGCGATTGAGATATTGTCTCCGGAAGATCGCATCTCGCGCTACAACGAACGATTGACTGACTACCGCCGGATGGGCATCGCGAATGTGTGGGTCATTGATCCCGGCAATAGAGTGGGCTACGACTGCAGCACCGCGGCATGGTTACCGGTAGAAGAGTTTCGAGTAGTGGGTACGACGATTTTCTTCCGGCTCAGCGATTTGTGGAGCGAGTTGGAAACGAATCGTTGAAGCGTTAAGGGAAATCCTGATCAAGCCAAGGCGAATTCCCTCAGCAGCTAAAGCCGCATTGATATTGCGGCATTTTACGGACGGCCTGAAGTGAGTGCGTGAGAACCGTGCCGTCCCTACGGGACTCGGTTACTGAGTGCGTGAGAACCGTGCCGTCCCTACGGGACTCGGTTACTTTTTTCCACCCTACCCAGGACTCCGCTACGCTCCGTCCTGGGCTAACTGCGCTGCCACCCCTTCGGGGTTCTTTTTTCGTGAGTCATACTCCACCGCCGAAGATCAAACTTAGTTCTCACGCAGACTCTGAAAGCGTCCCCTTCGAAGAACCGATCAGAGCTTCCTTTAAGGGTTTCTGCCCCGATCGACCAGTTCCTTCACCATCCTCGGCAGCACTTCTCCCGCCTTGCCCAGCACCACAGCATCAAAGAACGCACGATTGGCTGGTTCCTCAGGGCCGACGTAAATTGCTCTTGCCCGATTCATCCGCGCCATACGCACGAAACTGGCTGCGGGCTCGACTACTCCTGAGGTCCCGACCGTCAGCAAGACGGAACATATTCTCAACTGCTCGAAGATGCGGTCCATGGAATACGGGACTTCGCCGAACCAGCACACGTGCGGCCGCATCATGGCTCCGCATTGCGGGCAAGTGGGAATCTCTGCCCGCTGCATATAGAGACGTTCGTCGTCAAAAGGCTTGGTGCGACAACTCTCGCGCGAGCAGCGGGTTTGCATCAGCCGGCCGTGCATGTGCACGATGCGCTGCGAGCCAGCCTGCTCATGCAGGGAGTCGACATTTTGCGTGCATAGGAAGAAGCGCTCCCCCAAGGCCTGCTCCAGCTTGGCCAGGGCGAAGTGCGCCGCGTTGGCAATGACAGTTGCGTGCCGTTTGCGGCGTTCCGAATAGAACTGCCAGACCATCTCCGGATTGGCGCGGAAAGCTTCCGGCGTCGCCACATCCTGCACGCGGAAGCCGCGCCAAAGTCCATCGGCGCCGCGAAAGGTAGGCAGGCCGCTCTCCGCGCTTACCCCAGCGCCGGTGAGCACGAACACTCGGTCATGCGACGACAGCGGCTTGATCATTCCTATCTCCGTCCGAGCGCGCAGGCCAGACGGGCCGGAGAAAGCACGGCACGGACGCTTTGCTCAGGGAACACTTGGACACTATATACTGAAAGGTCCGGTGACTATCGTCGCCGTTCACGTGGCGAGCGCATCCGCCCGGCCGGTAAGGAATCTATAACTATCAGCGTGTGTGGCAACGCCTTATCTTTTCCCTCAAGGGCAGGGCGAGGCCGAGGAGCTATTGATTCTTGTCTACTGTAATGATGAACGTTGACAGCGAGAAACAGGAGCGCGTAATGGACGCGTTCCGTCGCTGGGGCTACCTTCAGGCAAACCTCGATCCTCTGGGGCACTTTGCCCCTCTGGCCCATCCCGAGCTGGACATCTCCGGCGATGTGGCCGATGCAGCGCGACGGGTGTATAGCGGCAGCATCGGCGTCGAGTTCATGCACATCGCCGATCCGGAGCGCCGGCAGTGGATTCAAGAGCGCATGGAGTCGGAGCGAGGAGAGAAGCTCGATCGCTCCCGCATTCTGGATCAGCTTGTGCGCGCCGACGTTTTCGAGCAGACCATCCACTCGCGCTACATCGGAACGAAACGCTACTCGCTGGAGGGGGAAACTGCGCTGATTCCTTTGCTGGACGAGATCCTGAACTCGGCAACGGGATATGGGGCCGAGCAGGCCGTGCTGGCCATGAGCCATCGCGGACGCCTGAACGTGATCATCAACATTGTGAGCCGTCCGGCGGCGGAGATCTTCGCCGGCTTTGAAGATGTCGACCCCCGCAGCGTCCTCGGCGGCGGCGACGTCAAGTACCACATAGGCGCGACCGGTGTTTACACGGGAGTGAGGGGACGCCCGGTGCGCATACACCTCGTCTCCAATCCCAGCCATCTGGAGGCGGTTGACCCGGTGGCTCTGGGCCGGGCTCGCGCCAAGCAGACCCGGATGGGGCGTGACGGAAAGAATCGCGTGCTGCCCGTTTTGATGCATGGCGATGCCGCGTTTGCAGGGCAGGGAATTACCGCGGAAACGTTGAATCTTGCCAATCTTCGCGGCTACACCGTCGGCGGAACGGTACACATCATCGTCAACAACCTGATCGGATTTACTACGAATCCCAGTGACGAATATTCAAGCCGATTTTCGTCGGACCTAGCAAAGCGTCTGCCGATACCGATCTTCCACGTCAATGGCGAGGATGTTGATGCCGTGGTACGTGCCGGCCGGATGGCGCTGGAATATCGCTACGAGTTCGGCAGTGACGTGCTGGTGGACCTCATCGGCTTCCGCCGGCATGGCCACTCCGAGGTCGACGATCCAACCATCACGCAGCCGATTTTGTATCGCAAAATCAAAGACCATCCCATGCTGTATCAGATCTATGCCAAGAACGTAGGTCTGGATGCGCAGCCTTATGTGGAGAAGTTTCAGGGTGAACTCGATGCTGCCGAGAAGGCCGGCAAGAGCATGGTGAAGAAGCCGCCGATGCGGCAGATGCCGAGCTACTGGGCGCCGTACCACGGAGGTCCTTACAAGCCGGAGGATGAGGTCGATACCGGGCTTCCTGCTGAGAAGCTGCACCAGATCACGGACGCGCTGGTGAAATATCCCGACGATTTCCATATCCACCCCAAGGTGCAAAAGCTGCTGGAGCAACGCCGTGAGATGGGCTATGGCAAGCGTCCCCTGGATTTTGGAATGGCGGAGGCGCTGGCCTTCGGGTCGCTTGCGCTGGAGGGAACACCGATTCGGCTCAGCGGCCAGGACAGCCGTCGCGGCACGTTTAACCAGCGGCACTCGGTCTTAATCGATATTGTTGACGAGAAGGAGTACGTGCCGCTTTGCCATCTTGGGCCCGGTCAGGCGCGAGTGGAAATTTACAACTCGGAGCTGTCGGAGGCTGCCGTCCTGGGTTTCGAGTACGGGTTCGCGCGCGACTATCCCGAGGCGCTGGTAGCGTGGGAAGCGCAATTCGGGGATTTCGCCAACGGCGCGCAGATCATCATCGACCAGTTCATCGCCGCCGGCGAAGACAAGTGGGACCTGCTTACGGGGCTGGTGATGCTGCTGCCGCACGGTCACGAAGGCCAGGGACCGGAACATTCCAGTGCCCGCATCGAGCGCTATCTTCAGCTCTGCGCGCGTGACAACATGCAGATTTGCCAGCCTTCGACGGCGGGACAATATTTCCATCTGCTGCGGCGACAGGCGCTGCGCAAATGGCGCAAGCCGCTCATCTGTTTTACGCCCAAGAGCATGCTGCGGCATCCCGAAGCATTGTCTCCACTCGCCGAACTGGAACGGCCGCGCTTCCTGAACATCATTCCCGATGAGATAGCGCTGGACGCAAAGCGTGTGCTGCTGTGCACCGGCAAGATCGGCCAGGAACTGCGGATGGAACGCAATAAGTTGAAAGCCGCCGGGCCGGCGATCGTGTCGCTCGAACAGATATATCCGTTCCCTGAAACCGCAGTGAAAGAGGCGCTGGGACTTTACAAGAACGCGGGAGAGTTCATCTGGGTGCAGGAAGAGCCGGCAAACATGGGCGCGCTGTCCTTCGTCACGCCGCGGCTGAAACGGATCGTGGGTTCCAAGCTGCGCAGCATCAAGCGAGCGCCTAATTCGACGCCCGCCACCGGCTCGGCCAAGGCGCATGAGCTGGAACAGAAGACACTGATTACATTGGCGCTGGGCAAAGGAGAATAGGCGGGACACAAAGCCTACGATTGGCACATCGGAATATCGGTCTGCGCGAAGTCCTTTCCTTTGGCCAGCAGCGGCTCTCCTGATATTTTCGCCAGAGCGTAAGAGAAGCAGTCGCCAAAATTCAGCGCGGCCGGGTGCCGACCTTTGCCGTACTTCCGCCAACCGCGTCGCGCGACTTCTACCTGCTCGCGGTCGACGCTGACCACTCGGATGTTAGCTTCTACCAGAAATAGGTCAAGTTCCCGGCCAGCACTTTCCCCATACCTTCCCTCTAACAGCGTCGCGGTTTCAAGCACACTGGCGGCTGACATGATTGGGAGGTTGGCGCTCGCTACCAGATGCGCAAAAGCCACCACCTCCGGCTCCCTTCGAAGAATCGCGACCACGGCTGATGAGTCGAGAACCATCAGCGAGGTAACCCGTTCTCGTCGTATCCAAGGATTTCGTCGTCAGAGCGATTGTCAAGCACAGGCAGCGCCGCAACTCGATTAGCAATCTCGAGTAGGTGTTCCACCAGCACTGGTTCCTTCGGCTTGCGCTGTAATCGTTCCCACCGTTCTCGCAGCGCTTGCTCAATCGCGCCAGTAAGCGATTCGCCGGTTTCCTTCGCGACTAGCCGGGCGAGCCGCTCGGCCTCCTGATTCTTGATGCTCAGTGCCATCAAATCATTATAGCATTCTATACAATAATATAGACATATAGCACATCATGTAGCTTTTACCTGCACCAGCGTCTTTTTCATGTAGTTTTTACCTGCTCTAGCGTTTCCCTCAAAACCTGCGCCGAGTGCTTGAGTTTTTGCTCCTCTTCATCGCTCAGATGCAGGTGCAGCACTTTCTGTATCCCGTCGCGATTGACGATGGACGGCAGGCTCAGGCAAAGGCCAGAGATTCCGTATGCGCCGCTCACCAGGCTGGACACCGACAGCACAGTGTTCTGATCGCGCAGAATGGCCTCGATGATCCGCATCAATCCCGCGGCCACCGCATAGTAGGTCGCCTGTTTGCGGGCGATGATGTGGTAAGCCGCGTCGCGGGTCTGCTCGAAGATGGCGTGCAGGTCCTTCCAGTCGCACGCTCGACCCTGCGCAGCGCAGAATTCCTCCAGCCGCATTCCTGCGATGTTTGCCAGCGACCATACCGGAACTTCGCTGTCGCCATGTTCTCCAATGATGAAGGCGTGCACACTCCGCGAATCGACGCCGAAATGCTGGCTCAGCATGTATCGAAAGCGGGCGGTGTCGAGGATGGTGCCGCTGCCAATCACGCGCTGCGCGGGCAACCCGGAAAGGCGCAAGGAAATTTGAGTCAGCACGTCAACCGGATTGGTAGCAATCAGCAGGATACAGTCGCGATTGTGCTCCACGATGCGAGGCACGACTTCCGCGAAGATTTCGGCATTGTGATGTAGCAGATCGAGTCGAGTTTCCCCCGGCTTTTGTGCGGCGCCGGCGGCTATCACGACCACGGCCGCGCCGGCACAGTCTTCGTACGTTCCCGCCCAGATGCGCGTGGGATGAGCGAAAGGCACGGCATGGTTCAGGTCCATGGCCTCGCCTTCAGCCTTGGCGTGGTTCTTGTCGATGAGGACGATTTCCGCCGCCAAGCCACTGAGTAACAGGGCATAGCCCAAGGTGGCTCCCACATTCCCCAAGCCCACCACGACCACACGGGTGGGCGCATTCTTGTCCATCGGTTGCTCCCTTATTTGTTGAAATCAAGCTCTAAGGCTGCGCTGTTTTGATGCGGAAAAAAGCGGCAGGAATCGGCTCCTGGGGCCGAAACCCGCAGTGCTGTCGGTTATTCCCAGTCCGTTTGCGTTGCTTGGCCGCTCAAGCGCAGTACCATGCTCGCGTCAACGTGCGCTGGAAACACCGCGGCATTCATGCGTTCGGGCCCAATCCCTTTCCTGCCCAGCAAAACGGTTGGAGATGCCTGTCCAGATCCGAACCGAACGCGGTCGCAATCCCACCTTGGTGCTCGTACCCGTATTAGTGGGCTTTTTCTCTTGACCTTCGTGGCCGGTTTTCCTATGCTGGCACTCGAACGATTGAGCGAATTCAGGCAATAGCAAGCGAGCACTTGCTCAGTTCTGTCTGGGAAGTCTCACAAAGTGCAAGACTTCTGCGCGAACGAGAGTTCTAGACGTTACGAGCTGAAGCGCATGATTGCAGTTTACTTAAGAGTCTGACCGATCACCTCTCTCGTTGAGGAAGGCGAAGCTTTGTTTCTCGCTGACGATTGTTCCACAACCCCGATGATGCCATCTCCTAGCTGGGGCCGCGACATTGCGACGGCGGATCAGCCTGCGAAGTGGTTCGCGGCTTACACCACGCCGCGCCATGAAAAAGTCGTGGCCCGCCATTTGCAATCGCGCCACATCGAGTCATTCCTGCCCTTGTACAGTTCCGTTCGGCGATGGAAGAACGGTTGCCGCGTTGCCGTCGAACAACCGCTATTCCCCAGCTACCTTTTCGTTCACATTCCCCGGCGCGAAGCCGTCAAGGTACTGCAGATTCCCGGAGTCGTTTCTCTGGTCAGCGCAGGCCGCGAGCCGGCAGCTCTTCCCAGCTCTGAAATTGAATCGCTGCGCTCCAGTCTGCCGCTCCGCCATTTTGAGCCCCATCCATACCTGGTGGTCGGCGAGAAAGTACGCATTACCGCAGGTTCTCTGGAAGGCATGGTCGGGGTGCTGGTCCGCAGGAAGAACGATTGCCGGGTAGTGCTGACGCTTGAGCTGATTATGCAGAGTGTCGCTGTGGAAATCGGTATCGACGAGGTCGAGCCCGTCAAACAGTAATGACCTTCCCCCGGATTCAATCCACAACCCAGGATCGACGGTGAAAAGGGCAGCGGAGAGAAGTGTCACTGAGGTACGGATCGTGGAGGCCGCGGTCCAGTTGTTCTCCCGCCAGGGATATAAAGGGACAAGCACGCGGGAGATCGCGCAATTGGCGGGGGTGAATGAAGCGACCCTGTTCCGCTACTTCGCCAGGAAGACTGGCCTGTTTTGGGCGGCCGCCGAATCCAGATTGACTCGCCTGAAGCTGGGCAGAGAGCTACAGAACGGTCTGGCTACGGACCTGGAGCCGGAAGTCGTTGTTCCCATGCTGGCGGAGTTTGTGGTTAACATGGTGGCGCGATATCCGGAGCTGATGAGGCTAGTCTATGTGGCTGGTTTTGAGCTTCCCGGAGCCGATAGCATGTTTCGGGAACATCTTGGGCCGATCTTCGATGCCGTCAATGCCTACTTCGACAGGTGTGCTGCGCGGGGCGCAATCGGCAAGCTGGAGCCCACATTCGCAACCCTCGGGCTGGCTGGGGCGGTCAGCGCGCACTGCAATCTGCACCAGTTGTTTACCGGGCAGGACCTGCCGTGGGACGTCGAAACCTTGGCTCCCGCCTATGCCCAGTTCTGGTTGAATGCCTTGCGGCAGCAGGTTCCGGTTTCGGGGGACAATGGTGATTCGGGCTAGAGAGATTGTGTCGCACCCGACAATCGGGTTTTGTGGTGGAACAAACTGTTCGACGATCGATCAAACCAGCCGCGAAGCGGCGGGATGATGTTAGGCGTGGGCGTCAGCCCACGCTCGAAGTAGAACAAAATTTGAGCCGCAGAGCGGCGACACAGGGTTGCGATACAGTCTCTTCAGGGGACATTGGTAATCGCGGCTGAATAGCCGTTATGGGGATGGCGACTCTTGATTTCACTTTCTAAGCTTCAAGATTTACTCATGAATGAGAAGAGATTCTGGAGCAGGACCTTGAAATCTCCCTTGAGCAAAAACAGGAAACAGAATTCTCCGGTGAAGATTACTCCCGAAGCTCGGCGCAGCCCCAGGCTCGTTTTACCGGTGATCGTGCTGGCGCTCGCGACGATATCAGTGAGCGCGCCGAAGTACGCAGCCGCCCAGGCAGACAGCAAATCACCGAGTCCGATCTCTGCGCAACCCCTGGCTCAACAGCAGACCAGTGGGACGCCGGCGGGAGTACCGAGCACAACTCCAACCGTCGTGTTGGACGATACCCGGAAGCCTGCGCCAACGACCGCACCGGCGCCGGCGGAACAAGCGCCGAGGCCCGGAGCCCGGACGGCTGAACTCACCAACTTTCAACAGTTAGTTGCCACGTCGCTGGGGCAGACGCTGCCAATCTACGGAGAAAACCTCTTCGAGAACGTGCCGACGACGTTTGCTCCCGTGGACCGTGTACCTGTGACGGCGGATTATGTGCTCGGCCCCGGCGACGAGCTGTTGATCCGCGCCTGGGGCCAGATTGATCTCGACGTGCACGCCAGGATCGATCGCAATGGGGCGATTTACATCCCCAAGGTCGGCAATCTGAATGTTGCCGGTCTGCGCTACAGTCAGCTCCTGGATTTCTTGAAGTCCCACATCGGACGCATTTATCAGAATTTCGATCTCAACGTCACTATGGGTGAGCTGCGCTCGATTGACGTTTTCGTCGTGGGTCAGGCAAGGCGTCCGGGCCGGTACACGGTCAGTTCTTTAAGCACCCTGGCCAATGCAGTCTTCGCCTCTGGAGGCCCGTCGCCCAGCGGGTCCATGCGCCACATCCAGTTGAAGCGCGGTTCCACGGTCATCGCCGACTTCGATTTGTATGACCTGCTCATCAAGGGAGACAAGAGCAAGGACGTGCTCTTGCAGCCGGAAGACGTGATCTATTTCGCGCCCATCGGAGCGCAGGTTGCGATGGGTGGACAGGTGAACAATCCGGCGATCTATGAGCTCAAGACAGAAGCCAGTCTGGGAGATGTCCTGCAATTGGCGGGGGGACTGGGGACGACTGCCTATGGAGGCAAGGTCTACGTCGAACAAATCAAGAACCGGCAGGACCGCAGCATCGAGGAAATCAAGCTGGACGCCTCTGGACTGGCCCTCCTCCTGAAAGACGGCGACGTGCTGAACTTCAGCCCCATCTCGCCACGCTTCGTGAACTCGGTTACGCTACGCGGCAATGTGGCATCTCCGGGACGTTACCCGTGGCACGAAGGGATGCGGATCAGCGATTTGATTCCCAATCGCGAGTTTCTCATCACGCGCGAGTACTGGAACCAGCAGAACGCCATCAACCTGCAAATGCAGGAGGGTAGGACCCGGCTCAGCGGAGAGTTGAACGATGTCAGGAGAAATGCTCCCGAGATTAATTGGGACTACGCCGTTGTTCAGAGGATGAGCAGCCAGGACCTGTCCACCGAGCTGGTCCCCTTCAATTTGGGAAAAGCGGTGTTGGAACATCAGGATTCCAGCAATCTTGTCCTGCAACCTGGGGACATTGTCACCATCTTCTCGCAGGCCGATCTGCGCGTGCCCCGCGAGCAACAAACCAAGCTGGTCAGGCTGGAGGGAGAGTTTGTTTCGGCCGGAATTTACCGTGCCCAACCGGCTCAAGGTCTGCGCGCATTAGTGGCCCAGGCCGGCGGCCTGGCATCCTCAGCCTATCTTTACGCCGCTGTTTTCAAGCGGGAATCCACCCGCATTCAACAGCAGGAACGCCTGGATATGGTGATCTCGCAGATGGAGCGGGACCTGGCGCGCCAGGCGGCACAGTCGTCCCAGAACGCTCGCACCGGGGATGAAGCCAATGCCTCCCGGGCTGCGCTGGAAGCGCAACGGGCCAGTCTCGACAAGCTTCGCCAGTTGAAAGCGGATGGGAGGATCGTGCTGAACCTGCATCCGGACGATACCA
>JBEKTC010000179.1:0-9402 GCA_049516475.1 Candidatus Korobacteraceae bacterium | reverse complement strand
ATTACTGATGCTCTACAACAACGACATGGTTAAGGCTCTGGCCGCTTACAATGCCGGTCCGCAGCGCGTCCAGCAGTATAAGGGCGTGCCCCCGTATCGCGAGACGCACGCCTATGTGGCCCGCGTCATTAAGGATTACAACCGCAAGAAGCAAGCTGAGCGCAAACAGCAAAGCAAAGTCCATACCATGCAGGATCGTGCCCAAGCTAAGAATCCTGCTTTGGCAGAGGCCAATTCTAACTCTACCGTCGGCAGCGAGTAGTCTCGTTGACCGTGTTCCCTCACTCATTTACCTTGACCGTTAGCAGGCTGCTGAAAAAGTCAGGTGTGGAATGCTTCGTGTCAGGGCACGACCTTGGTCGTGCCGAAAAGCTCTTTGTTTTTGTCATCACGAGGAGGCCTTCAGGCCGACGAGGGATCTGCTTTTCGACTTTTCCGGCGGCCTGTAAAGCCGTGATGATTTTGCGGTGCTTCGGACGGCCTGAAGAGTCTGCGTGAGAACTGGTCCATTTTTCGGTAGTGAAGTATGACTCACGAAAAAAGAACCCCGAAGGGGTGGAAGCGCAGTTAGCCCAGGACGGAGCGAAGCGGAGTCCTGGGTAAGTGGAAAAAGTAACCGAGTCCCGTAGGGACGGCACGGTTCTCACGCACTCACTGAAGGCCGTCCCCTTCAAATCGTCTTTCATGAATAGAAAACGCATTCTGGTCTTCGGCGTCGTTCTCGTCGCACTCTGCCTGTTGATCTATTTGCAAATCCGGGCGTGGAAGACCTTCGATTGGGCCATGTTCTGGAGCCGCACCGAACACGTGAATTGGCTCTACATTTTCTATGGCCTCGCGATCACCTATCTTGCGTACATCCTGCGCGCCGTGCGCTGGCGCATCTTTCTGAAGCCGGTGTGTAAGACGACCACTGCTCGCCTACTGGCGCCACAGTTCGTCGGCTTCGCCGCGTTGGCGCTGCTGGGCCGCGCCGGCGAGATGATCCGGCCCTACATCATCGCCAAGAAAGAACGTCTCACGTTCACCTCGCAAGTCGCCGTGTGGGGAGTGGAGCGCATCTTCGATATGGGTGCGTTCGCAGTGCTGCTGGCCGTTAGTTTCCTTTCACCCGATTTGCGCGCTCTCCACTTCTATCGCCAGCTGCGCGAGTTTTCTTTCCTGCTGATGGCCTTGATCGTGGTGCTCATCATCGGCATCGTTATTGTGCGTCGCTCTGGGGAACGCGTCGCGCAATTCATGCATGACCGCTTCGTCGGCTTCGCTCCCAAGCTTGCGTACCACCTGCGCGAGAAGGTGCTTTCCTTCAGTCATGGACTGGAGACGATCCAGGACGTCAGCTCCGCGCTGCAGTTGGTCGGTGTCTCGCTGTTCATGTGGGTTTTGATCGCCTACGCCTACTACGCGGTCACCCACGCCTATCCCGGCGAGCTGCAGATGCTGACGCTGCCGCACGAGGTCGTCCTGATGGGCTCCAGCATGGTCGGTTCCATGTTGCAGTTACCGGCGGTCGGCGGCGGCTCGCAGCTGGCTACCATCAGCATGTTGAGCTCCGGCTTCCACGTTGAGCACGAACTCGCCGTGAGCTGCGGCATGATGTTGTGGGCGATAACCTTCATGTCGGTGATCCCGCCCGGCCTGGCGATTGCCCGCCACGAACACGTCTCCATCCGCGCCGTCGCCGAAGCCGAAGAGAAAGCCGCGGCGCTGGCGGAATAATACGGGCCGACTGTTGAGGAGCCGGTGGTACCATCTAGGTATCGAGGCAACAATGCAGATATTCCTAAGTTATCACCAAGCGGACGAATCCTTCGCTGAATCTCTCTCCAAAGAACTTCAGCAGCGTGGCCTTGAGGTTTGGCGCGACACTGAGGCGCTCCTACCCGGGGATAACTGGGCCTCAGCAGTTGCTAAAGCCCTGAAGAGGTCCAAGGCCATGGTCGTCCTGATCTCGCCTGCATCTATGCAATCCAAGTACGTGCGCAATGAGATTCAGTATGCCTTGGGAGATCTCAATTACGAACATCGCATCTTTCCTGTCCTGCTGCATGAAACGCCCGATATTCCATGGATTCTCAGCCGGTTCGAGATCCTTAAGGCCAATCGGGGTCCGGCCAAAGTAAGCGACGCCATTGTAGGCGCGCTGAAGCAGGTGGCGTGAGCTTGCCCAAGCCCAACGCTGCTTTCGGCGGAAGGAAGGTTTTCTTATCTCACGCGAGCACGGACAGAGCATTCGTCCTACGCCTGGTTAAAATCCTGAAGCAAAATCAAGTCAGCTTCTGGTACAGCGAGACCGATATCCAGGGTGCGAAACAATGGCACGACGAAATCGGTCGCGCTCTTACAAAATGTAACTGGTTCCTTTTGGTGTTGACGCCGAATTCAATCCATTCGCCTTGGGTAAAACGGGAACTGCTGTTTGCGCTTGAGCAGAAGAGATACAACGAGAAGATCATCCCCCTTCTTTATAAACGCTGCCGGTTTGCGAAGCTTTCCTGGACCCTCTCTGGTTTTCAAGTGGTCGATTTCACCGCGGACTTCGATAACGGATGCCGCCAGCTCCTGCGGATCTGGGGTATTGATTACGACCACAAATCCGCTGCGACGCAAGCCACAAATAAGAAAAAGAAGAAAGCCTATTAATTCCGATAGTTGCTGCGCTTCGGAATTTTGCTAAAAACTCCGTGCGCTCCGTGCCGCAGCCTGTCCTGAGCGCAGCCGAAGGATGGTGAACGCCTTTCCCCCTGTTACAATCGAAGCGCAGCCCTCTCTCATCCATGAAGTGCCCGTTTTGCGGCTTTGAAAACGACAAAGTAGTCGACTCGCGTGAAAGCAAGGAAGGCGAATCCATCCGCCGCCGTCGCGAGTGCCTGAAGTGCGAGAAGCGCTTCACCACCTACGAACGCATCGACGAAATCCCTTACATGGTGGTGAAGAAAGACGGCCGCCGGGAGAAATTCGAGCGGCAAAAAGTCCTCAACGGCCTGCTGCGAGCGTGCGAGAAACGGCCTGTGTCAATGGGCAGGCTCGAACAGATTGTCAACGACGCCGAGGCCTTTGTGGTCGACTCTGCCGATCGCGAGCGCAAGACCAGCGAGGTTGGCGAGCTCATCATGAACCGTCTGCGGCGGATCGACAAGGTCGCTTATGTGCGTTTCGCCTCGGTTTATCTCGATTTTAAAGACGTGCGCGAGTTCATGGAGGAGCTGAAGGAGTTGCTCGATACCAAGGATAACGCTTCCACTAAAGGCAAAGCCGGAGCCTGACCTTGCCAGGAAGATCTGGCTGCTGGCCTAAGCAATGAAATTCAGCAAACCCGTGACAGAACTCACCTCATGGATCGTTCGGGTTTGTATCAGGCCAACTGGCCAGCGTCGGTGCATTTGCACATCGCCCTTCGGCTTCAGACCGCCGCCGCAACAATTCCGCATGAGATAGGATGAGAATCGCCAGACGCGGGCAATTCTCGTCATGCACATCCCTGACGGCTATCTCAGTCCATCGACCTGTGCGGTGCTCTATACCGGGGCAGCCGCGGGATGGTACTCCGCGCTGAAGCGGCTGAAGCGCGTGCTGCTCAGCCGTGTTATTCCGCTCATCTCCGTCTTTGCTGCATTCTCGTTCGTGGTCATGATGTTCAACCTGCCGCTGCCGGGCGGCACGACTGGCCACGCCTTGGGAGTGACGGTCGCGGCCATCGTGCTTGGCCCGTCTGGGGCGATCCTTGCGCTCTCAATTGCCATTGCGATACAGGCGCTCTTTTTCGGGGACGGCGGGATCAGCACACTAGGCGCCAACTGCTTCAACATGGCGATTGTCGCCTCACTGGTGGCCTATGCGAGCTATCGATTGATCGCTGCTGGTGCTGCTCTTACGTCGCGACGACGAGTCGTAGCAGCCGCCATAGCCGGCTATCTGGCAGTCAACGCTGCGGCTTTGCTTGCGGCCGTCGAGTTCGGTATTCAGCCAGTGCTATTCCATGACGCGAGCGGAACGCCGCTATACGCGCCATATCGCTTGAGCGTCGCCATTCCCGCGATGATGATCGGCCACCTGACCTTCGCCGGATTAGCTGAGGCTGTCATCTCCGCTGGACTCGTGGCCTATTTGCAGACCGCCGACCCGGCGTTGCTGTGCGGGACTTCAGGAGTTGCGGCGAGCGACGCCGGTATAGCCGAGCGCCCCGCGGCGCGTTCGCTCCCGACACTGTGGATCGCCATTGCAGCTCTCATGCTGGCGACGCCGCTGGGAATCCTGGCGGCCGGAACCGCGTGGGGCGAATGGTCGCCTGCGGAGATGGCAAGAGTGCCGCCAGCCCAGGCCCTCAATTCGCCGCAATCCGTCCCTAGCGGCTTGCAACGGCTGTCGAATCTTTGGACTGCTCCCTTCCCCGCTTATGCGCCTTCGTTCGTCAGGAGCCGTGGCTTCGGTTATCTGCTGTCGGCGATGTTCGGCGTCGGCTTCCTGCTGGCGGTTTCTCTGGTCCTGCGCCTGTTGCTGCTGCGGCATCGACGAAGGGAATATTCGGCATGAAGCTCGGATTCCTCGAGGCCACGACGCTTCAATTCGCCCGCGCTCTGACGCGTGCCATGCTCGCCGAGCAGACCGCTCGCCAGCCTGGGCTGCTGCAATCCCTCGATCCGCGTGTGCGACTCTTGGGGCTGTTCATGCTCGTCCTGGCGGTAACCCTGTCTCGCAAGATGACCGTCGTCGCCGCGCTGTTTGTCCTCGCCGTCGCGATTGCAGTTCTCTCCAAAGTGCGGATCGTTACGCTGGCCACCCGCGTGTGGCTAGTGGTACTTACCTTTACCGGAGTGATTGCTTTTCCTGCGATCTTCGTGACGCCCGGCCATCCGGTCTCCGCACTCGGACCGCTTACGATCACGGAGCAAGGCCTGCGTACCGCTGCGCTGCTTATCCTGCGAGTGGAGACAGCTGTCACCTTCACCACCTTGCTGGTCCTATGCACGCAGTGGACGCATGTGCTGAAGGCGTTGCGCGCGCTGCGGCTGCCGAAGGAAGCCATCACCATACTGGCGATGACCCATCGCTATATCTTCCTCCTGGTGGAGACGGCGAGCCAGATGTTCGAATCGCGGCGGAGCAGGACTGTCGGCACCCTGAAACCGGAGCAGCAGCGACATATGGCGGCGCGCACGGCGGGCGTGTTGTTGAGCAAGAGCGTCACCCTGAGCAACGAAGTCTACCTGGCCATGCAGTCACGAGGATTTCGCGGCGATGTCCAGGTGCTCTCTGACTTCCATCTGACAATGTGGGACTACTGCGGACTGCTGGTGTTCCTGTTGGCCGGGGGCATCGCCATCTGGATGGGAAGATAAGGAGCCATGCCGCCTCTCTTTCAGCTGCGAGATGTCTGCTTCGACTACGACGGCATTCCTGCGCTGCGCGGACTTTCGCTCGAGATCGCTCAAGGCGAGCGGGTGGCGTTGGTTGGCGCGAACGGGTCGGGCAAGTCCACGCTGCTGCGGCTTCTGGATGGTTTGTGTTTTGCATCGCAAGGCGCGGTCAGCTTCGCCGGACAACCGTTGACTGCGAAACACCTCGCAGACGATGATTTCGCGTTTCCCTTTCGCAGACGGGTTGCGCTGGTCTTTCAGAATCCGGATGTGCAACTCTTCAATCCCACCGTCTTCGACGAACTCGCGTTCGCGCCCTTGCAATTGCAATGGCCGAAGGAAAAAGTCCTGGCTAAGGTGACGGAAACTTTAGAGCTGATGGGCATCTCTCATCTTCGCGAGCGGCCGCCCTACCATCTCTCCGGCGGTGAAAAGAAGCGGGTGGCGTTGGCTTCGGTCGTTGTGATCGACCCCGAGGTACTGCTTCTCGACGAGCCGACAGCGACACTCGATCCACGAAGCCAGAGCCATGTCATCGATCTGATTCAGCAATGGAAAGGGTCGTCGAAGACGGTGATTACCGCGACCCATCAGTTAGAGATTGTGGAAGATATCGCCGATCGCGTCGTCGTCCTGGAAGACGGACAAGTTGCCGCCAGCGGCACGCCGGCGGAGATCCTGGCGAACCATGAGTTGTTGCTGCGAGCGAACCTGGTACATGCCCACCGGCACTCGCACGCAGGAGTTGTTCACTCGCATCCGCACCTTCACTCTCATTCCGAACACGAACATTAGGGAAGTTCTGATTAAGTCAGATTTTGAAGGGGACGGCCTTCAGGCCGTCCGTAAATGCCCCATAAAGAACTGGGCTTTAGCCCCTGAGGGAATTCCAACTGACTTAATCAGGCCTTCCTCAGCAATTGGGGCGTTTTCAATTCGCCCTAACTGATGCCGCTGTTTCCGCGGAGGTTGGCGGGCAATCGTCTATAGGCACATTTGACAACGCCAAGGCAGGATATGCGGCCTCGGGATAAATCTTTGCCAACAGCAGAATGCCCGCAATCGTTACTACCAGATCGAAGACGCTAGCCTCAGGTCCCACGCTGCCGCCGCTAAGCCATTTCGATCCCATCAGCGACGCGTTCAACATGTGACCGGTAGCGTGAATGCCGCTGTTCGGCGTGGAATAGAAGAAGCTCTCGCCCCAGTCGAAGGCCATGTGCCAGCCGATGGCGAACCAGAGATTGCCGGTACGCCTCAGGGCGAGGCAGAGAAACAGTGCAATCAACACGATTTCGACCGCCCCGATCCAGTTTTCTCCCGGGTTGCCAAGATGAATCGCGGCGAACACGGTGCAGGTGATCGCAGCAGCCGGCCAGAAGCCAAGTCCCGTGGTCAAAGTGAACTGCAGATAGCCACGGAACGCAAACTCCTCGAACAAGCCGACCATCAGGAAGCCCACCGCCCACAGGAAGCCGAACTTCACTACGGCCAACGGCGAGAGCGCAAGACCTCCGGGCGAATACGCGTGGGTGGTTGCCATCATCCCAACAATGAACGAGAGCATCACAAAACCCCACAGCGCGCCGGTCCAAAACTGCTTGCCCAGCGCCTTGCGCACTGGCAGGCCGTAGTCGGCAAGGCGCCGGCGCTCAAACCTGCCCATGATGGCCGTGGCGATCAGCAGAATGCCGAAGCTGAAGGTCTCACCGATGATTACGTTCGCCGCTGAAAAATCCGTGCCGAAACTATGTGCGATCGTTTTCTGCAGAAGAAAGGCGGCGCCGGTTAAAACCGCCAGCAACGCGAGAAAGATCAGCAGACGCCAGCCCGCGCGAATGCTCTGTGGTCCGATGAAGACGCTCCGGAGTTGACTGTCGTGGGGCGGTGCGGGCGGAAGGTCGGGTTCGGGCATATGCCTCCTGGGCAAGTTACACGAATGAGGAACACAATGGTTTCGGACAATGCATTTTCGCAGCTCTAGCACCCTGCGGAAAAAGTCGTTGTAAAAGCGTTTTGAAGGGGAGCACCTTTAGGTGCGCCATCACGAGTCCTTTATTTTTGTCATTCCGAGCGGGCTTCAGCCCGCGAGGAATTCCGTACCCTGTTAGAAGAAGAACCTCCCCCTAGGCGTTCGCACAAACAGGGACAGTCTCTGCCAATCCTTCGCGGACGGACCTTTGTCAATACCGGTGTCATGTCCGAAAACTGCTCTCAGTTGTACGGCGCAAGAAATTCCATTTGTGCGTGCCGCGATTTTATAGGATAATCTTGGAAATCTTTACTCCAAACAATCTAGAGCACCGGTTCGGGTCTGTGGAAAGACTTGGACTGCAAAGGACGATTACGTTCGATGAAAAAGATCTATGGTTTTTCTGTTTCCTGCTTCGTGGTGTTGTGTAGCTGCCTGCTGGCGGCGCAAGTGCCACATCCGGTTACGACGTATCAATACAACAACGCCCACTCCGGCTCGAACACCAGTGAATCCATCCTCACCCCGACGAACGTTAACGTCTCGCAATTTGGGCGGAAAACGGTCTTCCCCGTACAAGGCTACGTGTATGCGCAGCCCTTATACGTGCCCCATCTGACCATCGGGAGTACGTCGCACGATGTGCTGTTCGTGGCAACCGAGCACGATCAGGTCTACGCCTTCGACGTGGATAGCGGGCAAAAGCTGTGGCAGACCAATTTCCTGGCTGGTTCGGGACTGCAGCAGATCGTTAGCACGGTCTCCAGCAGCGATGTGAATTGCGGTGATCTCGTTCCCGAGATCGGCATCACTGGCACGCCCGTGATCAATACCACGACCTACACCCTCTACGTGTCGGTGGAAACGAAGGTGTATAACCCGCGGACCCAGACGACAACCTTCGATCACACCCTGCATGCGCTGGATATCAGGACTGGGCTCGACCAGATCCCTCCCCACATCATCACTGCATCGGCGCCAGGAAACGGCAGCGGTTCTATCAACGGAATCATCACCTTCAATTCCCTGCTGGCGAACCAGCGCCCGAGTCTGCTTCTGGCAGACAGCCAGCTGTTTGTCTCCTTTTCGTCGCATTGCGATCTAGGTACCTATCACGGCTGGCTCATGTCCTTCAACCAAACCAACCTGGCTGCCAACGGTGTTTTTATCGATACACCGAATGGCTATGAGGGAGGCTTTTGGGGCAGCGGCTCCGGGCCCGCGGCCGACGCGGCTGGTTCAATCTATACGTCGACGGGCAATGGGAATTTTGACCTCAATTCCGGAGGCATCGATTACGGTGACAGCGTTCTCCGGCTGACTTGGTCCGGCTCCGGTATCGCGGCCGCCGATTATTTCACGCCCTGGGACCAGCAAACCCTGGATGATAATGACACCGATGTTAACTCCGGCGGCCTTGTTCTGCTGCCGGATCAGTCCGGCCAGTACCCTCATTTGCTGGTGCAGGTTGGCAAGGAAGGTACCATCGATCTGATCAATCGCGACAACATGGGCCACTGGAACTCCGGAAACGACGACCAGATCGTGCAGACTCTGCCATTCATCATCGGCGGAGTGTGGGGCGCCCCGGCGTTCTGGAACAATAACGCGTATTTCGGCGGTGCCTACGACAGTCTCAAGGCCTTCTCTTTCAACCCGCAGACGGAACGTCTTTCCACCGCTCCCACTTCTGCGTCGCCGGAGCACTTCGAATTCCCTGGACCGACGCCGGCCGTCTCTGCTTACGGCATCAGCAATGGAATCGTGTGGATCATCGAGACCGACAATTACAACAACGGCGGCAACGCCGTGCTGCATGCCTACAACGCTGAGAACCTGAGCTCTGAACTTTACAACTCCCAGCAGAACGCCGGCCGCGACGCGGCGGGGCTTCCGGTCAAGTTCTCGGTTCCCACCGTGATTGACGGGCATGTCTTTGTTGGCGCACAGGGTCAGGTGGACATGTACGGATTGCTGCAGTGACATCTGGACCTCGCCCGTGCCGGCTGCGGGCGAGGTCTTTCCATGGCAGCTCGGTCCTTGCTGGATTTATCGGAACTGCGGCAGCACTGC
>JBEKTC010000178.1:0-11549 GCA_049516475.1 Candidatus Korobacteraceae bacterium | reverse complement strand
AGATTTCGCCGTAGCGGGACCTTCCGAGTACGCAGAGGCCGGCGTCCTCATCCTGGATTAGGTGTCGGCCTTTCTAGCCACCACGCGACAACTCCCATGTGGTCGCAAATCTGAAGGCAATACAGGATCGACGGTTCACCCAGCCGATGTGGGAGAACGATGCTTGGCTGTTGGAAAACTTCTGATCTCCTCAGCGAAAGATCCCGCGAGGTGGCATAGTATATTGGCAATTTCTCCCCTGGAAAGATGCCGATCCTGGGATATCCGTCTACAAACGAGCCAAAGCTGAGTATGCGAAGTTGCAGTCTATGGAAGCCAGTTCTTATCGCCCTGCTGCTGGTTCTGGTCACGGCCGCACTCTACGCGCCGGTGCGTCATCTCCCTTTTACTAGCTACGATGATCCCATTTATGTGACGAGCAACGACCACGTTAAGAATGGCTTCCATATCGAAGCCATCAAGTGGGCGATGACCAGCAACGAGACAGGCATCTGGCTTCCGCTCACCTGGTACTCGCTCATGCTCGACTGCCAGCTGTTCCAGGACAATGCCGGTCTGCATCACGACGTTAACCTGCTGCTGCACCTGGCGAACGTCGCTCTTCTATTCGGGGTGCTGCTGCGAGCCACCGGTCGCACCTGGCCGAGCTTGATGGTGGCCGCGCTTTTCGCATTGCATCCCATCAACGCCGAAAGCGTGGTCTGGATTTCTGAGCGTAAGAACCTGCTCAGCATGATGTTCTTTTTGCTGACACTCGGCGCTTGGGGCTGGTATGCGCATAAGCCGCGATGGTACCGCTACCTTGCGGTTGCGGTTCTGTTTGCACTGGGACTGATGTCCAAGCCACAGGTGGTCACCCTGCCGTTTGTCCTGCTGCTTTGGGACTACTGGCCGCTGGAGAGAATGTTTGCTAGTGAGCTGCCGTCTTCCAGCAAGGCGGAGCGTGCTAGAAGTTTGCCGTGGCTGCTGCTGGAGAAGATTCCGCTGCTGGCGCTCAGCGCCGGTTGCGCCGTCCTCACCATGTGGGCGCAAAGGACGGGTGGCGGCTATAATCCCGAACCAACGCTCTCGCTGCGCTTGGAAAACGCCGTCGTTAGCTATGTGCGCTATATCGGAAGGGCATTCTGGCCTTCGCATCTGGCGTTACTGTATCCATTTCCCCGAACCTCGTTCCCAGCGTGGCAAACTAGCTTAGCGCTGCTGCTCCTCATAGCCATTTCTGCATGGGCAGTGTGGGCGCGGCAGCGCCGCTACCTCCTGGTGGGATGGCTTTGGTTTCTCGGCACGCTGGTGCCCATGATCGGTTTGGTGGCAGTGGCCTGGCAAGCCATGGCGGACCGTTTTGCCTATCTGCCATTCGTGGGATTGTTCATCATGGTTTCGTGGGGAACCGCCGATTGGGCCGAGCAACGAAAGATCTCTCTCGCGTGGCTGGCGGTTCCTGCGTGCACGCTGCTGCTGGCACTTGCCATCGTGACTCACCGACAAATCGGCTATTGGCATGACGATGTTGCTCTGTGGACGCATACGGCGCAGGTCACCCGCGGAAATTACATCGCGGAGGATAATTTGGCAGGCGCTCTGATGAAGGCGAAACGGCCCGATGACGCGCAGACCCACTTTCTGCGGGCGGCGGAGATTAATCCCACCTACCCGCACACCCTGATGGCCCTGGCTGTCCACAACCAGCGGGAAGGCAAGCTTCGCGAGGCAATCGCACAATACAAGCAGGCCATCACCGGGACACAGCGCTCTGCCTACCCGAATCACGCCATGATGGAGGCCGCCTTCACCAACATGGGTCACGCTTATCTGGACCTTGGCGAGTTCGCCCAAGCCCGCGACAGCCTGCAAGCAACGTTGGCCTTGAGCTCCGACAACTCCGGAGCATGGCTCGATTTGGGATTGGTGTCGCAGCAAATGGGGGACCTCCCGTCGGCAATTCATGACTACTTTCAGGCGGTGAAGATCCGTCCCAACGATGTCGGATATCTCCTGCTGGCGCAGGCTTTGCAACAAGGCGGGCACAAAATTGAAGCGAAATGGGCCCAGCAGAAGGCCAAAGACCTGACTGCGGACTACGAACAGGCGCAGCAAATCGCGGCTGGCTACTTGACCACGAGCACCAGAAAGTTCCTTGTGAATTCCGTGGTCTGTTCCATTGCCATCGCGATCGATGATACCGACGCGTGCGCCTGGTTTCAGTGAGCTTCTTAGATTGCGGAGCAACACAACGGGATCGGCGACCTCGTGGTAGGTCTTGAGCAGAAGCACAGAGTCAATGCTGTCCGGTGGCAATCCGGGATCGTCTGGCTTGTTCAAGATGGTCTTGACGTTGTTCAGCTTCGCCTTTTGGACGCGCTTGTCGATGTACTCGATCGCCTGAGGATTGATGTCGACGGCATAGACCATACCCGCGGCGGTCACGCGTTGGGCGGCCCGCACCGTAAACCAACCCGAGCCGGCGCCGATATCGGCTACGGTCTTGCCTCGAGTTATGGAGAGAGCGTCCATCACGCCATTAATATGCAGTCTTTGTTCGCGCTCAGGCGTCTCGAAGATGGAGAGGTCGCCGCTGTAAGGCGTGCTGGTGGCGCGATGTTGCGCCGGCGGCTGGGCTGCGCTCTGCGCGGATAAGCCGGGCGCAGTGGCGAAAATCAGCGTGACCCAGAGCAAGACGTGGATGGATGTTACCCGGCTGATTCGCATCAGGGCTTCCTACTCTCCATCATCGCATTGCCGGGGTGACTATGGATGGCTGTCGGGCACGCTTTTCTGCGGTTCATCTGTAGATGGCACGACTTATGTCTGTCGTAAGGCGAGGCACTAATTTCCTGCAACAGGAAGTAGGCCATACACGCTCACCTGGTTTGCGGTGCCGACAAACACCTTGCCATTTGCGACAGTGGGAACGGTAAACTTCGATGCCTGGCCAGGGTTATCGCGCGTGAAGTGCTGGTTTGAGTTGTACAACTCTCGGCCCAGGTTCTTCGCGTCATAGGCGTGCAGGACGGCGGGACCCTGATGCGCGTCGTAGTACGCGTCATTGTCTACCGCCCACACAATGCCGTTGCCACTACCGTTTGCCGACACACTCACGGTGCTCCGCGTCAAGTGGTAGATGGCAGCGGTCTGGGAAACGGGCACAGTCGACAGCGTCCCGTTGCGAAGAGCGAAGGCCTTGATGGAATCCTTGTGCGGGCTGATTCCCGCGCCAAAGTACAGTCGTCCATTCCAGTAGGTTGGCGTTCCCATTTGCTGCCTCAATTGTCCCGACACTTCCTGCACTGCCTGGGGATTGTTCTTCAACCCGACGCTGTATCCGCCGAGAGTATCGCGGTTCAGCAGGTAGATGTGGCCGTTCTTGCCGCTGGTAATCGCCAGGTGAGGATAGGAGCCAGGTTGATCAGGCAGGAGAACCACGCCGGACGAGCCGAGATCCAGATCATCTTTCGCCATATTTGCCTGGTTGAAGGGAGTGAAGAAATCCGCCAGCGCGATTCCGGGCGAGCCGGGCTTTAACTTCACGACGCTGTCGCTGAAATTCGATCCCGGTTCTTCGCCATAGGCATCGAACGGACCATTGGCAACCGACATGTAGAGATTGCCTTCTTTGTCGGCGGCGATCCCGCAGCCGCTCATCCAGATGCCACCCTGGTAGCCGTTGGGGGTGGAGACCCACGCCCCAACTTGCCGCATGGTGGTAGCGTCAAAAGCAATCACCCAGCCGTGATAGAGCCCCGAGTCCGCATTCGAAGCGAACGCCACATACACTTTGCCTTTGGAGAGCAGCAGGCCCGCTCGCTGCAATTGAAAGCGGGAAGAGAACGTGAGCACGCCGTCGTTGGCGTCTTGCGCATTGCCCGGATAGGAAGCCTGAATGATGCGCGGGCCGCCGAACTTCTCTGCGCCCGAGGTCATATCGAGAGCGTGCAGCCGGTGATAGAACACTCCACTCTCTTTCGTGGCGGCGACCACGTACACTGTGTTGCTGGCGACGTCGATCACCGGCGTGCTGGTGATTCCGATCTCCGGCAGAATGTCGCTGGCGTTGACGTCATTGGGCGACAAAGTGGTTATTCCGGCATCAGGATTCAGGAAATTAACGCGCCACAGCGGCGCTGGAGTGGGAGAATCGGCGTCGAAAGCGTAAACGCTGTCGTGTTGTGTAGCCACGATCACGACGTTGTGAATTCCATTGCCCGGGACCGCGACCTGCGGCATGTACAGCGGCTGTGCGTAGACGTATCCGTCCACGGGAAATGAATACAGCTTTCCGAAACGCGCTGGGTTCACGTTGTCGGGCGTCAGAACCGTTTCGATGGTGTTCTGGCCAGTGCGGGCATTGTCGTTGTGATAGGTCGCGACCACTGTCAGGCCTGCCGCAGTCAGTGCCTCGGCGGTCATGCCCTGCGGCCGTGCCGAAGGATTGGCCGCTGCCAGGAAGTCGTCGCTCGTTATGTCGCCCGCGCGGCCTCGACCTGACGGAGAAAGTTGCAGGATGAGGAGGACCACCGCAAGCAAAACCCCAACCGAGAGCAGTTGCGAACGGTTGCGCGAGAGCGCTGCCACCTTCTGCCAATTATGCAGAGCGAAATAGACGAGAATGCCCAGGCTGAGACACAGGACAGCCGGCAGCGTGACAGATTCTGAGAATAAGAAAATAACGTGTTGCAGCATGAGTCGGGTCAGTCGATGCGCTCAACGCTAACCGTCATAACACGCACGTCACTGAAAAGTGACGCATACCCAAAAGAGGGACTGCGTTCGAGGACAGAGGGTCGCGTCGCGTCGATCAAATCTCAATCATCCTGTTATGGTAGGTAGATGCCCGCCACCCTTTGAATGATGCAGTTCAATCGTCATCCACACCAGTCTGAAATCATAAAATATTGTTAAGAATTGTAGCGGCCGTCGGGTGAACTTCCTCGCTCAAGCTTCTCTTTACTGATTCTTGCTCTGTGAACGATTCTTCATACCCGTGGAACAGTATCGCATGTAGAATCGACGCATGGTCTTTCGCGGCGGCAATGACGGCAATCATCATCAAGGCAGAACTCCTCCTCCCGATGACACTCACCAGGAAGCGGCCTATCTCAAGATGCTGGGCGAGAAGCAACGTCCCGTGCGTATCAAGCTGATGGGCGGTGAAGTGGTGCGCGGCTGGATTGAGTACTACGACCGGCGCATGGTGCGGCTGACGCGCGAAGGAGCGCCCAATCTTTTCATCTTCAAACACGAGATCGCCTACATCGCAGAAGAAGCCGTGCGCAAGCCGCGCTCCGAGGCTGCACCGCACAACGGCAATTCTGTGAACCCGGATAAATGAGCTCCTACCTGCCAGACCTGGAAGCGATTGCACGCGAGGCCGGCACGCTTCTGATGGGCTACCTCGCCCGCCACGTAACCATCGAGTACAAAGGCGAAGTCGATCTGGTGACCGAAGCCGATCGCGCGTCGGAAAAGCTGATCGTCGAACGTCTGCGCGCGCGCTGGCCCGAACACGGCATCGTCGCCGAAGAAGGCACGCGCAGCGAAATGGATGCAGAGTATCGCTGGTATGTCGATCCGTTGGATGGGACCACGAACTTTGCCCACGGCTACCCGGTGTTTTGCATCTCGATTGCGCTGGCCAGGCAGGATGGACAGCTTGCAGTGGGCGTGCTCTATGATCCCACTCGCGATGAGATGTTTGCCGCAGAGCGCGGGCTGGGCGCCCGGCTGAATGGCCGACGGATTCATGTTTCCCAAACCAAAGCGCTGGCGGAGTCGATCCTGGGAACGGGCTTCCCCAGCCACAAGCGCCACACGAACCCCAACATTCACTTCTATCACCAGATCACCCTGCGTTCCCATGGAGTGCGGCGCGCTGGCTCGGCTGCACTCGACCTCGCTAATGTCGCCTGTGGCCGCTACGATGGTTTTTGGGAGTTCAACCTGAATCCCTGGGACACGGCTGCGGGCGTCCTGCTGGTGCAGGAGGCGGGCGGAACGGTAACGCGTTTCGATGGCTCGGCATTCCGCCTCGACAGCCGCGAGGTCCTCGCCAGCAACGGCCTCATTCATCAGGAGCTGATCACGAACTTCGAAGAAATCTTCGCGGGGCGCGGCCTGGAAGAACTGCCGTCGGTTGCAGAATATGTGAAGGCGCGGGAGTAGCTCTCGATTTCGAACGCCCGTTCGGCTTCGTCACAGGCCCTTGTGACTGCGGTAAAATTGTTGAGTGAACAATTCGTTGTTGAACCGCACCGTTGAGAAGCGCCCCGACATGGTCCGTTTGCAGGGGCGAATCCTTTTCCTCACCGAAGATCCCGAACTGATCAAGCGGCAGCTTGCAGGCGAAGACCTGCCCTGGGACACACAGCATCCCGAGCGCAATCCCAAGCTGCGCGACGACATCTCCACCGACGAGATCACGCCGGCGCACATCTGCTTCTTCTTCGACGAAACGCTGGGCGAATTTCCCTATACCGGCCTGAAGTGCGGCAATGAGACGCCGATCAAGCGCGGCGACGTAAAGCGCGGCGGCTTCGTCTGCGCGGTCAGCGGCAAACGCCGCGGCAAAGGCTCCAGCCGCGAGCAGTCACCGTATGCCGAGATGTCCGCGGGTATCAAGCTGGTGATCGCGGAAAACATCGAGCGCATCTACAAACAGAATTGCCAGAACCTGGGAGTGCTGACTTCCACGGACTTCGGACTGATCGACCAGATCCGTCGCGGCGAAGAGATTCCCCTGGTCGACTTCACGACCGGTGAAGATGAGATCACGCGGCAGGTCATCGAGTACGGCGGCCTGTTTCCGTTCAACGTGGCGCGTTTGCAAGGCAAGGTCTTTCTGCCGCCGATCACGACCAAGCCGCGCCCGATGACAATCGCGGAGAAAATTTTCGCGCGCCACATGCTGCATGGCACCAACCAGGTCGGCGTCGAAGCGGTGAAGCCAGGCGACACCGGATTCGCCCGTACCGATCTGCGTTTCAGCCACGAGTACGTGACACCGATGGCAGCCATTTTCTTCGAACACTTCCTCGGCAAAGACGCTCCCGTGACCGACGCTGGGAGCATCATGTTCTTCCGCGATCACCTGACCTTCCTCGACGAAGTGCTGTCGGAAGAGAAGCGCAAGATGGGGCTGCTCGATCTGGCGGGCCAGTTAAAGCTGAAGCAGGAGGAGTTCGCGAAGTCGCGCGGCATCAAGCTGCATGGCGAACTGAAGGACCGCAAAGGCTCGGAGGGCATCTGCCATTCGATCGTCACCGAGAGCTATGCCCTACCCGGCCAGCTCAATGTGGGCAGCGATTCGCACACACCGCACGTAGGCGCAATGGGCTGCGTGGCCTTCGGTATCGGCACTACTGATGTATTTAACTCCTGGTTTACTAAAGACATACGGGTAAAGATTCCAGAATCAGTCAAAGTCATCGTCCGCGGCAAGAGGCGCGAAAATGTCACCGCCAAGGATTTCATCCTGAAGCTGCTGTCGATGGAATACATTCGCTCGGGCAAGGCGCTGGCGAAGGTGATCGAGTATTCCGGAGAGGCCATCGAGGCGCTGGGCGTCGACGAGCGCGCCACCATGACCAACATGGCAGCCGAGATCGGAGGCTTCACCGGCATCGTTGCGCCCGACCAGAAGGTTGTGGAGTTCCTGATGGAACGGCGGCGCATGAGCGAGAACGAAGCGCAGACGCTCATCGAGGGACTGTATAGCGATCCCGATGCGCACTACGCCCACGTGATCGAACTGGACGCGTCCGAGATTTATCCCATGGTAGCGACGCCCGGCGATCCGGGCAATGGAAAGTTCATCCGCGAGTTGAACACTCCGGTGCCGGTGGAAATCGCCTACGGCGGCACTTGCACCGCAGGCAAGAACGAAGACATGGACATGTACGCGCTGGTGCTGGGCAACGCCCTGAAACAGGGTCGGCGGGTTGCGGAGAGCTGCAAGTTCTATCTCCAGTTCGGATCGCAGGAGACGCGCGAATACTGTGTGCGCAAGGGCTATCTGGATATATTCCAGCGAGCCGGCGCGCAGGTGATCGAGCCCAGTTGCGGCGCTTGTATCAACGCCGGCCCGGGAGTTTCCACACGTCCCGACCAGGTGGTAATCAGTGCGCAGAATCGCAACTTCCCTGGCCGCAGCGGTCCGGGCCAGATGTACCTGGGCAGCCCACTGACAGTAGCGGCCAGCGCTATCGCGGGCTACATTGTGGAGTATGAGCCGGCGGAAGAGCGAGAGCCCGTAAACGTGGCCTGAGCTTCGTCGGACATATCCCGCGCAATACCACATCGCGGCCGGGTTTTTGTTATTATCGATGTAACGACTTCAAGCGAAATTCTCCAACAGAGAGAGACTTCAGGAGACATTGTTCTATGGCTTATGTGATCGCGGAACCTTGCATAGGCACCAAAGACACGGCCTGTGTCGATGCCTGTCCGGTGGATTGCATCCACCCCAAGAAGGACAGCGAGAAGTTCGCGGCGGAAGAGATGATCTACATCGATCCGGTGGAGTGCATCGATTGTGGAGCGTGCGTGCCGGTGTGTCCGGTGTCGGCGATTTTCGCGCTCGACGATCTGCCGGAAAAGTGGAAAGAGTACACCGAACGCAACGCCAAATATTTCGGCCGTTAAGCAGCGTCCAGAAATGAAGAAAGGGCACACCGCGGGTGTGTCTTTTTTGCGTGCTAGCGGAACTGCGGCGAGTGAGCCTCAGTTAATCGCGGCTTCGCTGATAGTGACGCCGGGCCTTCTGGCGATTGCCGCAACTGGTCATGTCGCACCAGCGGAGACTAAGGTTGCGGCTGTGGTCAAGGAAGAGCCATTCGCAATCTGGCGCTTCACAAAACCGCACAAGCTGCAGTTCCTTAGACGTCAGCAGATCGGCGGCCGCTTGCGCTACCTCCCATAGAATGCGGTCTAGCGGTTGCTTGCCATTCGACTGCCATTCCCATCGGTAAGCTTCGTTGGCGCGCGCGAGGCAGCGATGCCGCAGCGCCTCGATGGCGAAATCGTTCATGAGATCAAGATCGCGGGCGCTGGCAGTCTTGCCTTGCGCGATTGCCGAGAAGACGCGGTACATCATCTCCCGCATAGCGATGGCCTTGCGGAAGCTGCGAACGGCTTCTGGGGCGGGGCGCTCGGCACGGTCGCGGAGTTCCTTCGCCTGCTTCAGGGAGATGATTCCCGACTGTTTGGCGAAGGCGATGACGTCGGCGTAGCTCTCGAGGTGTTCCTTGCGGCGATCGGGATCGTGGCGCCGGCTGACCGTATTGGCAAAATTCAGGGCGAGCTGTCCGCCGGTCAGGTCGAATTCGAACTCAGGTTGACGCTTTGCCACTGCCTTAATTGTAACTGCTCTCGTTCGGTTCGGAGGTTAGCCAGGGTAAACTCCGAATCGGCATACTGGCTGCGTTGACATCTTCCATGAAGGGGCGCGCCTATCAATACCATCTTGACCGCGGGCTTTAGCCGCCGGGTTTTGACGACTTTCTAGCGCGGATCGCGGGGCAGGTCTGCTTGGCAATTTCGGCCGAGGCGGTTTCTAGGTTTGAACGCTGGGGTTTAGGCAGTTTCTAGTTTTGAGTTTCAAGCGCGTGACGGCAACTTGAAACTCGAAACTGCTTTAATGCAAGCTTCGAGTTCCGGCTGCCGCGAGGGCAACGCGAAACTCGAAACTTGAAACTCGAAACTGCTTACTTCACCACCAGGTGCGTGAACGGAGCCACATACGCTATCAGGAACACAAAGATGCCGACCAGCACGGCCAGCGCAATGCTATGCCAGAAGACGTAGCGCAAGATGTCTCCCTCGTGTCCATACCACTGCGTCGCGGTGCTGGCGACGACGATACTCTGCGCATCGATCATCTTGCCCATCACGCCGCCGGCGCTGTTGGCTGAGGCCATCAGAATCGGCGAGGTGTTTACCTGCTGCGCGGTGATCTTCTGCAGGCTGCCGAAGAGCACGTTGGACGACGTATCCGAACCGGTCAACGCCACACCAAGCCAGCCCAGCAGCGTGCCGAAGAACGGATACAGGTGTCCGGTGCGCGCGAAGGCGAGACCCATGGTCGCATCCAGGCCGGCGTATCGGGTCATAAACCCAATAGCCATCATGGCTGCGATCGTCACCAGCGAGAATCGCACCTTCATCAAGGTCCGGCCATAGACGGCGAAAATCGTCTTAACGCTCAGCCCCATGATCAAGCCGGAGATGAGGGCCGCCAGCAGAATGCCGGAGCCGGTTGCGCTCACCCAGTTCAGGCCGAACACCGCTGGCTCCTTCGTCGGCTTGGCCACCACCGGCGGGATGCGGAGCGCCAGATTGTTAAGGCCGCCGACCACGAACTGCGGGTTGGTGATTTTGCTGGGCGGCGTCTGCCAGCTTGCCATTGAGGTGAAGACCTTCTCCGGGGTATTCATGAATTTCTTGCCGGTCTGCGAGCCCCACACGAAGACTATGACGCTGAGAATGATCCAGGGCACCCACGCGCGCGTGACGTCGGCGCGGCTGAAGCCGTGAGCAGCGCGGTGCTCGGTTTTGGCTTCTTCGCCTTCGAAGGTGTAGACCCGCTTGGGATGCCAGATGAACAGGAAGCCAACCAGGCATGCCATCGAAATTACCGATGAGCCAATATTCGCCAGCCACGGTCCATGCAAATTGGAGATCAGGACTTCCGGTATCGCGAAGCTGACACCAGCCACCAGAATGGCTGGCCAGATTTCCAGCATTGATCCCCAACCGGCAAAGGCGGCGATCAGCCAGAACGGCACCAGGATGCAGAACGGCGCCAGAATGCGGCCGGTCATCGCGCCTAGCGTGATTTCGCTGTAGCCCGTGACCTTGGCCAGAGCGATGATGGGTGTGGCCAACGCTCCGAACGCGACCGGCGCGGTATTGGCGATCAGCGACAGTCCGGATGCCTGCAGCGGCGGGAAACCTAAGCCAATCAGAATCGCGGCTGTCACCGCTACAGGAGTACCGAATCCCGATGCACCCTCGAAGAACGCGCCGAAGCAGAAAGCGATCAGCAGCAGTTGCAGGCGGCGATCTTGCGTGATGCCGGTCATGCTGTGCTGCAGCACGTTGAATCGTCCCGCTTCACAGGTCAGCTGGTACATGAAGATAACGTTCAGCACGATCCAGCCGATGGGAAACAGGCCATAGCCGATTCCATACACCGCCGTTACCGCAGCCATGCGGCCCGGCATGTGGAAGGCGAAGATCGCCACAATCAAGGCGGTCGTCAGTCCCAGCAGTGCAGCATAATGCGCCTTCACATGGCCCAGTGCCAGACTGCCCAGCAGCACCACCACCGGCAATGCGGCGATCAGTGTCGAAAGCAACCAATGCCCGAGCGGATCGTATCCCTGCGACCAGGGAGCGGTCACCGACGGTAGCTTGAGGATGATTACGGAGATGACGGCCGCGCCGATGACGAAGATCGCGGAAGCGAGCGGACTCGCTTTTGGCGGCGCGCCCTTCGGTGGCGCAGTTACCGGAGGAGCCGGAGTTGGAGTCTTGGTGCTCATGTGGTTCTCACC
>JBEKTC010000177.1:0-17940 GCA_049516475.1 Candidatus Korobacteraceae bacterium | reverse complement strand
TGTCGTCGATGAGGCATCCGGTTGTCGGAGACACGTTGTATGGCGCTCCGAAGGAGCTGAAGCGCGTGAGTACAAAAGCTCCCATCGTTTCGGCGAAGGCAGGCGAAAGGATGGGGCGCCCGGCATCGCCGCCGGTGCTCGCGCTGGACCGGAATTTCCTACATGCTGCGGCGATTGAGTTTCGGCAGCCACGAACAGAGGAAGCACTGAAGTTCGGAGCGGCATTGCCGAAGGAGTTGGTGGAGTTTTTGGGAAAAGTGCGCGAGTAGACACAGCGCGAATGTTGGTGTGTCCGGTCTTGAAGGGACACGGCTTTAGCTGGCGGCACCGGGCCCCTGTTCCGGCTTTTTCCGCAGCCTCTTCAGGCGTGCATGAGGGACGACGATAATCGAGTCCGAGCTTTAGCCCCTGAGGTAAGTCCTTCTTTACCTCAGCGGCTAAAGCTGAATGCAGCGCTGAGCTTCTAAACTGTACCGTTGAAGTGAACGCGTGAGAACCGTGTCGTCCCTACGGGACTCGGTCACTTTTTTCCACCCTACCCAGGACTCCGCTTCGCTCCGTCCTGGGCTAACTTCACTTCCACCCCTTCGGGGTTCTATTTTCGCGAGTCAAACGTCACCGCCGAATATCAAGCTTTAATTCCCACGCAGATGCAGACTCTGACGCGGTGTTCTATCCTTCGGCGATTACTGCGTCTTCGCTCCCGGCTCCGCCGGTGAGGTGGTAAACGTCAGGTCCTTCATGGAGCCGACATTGCCCACGCGGTCCACCGATCTGGTGCGGAAGTGATACGTCGTGCCCGGTTCCAAACCCGTCAGCTTCACGACATGCGACAGGACCATCGCTTTATCGAGCGGCGAGACCTGTCCGTAGCGATCGGTTTTTCCGTAGATGAGCTGCGTTGTAGCCGGCTTATAGGTTCCCCAGAAGATGGTGGCAGTCGTGCTTCCGATCGTTCCGGCCTTGCAGTTCGGAAAATGGTTCGGATCGCAATTCACGTTCTCGCTGATCGGGGGATTCGTGTCGGCGTAGGGACCGGTATAAGGATTGTTTTCCTGCACCACGCTGGAAGTCGTCAGCCCCTGACGATAGCGCACAAAGTCGAAGCTGAACTCGAACTCCTGACTGAACTGCTTGCCGCTCCAACTGTAGCCTCCCTCGGGATCGTCGAAGGCGTGCTGGAAGAGCAAGTCCCCGTGATCGCGCTCGGCGGTGTCGCCGGTCTGCATCCAGTACCAGGCATAAGCCACCGACACCAGGTTGTTGAGTGCGCCGTAGCTGATACTGTGATTGGGCGGCAAGGTGTAGCGCTCGTAGATTAGGATATTTTGCTTGGGCACCCAAAGGTCGCGCCACATGGCGTCGAGCGTCTCCTTGATGACCGGCAGCACGCGATAGTCGGGATGACCCTCGGCCAGGTTGAGGTCGTACCAGTGAATCAGCGTCTCCATGCCAATGCCGAGCATGAAGGGATGGACCGAGCCGGCCAGTCCACGGTTCGCCATGTTCAGATTTCCCATCACCTTGTCGATGTTGCGCTGCAGGAGCGGCCAACGGGGTGCGCCGAGCATCTCGTTCGCCATCCAGGCATTGCTGCGGTAGGAGTTCTCGCGAATGCCGCCCGGATCAACGTAGCCGCACGACTGTCGTTGCGGTCCCACCGTTGCCACGGCCTTGATGCCATTTCGCATCACTTCCGCCTTGGTGCGGTAGTAGTTCATCGCCATCCCATAAGGAAAAATGGAATAACCTGCCATGGTGCCGTTGTTGGCGACCAGGTAGTTGGCATAGGGATCAAGCAGGGTCAGCGCGCAGTGCTGCCAGGCCGCATGCAAGGGATGTCCGGCTGCAGCTGTGTATGTGTCAATGTTCTGATACACGCGGCCGCCGTCGTAGAACCAGGCATCGCCGGTCCAGCCCCAGTTGTCCACGAAGTTGCCGGCAGCGTTTTGTTCATCGCGATAGATGCACCACTTCTTGCCCAGATCGAACATCTGCTTTTCCCAGGTGGAAAGCCCGGGAATCGGCTTGGGCGTTAGTTCTGGATGCGGAGGCGCTGTAGGAGCCGGCTGCACTGTGAATTCATAGGTCCCAGTCTGCTGCTGTCCGTTGCTTTCCAAGGTGAACGCTACCGAGTATTTTCCTGGAACGGTGTTGGGTGTAGTTCGCAGACGAATCGTCAGGTCGCGGACGTTGGCGTTTGCGCCGGAACAGTAGCCCATATTCCGATCGCGATCGAGTTGCTGTTCTTCGCTGTCTTGCCCTGTGGAACTGCCCCACTCGCAGGAGAAATGCGCACTTATGGTCTCGGGATTTCCCTTGTCCGCGCCCAGATATTTCACCACGCCATCGCTGCTGTTGTTATATCCCCGCTCATTATGGATGTAGAGGTTCGTGCCCGTGGGTCCGGCCATGATGATGGGCTGCACCTGAAAGTACATGTCGTAGCCAGGGAAGGTTTCGTCGGGACCAGAGGTATAAAACCTCATGCTCGGCGGACCCATCGGGGCGGCCGGCGCAGTGCGCATCGTGATCGAGGGATTCTTCCCATCTTGCGTCTGCGGGCCGGGAGCGGTGGACATCTCCCCCTTGGCCTCGACCGAGGCAACGTAGATGTAATAGGTCCCGTCGCCGGTCTTCGGGTTGAACGGGACGAGGTGATCGACGGTCACACGATGCGTGGTGACGAGCGCAGGATCGGCAACTGGGAGAGCCCAGCGGTCCGCCTCAAAATCGGTGCTGTTGGAGATCAGCACCTGGGAGGTGCTGGGATGTGCGGTGTCCCACACCACGTCGACGGTGGTTTGCGTAGCATTCTCGAAGTGAATGTTGCTGATCTCATGGGGACGCCCAGTGCTGGCCATCAGGCAGAAGCTCCACAGCAGGAGCGGTAATCCACATACCACAGCACGGCGAAATGATCTAGAAATCATGATGCAAGTGTATCCCTCATGGTTCGAATAAACGTATTAGACGGACTGACCGCCCGGAGGTGTGTGCAGCGCGCGACACCTACCATGCGCAAGCCGTCTACCGGGTTTGGGTTGCGGCTTGTTCGATCAGGGCCGCAACCTCCTTCGGGTGCGAGACGTAGACCGCGTGACTGGCGCCTGCGACTTCGACCGTATGGCTTTTGGCTCGCGTGGCATACCAGCGTTCGAGCTCAGGGTTGATGGCCCGGTCGCTTCCGGCGACCAACATCCAGCTTGGTTTGCTCCTCCACGCCGCCGTGGTAATGACTGCGCTGAAGTTTTCAGCTTTATTCAGCACCTGCGACCGCGCCATGAATGCAGCCAGCGTAGCAGGAACGTCGGCGGCAAAGTATTCGTGAAACTGCGCTGGGTCGATATAAGTGAAGCCGTCGGCTGTCTTCTTGATCGCGTTAGACTTGCTGAGGTCGCTGGGGAAGCGCTTTCCGTCGGCAGCCTCACTCTCTGCCGTGTCCGGCATGTGGGCTGCAATGTACACCAAACCGACAACCGATGGGTCCGTCCCCGCTTCGGTAATTACAGAGCCGCCATAACTGTGAGCGACAAGAATGCACGGCCCATCTTGCAGGGCAAGAATACGCTTCGTCGCGGTGACGTCATCCTGGAAGGACGTCTCGGGCTCTTGAACGATACTAACGTTGTAGCCGTCCTTGACCAGAATGTCGTAAACACCTCGCCAGCCAGAACCATCTGCCCATGCGCCGTGAACCAGAACGATATTCCGAATACGATGGTCTTGGTTCTGCGCTGCGAGCGCGCAGCAACTCAACAGCAATAATGCGAGGCAGAGGGACTGCACCGTTCCTCGTACTACTCGAATAGCCTTGGTGGGGTTATTCATTTTGTCGCTCCCTTCTGCGAATTGATTCGTCATGAGAGCCTGCCGAAAGGTTGCGCCCGGATACGGCCCAGAACAACTCATACGGTGAGTCCGAGAAGCGGTCCTCGCAACTCCCGACGCAAGATTCGGCAACAGCTATAATAAAGGTTCGCATGAAATACTGGTTGATTCTGGTTTTGGCGGCGGCGTTGCCGTGGGGGCTCGTCGCCCAGGACACGCCACAACAGCAACTTCCTACCGCTCCCTCGGCGATCAAGTATCCTCCGCCGCCGCCGCCAGCCACGCCACCTCCGGCAACTGAGCCAGCGCCGGCTCCGCCACAGACGACGTCAACATCACAGCCCGCCGCGCAAAGCGGCAACAGTTCTGCCGCGTCTCCGCAAAGCAACTCGCAGCCAAGCAACGATTCCCCGCAATCTTCTCAGTCCGACGGCGCTACGAAGCCTGGCGCGAGTGCGGCAGGATCCGGCAGCGGGGTTGACGACTCGATTCCGCTTATTCGCAAACGCGTCGACGAAGTGAATGTTGTCTTCACCGTCACCGACAAACGCGATCACTTCGTGAAGGACCTGACGCAGAGCGATTTCAGAGTCATCGACAACAACAAGCCCGCGAACATTCAATCGTTCAGCCGCCAGACCAACCTGCCGCTGCGCGTCGGCCTGCTGATCGACGCCAGCAACTCCGTGCGCGACCGCTTCAAGTTTGAGCAGGAGGCCGCGATCGAGTTCCTGAACCAGATCATCCGGCTGAGGTATGACAAAGCGTTTGTCATCGGGTTCGATACCACGCCGGAGGTCACGCAGGATTTCACCGACGACACGCAAGCGCTTTCCCATGGCGTGCGCATGTTGCGGGCCGGCGGCGGGACAGCGATGTACGACGCCATTTACTTCGCCTGCCGCGACAAGCTGATGCAGGCCGACAAGGGCGAGTTGGCCACTCGGCGAGCCATCATTCTGTTGAGCGACGGAGAGGACAATCAGAGCCGGGTCTCGCGCGAAGAGGCGGTGGAAATGGCGCAGCGCGCCGAAGTCATCATTTACGCTATCTCGACCAACACCAGTGGGATCAAGTTACGCGGCGATAAGATCCTGGAGTACTTTGCCGAGCAGACCGGCGGCAAGGCATTCTTCCCGTTCAAGATCGAAGACGTGGCCAACGCGTTCACGGAGATTTCCGACGAACTGCGCAGCCAGTACGCCATCTCGTACAAGCCGGCTGACTTCATTCCCGATGGCAAGTACCGCAAGATCGAGATCGTCGCCGAGAACAAGAAGTATCACGTGCGCGCGCGCAAGGGATATTACGCGCCACGGCAGTAGGGCCAGGATTCCTACTGATCGCTTAGCCGCAGCATCTCGTTCACCTCATAGACCGGCGGGGACGTTAAGCACGGACCGGACCGTTGGTAAAGACAAACCCCGTCCCAGCATCCCACCTCCTGGAAGCCCATCTTCGGGTCGACAAGCGGCCCCCGCGTCAGCAGAGCGTTGAAATTCAGCATCTGCCGGTCCAAGTTGAGATTCGGATTGGCAAGAAGAATTGGCACATTGCGATGCAGGTGAGTGTAGCCGCCGGGGAGGTCCCAGGGAAGTCTGTAGAGTCCTACCGCGCAAACCGACGGATCGCGGCTAAGACGATCGAAAGCGATTAGGCCTCCGGAACGAACGCCCCAACGGAAAAACCAGCGGGCGAAAATCCCCGAGGTCAGGGTGAAGAAGATCAAGCCGGCGACCATCATCGTTCGTGCAGACAGCGCGGCCTTTCGCATTGCAGCCAAGGCGGAGGCAATCTCCACAAAACCCAGCGCAGCCATAGTAATCACAATGGGGATCACCGGATAAACATAGCGAAATTCCTTATGTGCGATAACTGAATGGGAGGCCACGATGACAAGCGCCACCCAGCCCAGGAAGGCATTCCGCCGAACTCCCGCCAGGGCCAACAAGAGCATGGGCCATAACGATTTCGCTAACTTCGCTATGTACCAGTACCAGGGCTCGATACCGTACGTTGAGGCTCGCGCTTTACCGATGTTGACGTAGAAATTACCAAGGTAGGACTGAAATGGATACGACCAGGTGAAGGCATCCAGCAAGCCGGAAGCGACCACAATCACCAGCAGGCCAGCCAGCAGTGCCGGCGCTCGGGTGGCCCATCGTTTGTGGCAGAAATAAAGCACCGCAAATGCGACAGGCGGAACCAACTGCATCCGAAACGATACCGCCGCTCCCAGAAACACCCCAGCAAGGAACAGGCGTTTTTTCTCCCCTGGCTCTTCTGCATACATGCCGAGATAAAGGCCCGGCAGCAGGAAGGCGGTGGCCACAACCTCGTTGAATGCCTTTGGCCCGAAATAGACGAGCTGATACCAGAGGGCGCAACCTGCGGCAGCGATCAGGGCCGCCGCGTTTCCGCTGGCTCGCCTGGCCCAGGCGTAGCCGAACCACACGCTGGTGAGGGAAAGTAGTGACAAGACGATAATGATCGCCGTCAGGTATCCCTGCGAGCCTGGTGCCATCCAGCCCGTGGCTCGCATGATCCCAGCCAGAAATGCTGCAAATACCCAGGAGCGAACTCCTTCTCGCCACTCCCAGACGACAACGCCATAACCGTAGGCCAGGCGATGGGCCGGCTCCAGCGTATTGAAGATTTCGTCTGGCCGTTCGATGCTCGGGAGATGCCGCGCCACTTCAACGCGCAATATTAGAGCAATAAGGAAGATCGCGATCAGCAGCAGGCCTTGGAGCGAACGCAGCTTCAGACCAGCTGAGGCAGGACCCATCTCAACATCTTAACAAGGGGATGGTGTGCCGTGATCTGTGTTCGATGGGGGCACCGGCGGTTGGCGCATCTCATAGACTGATGGCCTGCCAGTGAAATGGGCGGAATTCAGCGAGCCGACGGTAGTCTCGCTCATTGGCGGTGAGAACGCGGATACCCATGCGTCCGGCGCTCATCGCAATCAGCGCGTCGTTGGTTAGACGTCCCCTTCCGATTTGTTCGTAACCATATTCGGCTGCCAGGCGAGCCAACACTCGCCCGGTTTGAGTCCAGTCGCTGAGATTGGGCACCAAAATTCGTTTTGCCCTTTCGAAGTCCCGCTCCAGTCGCTCTACCGCGCGAAGGCCCTGGCCGCGGGCACCGGCATAGAGTTCTTCGAGCACAACTGCACTCAACCACAGTGGCGCGTTGGATGCGATACGCCTGAGGGTGAGAGCGGCATCGTCTCCCCGACGCAAAGCAGAAATGTAAATCGACGTGTCGAAAAGTGCAGGCTGCATCTAACCGGCCAGAGCGCCGTAGACGTCCTTAATTTCAACACCACTCTTGACAAAGCGCTCCGTGGCCTGAAGAACGAGGCGGTCCTTTCGGTGCTCTGCAATCGCGAAATCCAGGGCAAGCTCAATGGCCTCGGTCTCGGTTCGTGCATGCAATGCTTTTTGGGCGCGCTTGATCTTCGCCGAATCAAGCTGAAAGTGTTTGTGGGTTCGCCTGGTCGCCGTCGTCATGGAATCGCTCCCTGCCGCCGTCAGTATATCATTCATGTACATAAGGACGCATTCTATGTACATTGCGAAGGAGATGGTGTAAGTCACGGGGGTTAACCGAGCATCGACCGCACTTCTTCTACGCTCCAGTCGGGAATTGCGCCGGGACGGCTGGCCACCAGCGCAGCCACGGCGTTGGCAAAGGTGCCGCAACGTCCGACATCCCAGCCCTGATCGAGCCCGTGAAGAAACGCGGCGGCGAAGGCGTCGCCCGCGCCAACGGTGTCGGCGACCTCCACCTTGCGGCCGGGTATCTCGGTGTAGACGCCGTCCTTGTAGATGCCGCAGCCGCGTTCGCCGAAGGTTACGCAAATTGTCTTGCAATGGTATTGATCGCTCCAGCGCCGGCAGAAGTGCTCCACCGAACCTTCGCCGCCATCGGCGTTCAGCGAGGCATCGAGGAACTCGGCTTCGCTGTCGCTCAGCTTGATCACGCTGGCACGGGATGCGAGCTGCTCCACCGTGGTCAGGTTCCAGTTGCCGTCGCGCAGGTTTACATCGTAAAAGCGCTTGGCGGCCGGTATTTCCTCCAGCAACTTCAAGGTAGAATCCAGCGCCCGTTTCGAGGTGTGGTAGAGCGTGCCAAAGTAAATCCATTGCGGTTGCCACTCCGCAAGGCGCTTTACCTGCGGCCGGGTGAGGTTGACGAAGTCGTACGCTGCCGGACGCACGATGCGGAACATCGGCTTGCCGTCGGGACCGAGTTCGACTTCGGCTGTGCCGGTGCGCTTGCCGCGCCGGAGCTGCACGAACTCCGCCGAAACGCCGCATTCCTGCAAATCATGGAGTGCGCGATGGCCGCGCTCGTCATCCCCTACGCCGCTGACCAGCGCGACTTCGTGTCCCAGCGTGTGCGCGTGGGCGGCAAAGTTCAGCGGAGCGCCGCCAAGAAACTCGGTCTGGCCGATCACGTCCCACAAGATCTCGCCAATGCTGACGATGCGCACTCGCCATCCTCCAGCTCCATCGTACCGTGCAGACCAGGGAGACGGCAGACTTCCTACCAGTCCTGTTTCAAAAATCGTAAGAGCAGGAACGTGTTCCCGCCGGGGCTAAAGCCCATGATTTGGGGGCAGCTTTCGGCACGGCTGAACAGGCCGCTGAAAAAGTCGTTGAACGCGAGTTGTGCCGTCGGCTGAAGCCGACTCGGAATCGAAAATAAAGCACTTAGACGCTAGCCTGAAGGCTAGCTCTACCCGAACGGCGCAAAATCGCGACTTTTTCAGCGGCCTGTGAAGCCGTGCCCTGACACAAAGCATTTATGAGATGACTTCTTGCATTCGGCAGGATTTCCGCTATGATTCCACCTTCGCTATGAAATTCTCTTTCCAACGCGAGCGCAGTGCAGTGTTGCCGGACGCGCCCAAGCGTGCTGAATTCCCGCCCTTGTCGGGCGCCGACATCGCCGGCTTGATCAACGGGCAAAATGCCGGCGGCGATTTCTACCACTTCCTGCGCGCCAATCGGTGTCGGGTGGTGTTCGGCCTGCTCGATGTCGCCGGCAAACACGAGGAGAACCACGCGATCGTTGAAGCAGCGCGGCAGACGTTTCAAGACCTTGGCAAGGACCGGTTCGCCCCCGAGGACGTCAACGAAGCCGACGTGATGATGGAATTCTGCCTGGAGTTGAACCTGAGCATTCGCCGCGCCGCCTCGGGAGTACGCTCTTGCGCGGCCTTTCTCGGGTGCTACAACGAAGAGCTCGGAACCATCTGCTATGCCAATGCCGGACACACGCCCGGGCTGTTGCGCGACCCGGCCGGAATAACCGAGTTGCCGGCCACTGGCCTGCCGCTGGGCCTGTTCTCCGCTTCCACTTACGAAGCTCCTACGGCCGCGCTGCAACGCGGAGCTTCCCTGCTGCTGGTTTCGCGCGGCGTAGTCGAGGCAGCGTTCAAGAAGGAAGAGTTTGGACTGGATCGCGTGAAGCAGCGTTTTGAGCGCGCACCCCAGGACGATGCCAGCCAGATCGCCACCCTCATTCTCGACGGCGTGCAGCAGTTTGTGCAGAAGACGCCCCACCTCAACGATGTAACGGCACTAGCACTGGTCCGACGTCAGGCAGCGGCGACCGTAAGCTGATTCGAGCCGTGGGAGTTGAAAATATTGGAACTCCCCGGCCCATCAGGCCGAACGACTGCTTATGATGCAAATTACCGGGACGAAACGGTGCTCCCTCGATGCTGGATGGGCATCTAACCAGGTAATTGGTATTCTTAAGTTGTTCTGTCTCGCAATCCGAAAGGGCATACCGCCGCCTCTCTTAAAATGACATTGTCGACCCGAATTGCCGTTGCCGTAGTTTTCAGTCTTTTTTCCCTTGCCGCTCTTGCTCAGCAGACGGCGCCATCGGGAAGTAGCTCCGCACCCTCCTCGACACCACCCCAGCAGCCGCAAGCGAACCAGCAGCAGTCCAAGCCGGATCAGCAGCCGTCACAAGCGAACCAGCAGCAGCCCCTGACTTCAGAGCAAGTGTTGAAGCAGGAGGAACATCAGCGCGCGCTGGGTGTGGTTCCCATGTTCGGCATGACCAGCGTCAAAAACGCACCGCCGCTCAGCACCAAACAGAAGGCCGAGCTGATGGCTAGAACCATGTACGACCCGTTTACGTTTGTTGCCGCGGGACTGACGGCGGGAGTCGGGCAGGCCACGAACTCCTTTGCCCCATACGGCCAGGGAGCGGAGGGATACGGAAAGCGTTATGGTGCGGCTTTGGCGGACGGCACCGACAGCAATTTGTGGAGCAACTTCATTTATCCCGTGATCTTCAAGCAGGATCCCCGCTACTTCCGGGTAGGTGAAGGTCCCATCAAACTACGCATCTATAGCGCGTTTAAGCAGGAGTTTGTCGCCAGGAAAGATTCCGGCGGCTACACCTTCCACTTCTCCAACGTGCTGGGAGCGTTCACCGCGGGCACGATCTCCAACACCTACTACCCGCAGAGTGATCGCGGCGTGGGACTGACCGTCAGCCGCGCGTCCATCGCGCTGGGATACGGCTGCCTGGGCGACCTCTTCCTGGAGTTCTGGCCGGATATTCAGGGGAAGCTGTTCCACAAGCACGAGAGCCAAGCTCGTCCCAGCGAGCCATCCGGAGACGCGCCCAAGTAAATTGGCTGGGCGAAAAAAACAGCCCGCCATGGCCGGCGGGCTGCTGCGTACCGGCTGTCGCCGAAATCATGGATGCCTTGGCGCCGAGGACGTAACCTCGATCAACACCAGAGGATTGGAGCCCTGACCTGCCGTGACATATTCGACCTTGTTCGGCGAGACGATATATCCGGCATAAAGGGGACTGCCTTCTACTGAGACTGTAATGGCGCCAGTAGTAGGGGTAACGTTATATGTTCCAGTGAGCGTCTGGTTTAGCAGCGTGCCGGTCGGCCCGCTCCATGAGTAGGTCGAAGAGAAGGTAGCCGCACCACTGGAAACATTGGAATCAATCTGGCTGAGCGTGCCCGAAACGTATTGTGGCACTGAGCCGCCCAGGTATTCGCCCGAGAAGGAAGAATCGCTGAACGGTCCCACCGACTGCGGTTCGAAGTAGATTACTTCTGCGCCGGCCACATTATCGCCGCTGGCGGGAATGGCGTTGATGCAGTAGCCCTGATTGGTTGTGATCAAGTAGCAGACAATCTCTGCTCCACTCGCCAAGTTAAATGTTGTTCTGCTGTCCGGGGAAACCGAGTACATTCCGGATTGCTGCACACCTGTCACCACGTTACCACCGCTGTTGACATCTTCAGTGAAGCTGATATTTTCGTTACCGCTGGTTACGATCTGCGCCACGAGTGCTTCGCTGACGGGATTATCGCTGTTGGCTTTCGCTTCCCTGCTTCCCCGTCCAATCGCGTTGCCATTCAGACTACCTTGGTTGAAGGTCCCGCTTTGCCGCAAAGCGTTGCTCACATACAGGGAACCTCCGGTGTCGGTCCGGATACCAACCAGCTCGTTCGCTGAAACGATGTACTCGGCGTGGTTAATTGTTCCAATGCCACCGCTGATCTGAACCTGCGTTGTTACGCGACCATTGGAATCAATGCCGCTGGTGTGGTGTCCGTCGGTAAGCGTGGCCTGGAGGTGGGTGCCGAAATCGTTGATGTCCTCGATGCCGCTGTAATTGCCGCTGGAATCCTCCTGATAGGTGCCATCCACGGCTATCGGATGGAGAGAGGAATCGAAGCCCTGTATGCCGAAGGCCCAATTGCCGGCCAAGGCAGGAGCGTTGAAGTCGGCAGGATTTTGCTGGCGCAACACTCCCGAGCCCCAAACTCCGCTCCCGCCATTCTGATTAAAGGCGATGATTCGCATATCTTCGGCGTTGGCGGTCGATATTAGAAGCTGCCTGTTTACGCCGCTGACATCGACAGTAACGGTACCTAAGCCGTTGGAGCCAATTAAATAGGTTCCTCCTGTAATCGTGGCGTGATGAAAGCCGGAACCCGACTCGTTCTGATCGTATTCGCCGCCGGTGATATTGCCATTGCCATCGGCAGTGATGCTGAATGCAGCCACAAACCAGTTGCCGGCATCGTATCCGCTGAGCGAGCCGGCGTACTGCCCGTTCAACGTGCCGTTCGCGTCGCCGGTGTTGACCATGACATTGAGGTTCTGAGCGGAGCTGTTACTTTGGGCATCGGTGACTTTCACGGTGAGGTTCGAAAGTCCGGCAGCGGCCGGCGTCCCGCTAATCAGGCCGGTGCTGGCGTTCAGGCTCAAGCCGGTCGGCAAGCTGCCCGACAAAATGCTCCAGCTGTAAGGCGTAGCTCCGCCATTGGCGGTCAGCAGTGCAGTAAATGGAGTGTTCACGGTGGCGCTAAGCTGCCCGGGACTCGTGATCCCCAGTGTGCCCTGCGTCGCATTTACGGTCAGCGACAGATGCGCGATTGCGGTCCCCGTTGGGGAATCGGAGTCGGTTGCCTCGACAACGAAGGGGAAAGTTCCGGTTGAAGTGGGCGTACCCGAGATCAAGCCACTGGACGGCAAAGGGTGCATTCCCGGAGGCAAGGTGCCCGACGTGATCGCCCAGGTGTAGGGCGGGATGCCGCCATAGGCAACCAACTGGTAGCTGTAGGCGACATTCATGGTTCCGTCAGGCAGCGTCATGTTAAGGATACCGACGTTGGGATTGGGCGCGAAGTAGCTGGCGATGTCCAGAATCAACTGCGTGTTAGTGGGAGCGTAGGCGTTGATGGAATCGTTGCCGGCTCCTGCCGGGACGATCGCCATATTTGACGTAACCGCACCATCTTTGGCGTTCAAGGTGGAGCCTTGCTGGCTCCCGCCCTCTGGCCATAATTGCAGATAAAGCAAGTCGCCATGCGGCACTACGGTCGCATTCAGCGCGAAGGCCTGCGCTACGTTCGGGATCCCGCACAGGCTACCCACGATTCCTATCGGGATGGTGCCGTTGAACAAGCCGATGCCGCCGCGGGTATCGAGGATACGGCACGGCGTCAGCGTAAAGAGCGACAACGGGAGCGACGCTGAACTGGCTGGCGCGAAGTAACCGTTGACGTCCAGCAAAAGGTTGGTGTCGTTGGAGGCATAGAAGGCAGTTTTGTTTTCGCTTCCCGCGGGCACGATGGCTGCATTCGCCACGTAGGTACCGGTATAGTCGTTCAGCGTGGAAACCACCGGCTGTGCCTCGCCGGCGGGCCACACCGTGAGGTATTGCACCTGCCCGGCGGTCGGCAGGACCGTGACGTTGAACGAGTATGCCGCCGCATTGGTGGGAACACCGCAAGTTGGCGGTATCAGATAATCACTCTCCACGCCAGCCTGGAGCGGCCCGCCATCTCCACTTCGGGTGTCGATAATGCGGCAGGGCGGCAGGGGAAAGAACGCCAAGGCGTTACTATCGGTGGCCGAGTCGAAGTAGGCATCGATGTCAATCAGTACGTTGGTGGTATTGGTGACGTAAACATTCACCTCGCCGTTAGTGCCGGCCGGCACGATCGCGGCGTTGGCTTTGACCCGGCCATCCGAATTCATCAGCGACACCAGAGGTTGGGGCTCACCTGTGGGCCAGATGGTCAGATATGCGACCGGCCCGCCATTGACCGGGACCAGAGTGACGTTCAACGAATAGGCCTGCGCCCCCGCAAGACTGAAAGGATGACAGCCAACTCCGCCCGCTAGCGCCAAGCTTGGAAGATTGAAGGTCGCGAAGGTTCCAGCCTGAATCGGACTTCCTTGCCGAGTGTCAACCAGACGGCAGGGCGTCACAGTCTTCAATCGCAATGGGGTTTGGGCATCGGCGAGAGATAACACGGCGAGCAGGAAGGCGAAAAGCGGCAGGCAGCGACGCAACATGGGGTGGGCCTCCATTCAAAGTGAAAATGCGAGCTATCCAGTTGAAAACGACTCTGGGACACCGTGACAGGCGAACCCACACGTCGGCGTATGAGAACAACCAGTGGCTACCAGATTATCCTCTTTCCGAGGAGTGCAGTGGAGAAAGAAACGGGTTATGAAAATGGCAGCAGTTTATCCCAAGAAGCTCTGGTTTGGAATAGCTAAGTTCAGAGGAATTGATTTCCACTCAAGGCGCAGGAGGAAGAAGTACTACGATGACGGGGCTGAACAGACGGGAACGGCGGACACTCAGTGGCTATTCTAATTCTGCGATTGCTGGGGGAGGGATATTTCCAGATGCGTGTTGTCCGGCATCTCAGGGATTAACAACGGTTCCGGCTGGGTGTAGATCACCTGTCCATCCTTGGATACCGTCAAATCGTACATTCCGGTCTTGACCTGGTGAAAGGTGAAGCTACCGTTGTGCGCTGTGATCTGGCAAAGTTCGGGCGGCGGACAGAGATTGCCTCCCGCCGTGCCCGCCGATTCGCTCCCTGTCTGGTCCCCGGCTGCGTTCTGCGGGCGCAGGTGAACCATGACGCCCTGGACCCCGTGGTTGGACGCGTTGACAACTCGTCCCGAAAATACTCGGTTGTGATCTTTCGATTCGGCTGAACCAACCAGTATTAATACGCAGAAGACCAGTAGCAACGCCGGCAATTTCTTGCCCGCAGGTTCGGTACACATTGTGCCACCCCACTGTGTTGATGATACCGCGCATCCCTCCTTCGGGAGTAGCCGGCGAGTTGGTGTAGACGGGGTAGAGCCAGCCTTCAGGCTGGCGTCCAAAATCGCCCCCACACTATAAGGCTTGAACCACTGCGGTCATGTTCAATGACCGCAGTGGCTCAAGCAGTTTCGATTATCCGCAGCGAACGCGACGCTGAAGCGCCGCTCTACCCGAGCTCATGGATACAGCAATTTGGGAATCGCTCTAGCCGTGGGGCATTGGATGTGAACACGCTACGGGGTGATCTCCCAAATGACGCCATAGCCGTTCGCGCCGGCGGCGGAAGCGGTGCCATACAGATTGCCGCTGGCGTCAACGAGCACGCTGCCATAAGGAATTTCTCCCCCGGCACCGCCGGCGAAGTCGTAAAGGTCGGTCTCCGTCCAGCCACCGTTGGAAGGCGTCAGTTTGAATACCGAACCTACTCCGTTAGCGCCGTCCTTGACCGTCGTACCATAAAAATTGCCGGCCGCGTCCTTCGTCAGACTGCCATAGGATCCTGGCAGAAAGGCTGTGCCGGTAAAGCTGTACAGCAGATCGAAGGTCCAGCTTCCGCTGGAGGGCATCAGTTCGTAGGCCGTGCCGCCGCTGTTCGTCCCGCCGCTACTGGTTGCTCCATAGAGATTGCCCGCAGTGTCAAAGACAACGCCGCCAAATGGTTTGCCTCCGTTGTTTGCACTCTGAAAGGCGTACAGAGTGTTTTCCGTCCAGTTGGATCCGTTGGGCGTCAACTGGAAGACGGTGCCATAGCCGTGCGCGCCACCGGCAAAGGTAGTGCCGTAGAGATTTCCGGCCGCATCGAAGATGACGCTGCTGTATGGGTTTTCGCCGTCGCTGGTGCCGCTGAAGGTGTGAATCGCACTTTCCGTCCAGCTGCCATTGGATGGTGCCAGCTTGTAAACCACGCCTTCAGCGTTGTTGCCGCCGAAGTAGGTTGTGCCGTAGATGTTGCCTGCGTGATCGAAAGTGAGGTTCCCATATCCGGGGTTGGCTCCGTCCGTGTCTCCTCGGAAGCTATAGATCACAGTCTCTGTCCAGGGGCAGATTGTGCTTCTGCAAATGGACACAGGTGGTCTCACGTTGAAGACCACACCGCATCCCTCCCCGCAAAGTTGTCCTGCGAATTCGGTGGTGCCGTAAAGCGTGCCATTCGGGCCGAATACGACTCCGGCAATAGGAGCGCCTCCGTCCGTCTGTCCCCTGAAGTTGTAGAGCGGGCTCAAGACCCATCCTGTGCCGCGATGCCCGAGTTTGTACACGGTGCCGCGGTTCATGCTTCCACCTTGATACGCCGTGCCGTAGAGATTTCCCGCGCCATCCATCGTCAATCCAGCTTCGGGGTATGCTCCATCCAGTCCGCCGGTGAAGTTGTAGAGGACTTGGTAGGTCTGGGCCTGTACCGCCTGCGCCACGACTACCGTCAGAACCAGCACAATAGCTGCTGCCAGTGCCACCGTTGCCGCGCGTGAATTTGTGTGGGAAAGTGGGCCGCAAAGTTGCTGCTTGCTATGCATGGAATCTTACCTCCTCGTAAGGTGGCTCCGATGAGACCTCACTCGGTATTCGACTATCCCTTCGGTTGGTTCGAAGGTGGCATCGTAGTTTGTTGCTGCTGTGCCTTCGTGATCAGGCCTTCAATCGCTTCTTTCTGCGGGAAGTCGGGATTCAGCTTGAGTAGGGTTTGCCACGACTCCACGGCGCCTTTGACATCGTTCTTGCCTTGCCACTTGATAACTCCGATGTTCAACAGCGTTCCCGGGTGCTTTGGATCGTAGGTCAGCGACTTGTTCAGCTGATCGAGAGCGCCGTCCACGTCACCGGTGTAGTACATGCACGAGGCCATGTCGTCGCGGATGCCAACGTTCTTGGGATCAATATCCAGGGCTTTCTGAAAGTAAACGATGGCTTCTTTGAATTGATGGGCCGCTTTGTAGGTGAGCGCGGTCTTGTTGAGAACAGCGGCGTTCTTGGGATCGGCCTTCAGCGTGGTCAGCAAGGGCTGCGCCTGCTTGTCGGCCATGCGTTTCATGTCATCCAGGGTTGGCATTGCCTGCTGGCCCATGCCGGCGTGCGGATCTGCACCCGGTTGCGCGGCAGCCGCCATCGCCGCGACCGGAGGTGTAGGAGCGGCCGAGCCGCGCAGAAAGTATCCAATCGCCAGTCCAATCAACAGGCAAACAACAGCCATAGTGTAGGTCTGGGCTGGCTTCCAGATGGCCGAAGTGCGGGGCTGTTCGGCTTCGTTATCCATTCTTGCTTACTCCTTCGCATCGTTCCGGAGCCCCCTTGGGACTGCTCCAGGCAGAAGCACTATGTATTGAAATGCACACGCATTGCCAAACAGCCGAGGCGAGAGATTGTGGGTATGTTATTTAGATTCAGTGACGTAGCCGCTCTCGGAAGCCGTGGGAGTGGTGCATGATGGGAGGGTTTGCCCCAGTTGGCGTGTGATTTGGCGCTTGGGTTGAGGCTCCGAGACCATGGACGGTCGAGCGGCGTTCCGCGCCGGCGACAATTATCTTCGCAGTAGCGTCTAGTAGGATCCGACGTTTACGGTGTCGATGTGGCAACTATCGTTGCGACCGAACGCGCCGCGGACGCCGTACAACTCAAGTGTTTTACCCTCGGTAAGCTGCGCGTATCCTATCCATCCACGGCGGGAGGCATGCCTCGGTTGGAGCGCGCTCAGAAAATCGAATCGCTCGGGCTCAACCACCCCAAAGCCGACGATCTTGCCCTCAGCCACGAACAAGACTTCTTCCAGTGGATCGCCCGTCAGCCCCTGGACAAGCCACCCGTGAATGACAATGCCTTCTGGATTCGTGCTGACGTACGAAGCATCATCGGCTTTACCCTCGCATGTGGAGTGACTCGCAACCGGGTAATAGTGCGCGAAGTCCTGGCCGAATTGTTTGGCTCGTGGCATCGAGAACAATGACAACTGGCGAGTTCGTAACTCCTCAACCTCAGGCCATGCAATGGGGGTCGACAGGATCTGGGAGCGGAGAAACACATCGTCGTGAACACCGGTAATCATGGCCACCCCGCCCAGTTCTTTCGCCGCCTTATTGAAACTTACGTGCTCCACAATTCCGCTGTATTTCGTCGCGGAGTAGCAGGCTATAACGATGATCAGCAGGTAGGCGGCAATAAGGCCAATGGCAGTAGTCTGCCGCGCCGCGATGCTGATGATCCAAAGCGCAAGCGCCAGCCAGAACAAAAGAGCAAAACTCTGATAGCGGGAAGTGAATGCCTGCAGCGTCCCAAGATTCAGGCGTCCCAGAGACGTAATCAGTGCCGTGGCCATGGCATACAAAATGATTCCGGCAAGGGCGTATTCGAGTAAGCCTTTCTTGCTTCTCCGCAGGGCCAGCCAAAGTATGAGAGTGATCGCCGCAATCAATCCCAACAATCCGATCGCGGGCGCCAAACCGATCGCGCGGGTCCGAAGGATCGCGCTGTCGGGCA
>JBEKTC010000176.1:0-9720 GCA_049516475.1 Candidatus Korobacteraceae bacterium | reverse complement strand
AGGAATTTCTTCTGGGTGCGAACGAAGGTGTCCATCGCCTCGCGGGCCATTTCGACCATGCTTTCGCCTTCGAAGCCCTTGCCCTCCTTGACTGCCGTCAGCCAGGTGTGGGTCTGCTTGCTAGCCATCTTGAGGATGTCCAGCTGCATATCGATGAAGCCGTCGAAGCCGCGCTGTGCAAGTTCGGTGGCGGCAACGGCAGGCATGAAACCGGTAACCCGCTCCTTCACTCCGTTGGTTACGATTTTCGGGATCGGCGAAGCGGCCGCGGACCAGGTTCATGGCATTGGCGTTCTGGGTCATCGCCAGATCCACCAGGATTCGCTGGGTGGCGAAGAAATTTTCTACCCCCTGCTGCACCCATCCGGACAGCAGAGAAACAAAGGATGAATCCCCAATATGAACTGTGGAGGACTCGGGCTTTCCATTTCTGGGCATTATAACCTCCGATTTGCTGCAATGCAGCATCAACTAGAATGTAGTATTCTCGGTAGGGCGTGTCAAGTATTATGTGAGATCATTTTGCACCGCAACAGGAGAATGAGCAGGTGGATGCCGGCAAGATAGTGATCAAGAAATACGCAAACCGAAGACTATACGACACTTGCAACAGCCGCTACATCAATCTCGAAGATATTGCGGCGCTGGTCCGAAATGGGAAAGAAGTACAGGTGCTGGATGCAAGCACTGGCGACGACATTACGCGCGTCACCTTGACCCAGATCATCGTAGAAGACGCCAAGGGCCAGCCGGCCGGTCTCCCACTCGAACTCTTGCGGCAACTTATCGTAACCACCGACCACGTCGGGCAGGAATTCATCATGTGGTATCTGAAATCGGCCTTCGACAGCTATCAGAAAGTTCAGAGCTCGTTACAGGACCGCTTCAGCCAGATGCAGTCTGCCGCGCTGTCACCACTGCAGTTGGTCAAGAACTTCCTGCAAACCTCGGAGCCGCCGAAGAGCAGCGAAGGCAATCCCGGGCTGGAAGAAATGCGCAAGCGAATTGCGGAACTTGAGATGCAGCTGCAAAAAAGCAAAGCTCCTAAGACGGCTGGAAAGAGAAGCCGAAAAAAGGCATAGATTCTGGCTTCGCGCTGGTTGGGAGGCAATACAAGCGACAGCGCGCAATTCCCTGTGCTGCCATAAACTTGACAATCGGCGAGTACGGGTACACGATTCGCTTAGAGCCCAGCGTGGCAAGGGATGGCGCATGGGCGGCGCCGGAGCCGCATGCGCTAACGATCGGATGTGGAGCGCCATTACCGATCGGGTTTCGCTGGATCCAGAGCCGTGAGGGATAGTAACTTCTGATCTCTGACGGCCGACCACAAGGAGAACGATGGAAAAAGTGCTCGGTTTGGCCATGACAGGTGGCGGAGCTCGCGGGGCGTATCAGGCAGGCGTTCTTAAACGCATCGGGGAGATCAAGCGGCTTCAGAATCGACGTAATCCTTTTTCCATCATCGGTGGCGCATCCGCCGGGGCGATCAACGGTTCCGCGCTGGCAGCGGGCAGCGACAACTTCGCCCTGGTGACAACCCGTCTTGCCGAGCTTTGGGCCAGCCTCAAACCTGCCGATGTCTTTCGCTGTGACTTCATGTCCCAGGCCCACAACTCCCTCATCTGGATACTTGACCTTTCATTTGGTGGAGCTCTCGGTGGAGGCAACGCCCGCTCGTTGCTGGATGCCACTCCGTTGCGCCACTTCCTCAAGACCCACCTCGATTGCAGCCGGATCCAGGAGAACATCAAGCGAGGCAATCTTTACGCCCTCGCCATCTCGGCGACCAACTATAGCTCGGGGAAAAGCTACCTCTTCATTCAGGGAGCCAAGGGCCATCCGATGTGGAACCGGAGCCGGCGCGTCACCCTGGCGACAAAAATCACGGTGGAGCATATTTGCGCGTCAGCCGCCATCCCGATGGTGTTTCAACCGGTACGGCTCGAGACCGCGCACGGCACGGCCTTCTTTGGTGACGGCTGTTTGCGCTTGCAGCAGCCGCTCAGTCCGATCATTCGTCTGGGAGCGGAAAAGATTTTCGCCATAGGTGTGCGCTGCGAAAATCTCGAACATCAGGAAGAAACGACCGACCAGAAGGACCCTTCGGTGGCGCAAGTGATGGGAGTTCTTTTCAACGTCATGTTCCTGGATCATCTGGCCACCGACGTCGAGCACCTGGAGCGGTTGAACCAGTTGATGAGCAGCGGTCACATCAGCCAGCTTGGCATTGACGGGTGCGAGCAGATGCGGCCCTTGACCGTCCTGCAGGTTGCTCCTTCGGTGAACTTGACCGAAGTGGCGGCGCAGCACCAGAAAGATATGCCGTACCTCATCCAGTATTTTGTGAATAGCCTGGGTCGGGATGCGGCTTCGTGTTCGGACTTGATGAGCTATCTGCTGTTCACGCCCAAGTACACGCGTGAGCTAATCAACCTTGGTTACCACGACGCCGACAAGCGCATCGACGAGATCGAGAATTATGTCTTGTCCTCGGATAACGGAAACGGCGTCGTGACCGCGCCACGAAACGGCAAATCGCGTGAGGCGGAATCGGCGCCGCGACGGACTACAAGCCCAGCACGCTCGCGCGGGTGATCGGACGATATGAGTCGGAGGGAACAAGTTGCTGAAAAGGCCGAATGCGTCGCGCTTTTGAAGGGGCGCACCTTTCGGTGCGCCGTCATAAGCCTTTTATTATTGTCATCCCGAGCGGCCTTCAGGCCGCGAGGAATCTTGCTTTTTCCGACTTTTCAGCAGCCTCTCAAAAGGCGTGCAGGAAGCCTGGCTGATTCTTGTCCGGCTTAGCCGATGCGGTAACTATGCCGAATTTACCTCAGCGGCTGAAGCCGGTCGTCTACAGCCTGCATCCTTGATTGCACGCCTTGAAGGCGTGCTCCACCCACTCTCGATCCGGTAATGTCGGAACGGCTATAGCCAGGTGTTCCATGATGCAGACCGCCAATGTCGTGCAGTTGAAGCCTCGAACGCTGCAGGCATTCGAGGACTACATTCACGAGGCGGAAGCGGGAATGGAACCGTCGCTGCATGGTAGCGGCGCCTTCCTGTGGTCCGATGGCAACTCCGAACGAGCGCAGCACGTTCGGCACGGGCAGATCGTCGCCCAGCTCTGGGCAGGTGATGCGCCGGTCAAGGTTCCAAATGGCCTGATTCACGACTGGATCGCCGGGGCGTACGTTCCGGCCGCAACGGTCGAACAGGCTTTGGCACTGGTGCAGAGTTACGATAACCACAAGAACATCTACACGCCCGAAGTGATCGACTCAAAGCTGGTGAGCCGTGACGGCAACGATTTCAAGATCTTCCTGCGCCTGCTGAAAAAGAAGATCATCACCGTGGTCCTCGACACCGACCACGACGTTCATTATTCCGCGATCGATACGAATCGCTGGTCTTGTCGCTCCTACACCACGCGCATTGCCGAAGTGGAAGACGCGGGCACACCCAAAGAGAGAGTGCTCGAACCTGATACAGGCTACGGCTTCCTATGGCGCCTTTACTCCTACTGGAAGTTTGGCCAGAAGATCGGCGGGACCGCGTCTGCCAGCGAACGCCATACTTCCGCTCATCAGAGCGAAGGAGTCTACATCGAGTGCCGCGCCATCTCGCTTACGCGCGACATACCGCTGGGGCTGGGATGGATCATCGAGCCGATCATCCGCAAGCTACCTCAGGAGTCGCTCACCCACACGCTGGAATGCACGCGGAAGGCATTGGTGACGAGCTAAGGAAGCCGCAGCAGCTTAACAGTGGGTGTATAGAGTGGGCGGAGCACGCCTTCAAGCGTGCAGGAAGAGACGCAGACGCTTTGTGTCAGGGCCCGGCTTTAGCCGGGCCACAACTGTGTTCATCAATTGCTTTTCTGTACGGTTCTTTCCCCACGACTTAGGTCGCACCCTGACACAAAGCGAAACTTTCGCAGGACTACCGGTCTCGATATCTCATGCTCCCACCACGAGCACCTTCTCTTCCCTGGTCGGCGCAGGCTCCGGTGCGACAGCCTCAATCTTCACAGCGGTGGCCTTCCGCGCGCGCTTCGGCTTGGTAGTCAACGGAATCTTCCCATTGGGTCGCACGCGGTTGGACTCGCCAGCAACCGGCAGCTTCCCATTCGCCTGCTTGCGTTTGTCCGTTTTGTGCTCTGCTGCTCTCGCTGGTTCTGGCGGCTGCTTCGGGTCCGCCTTTACGTTCTTGCTCGCCTTGTGCAGCTCCGCACAACTCGTAGCTAGAAACTTCTCCAGGTTCTCCGGATCCGGCACGGCGTTGACGTCACACGTGAAGCCGAAATACGCGACGCCGTTATAGCTCAGGATCGCGCAATTGACGCCCATCTCGCCGCCGATCGGCACATAGGGATACCAGGACAGCATCTTGTGGCCGACGAAATAAAGCGGCACCTGCGGCCCGGGAATATTGGTGATGATGGTGTTGCACAAGCTGAGCGGCAACTGGCTGGCAACTGGTCCTAAGGCGGCCCAGATAGCGCTGGGGATGGTGGAGAACAGTCCGCCGGCGAAGCCAACCAGCTCGGCAGCGCGAGACCGCTTCAGCATTTCCATCCGTTCGCGCACGAAGGCGAACAGCTTCAGCGGATCGCGAATGTCCAGCGGAATGGTCACGGGAAGAAAGGAAATCCGATTACCAAGCTCCTTGGCGTTGCTACTGCCTCGCACATTTACCGGAATCATGATCCGGGCCGAACGCCCCTTAACGCGCACGCCGCGCAGCTGCGCGTAACGCCGGATGGTGGCTGTCATGACCGTGAGGATGACATCGTTCACGGTCCCGCCACAGTGTTGACGGATGGCCTGGATCTCCGCCATCGGGACCTCGGTCCAGCCAAACTTCTGCGGTCCGTGGCAGACTACGTTGAAGGGAAGCCTTTCGGCTGGTAAAGCAAGCTCCGGCATCACCTTCATCAGGTCGTTAACCGGCCCATTGGGATTAGCCAGCATCGCTTGCGCGATGTTCAGCGCCTCCGATTGCAGCGTGAGCGCACCTTTTACCGCGGAGAAGTACGACTTCATCAAGCCGTCAAGCAGTTGGGCGCCGGGATCGCGTGCCGGCGGAGCAGGCAATACCGGCTGCTTACGAGCCAAGGGCGGCGTCAACGGGCTTGGATCCATCAGAACATTTACGATAGCCAAGCCGGCTATCCCATCGGCAAGGCAATGATGAATGCGGACGATCAGTCCGGTGCGATTGCCCTCCAGGCCGCGCACCAGAGTCAGGTCCCACAACGGCCTCTGCCGGTCGAGGTGGGTGCTCACAATCTTCGAAGCCAGGGCTTTCAGGTCGCGCTCGGTTCCGTGTCGCAAAGTCACTTGTCGGATGTGATTGCGAATGTCGAAGTTGGGATCGAATTGCCAGCTGGGCAAGCCAATATTGAATGCCGGAAAAACCACGTGCTGCCGATAACGCGGAACCAGGACAAGTTTGGACTCGACAAAGTCGCGGCACGTCTTTAGCGGCATCGCGCCCTCGAATATGCTGACGCTGGCAATGCTGAGTGGCTGGCCGGGACGCTCGAGGTAGAGGAACAACGCGTCTGCCCAGGAGAAAGAATTGTTTGGCTGAGGCTCCGGCATAATGACTCCCTGCTGAGATGGGCGAAGACGGCACTTCGCATTTCCATGATGCCGTGACGGTAACCATGCCCGCAGTGACAAATGACCAATTTGGGAGTGATTCCTGATACGGGAATCACCACCAAGCTAGTCTCGCATCACCGTATGAATGATCTTGATTGTGAGATGTTGAAGAGGACGCGTCCCAGGACCCTTATGCCCAACCACTCTCGCGAGTACGATTTCGACTTCATCATTGTCGGCTCCGGATTCGGTGGCAGCGTCACGGCCCACCGCCTTACCGAAAAGGGCTACCTGGTAGCAGTGATGGAAATGGGCTGTCGCTGGACACCAGAAAACCTTCCCCGCACCAGTTGGTCACTGAATCGCTGGTTCTGGCGGCCAAATCTGGCCCTGCGCGGCTTCTTCAGCATGAGGTTTTTCCGGCATGTCACCATCTTGCACGGCTGTGCTGTTGGCGGCGGATCCATCACCTACGCCTGCACCTTGCTGCGTCCGCCCGACAAGGTTTGGGACAGCGGATCGTGGAAATATCTAGCTGATTGGAAGTCTGAAATGCCGCAGCATTACGACACTGCGTCGCGCATGCTGGGCGTCATCGAGAACAGAATTCTTGGCCCGGCCGATCGCCTCCTGCAGCGCGTTGCCGATGCGGTTGGAGTCGGCGGTACCTACTATCGCACGCACGTTGCGATTCTTCAGCCGCCCGAAGGCGAGCCGGGCGGCACGACTGTCTCCGATCCGTTTTTCGGCGGCGAGGGTCCGGAGCGCATCACGTGCATCGGTTGCGGCGGGTGCATGATGGGTTGCCGTCATGGCGCCAAGAACACTCTCGACATGAACTATCTCTATCTGGCGGAGAAGCGCGGTGCAAAAGTTTTCGCGGAAACAAAAGTCGTCGACATTCGCCCACTTGACGGCATCGCCGACGGCAGTAACGGCTACGAAGTTCGTACCGTAAGGTCGACTGCGCGCTTCAAGCGCAATCCTCGCCGCTTCACCTGTCGCGGAATTGTTTTCTCCGCGTCATCGTTGGGCACCATGGAACTGCTCTTCCACCTCAAGGACAAAGGCTCGTTGCCGGCGATTAGTAACCAGGTTGGAAAATACGTGCGCACCAATTCCGAATCGCTGATCGGAGTGCGTGTGCCGCACTCGCAACAAGACCTGTCGAAGGGTGTCGCGATCGGATCGGGTGTTTACATCGACGAACACACCCACATCGAAGCCGTGCGCTATCCCGAAGGCTCCGACACGATGGGCGCGCTCGCCACCATCTTGACCGGCGGTCACCCTGGGCCGGGACGCATCGCGCTATGGCTCCGGAATCTCACGGTCGCACTGCTGCTGCATCCGGTCAGGACGGTGCGGCTGCTCCTGCCGTTTCACTGGGCGCGGGAATGCGTGATCCTGCTCTGCATGCAGGCGCAGGAGGGCCACATCGATATGCATTGGGGTCGCCACGTGTTTTGGCCGTTTCGCAAATTCCTGGTGAGCCGGGGCAAGAAGGTGCCCACGTTTATTCCGGCGGCCAATGAATTCGCAGAGAAGTTCGCGCAACTGGCGGGCGGTACCGCTATGAGTATGCTGCCGGAAATTCTCTTCAATGTTCCCGGCACGGCACACTGCCTGGGAGGAGCGGTCATCGCGGACTCGCCTGGAAGCGGCGTCGTCGACTACCACAACCGTGTCTTCGGCTACAGGAACATGTATGTTTGCGACGGCTCGGTCGTCGCCGCCAACTTGGGCGTAAATCCCAGCCTCACCATCACCGCTCTCACCGAGCGCGCCATGAGTTTTATCCCGCCTGCATCACAGACGACTTGGGATGACGCTGCTGAAGTTGCAAGGCAGGGCCGATGACGTACCACGCTCGTCGGTGGGGCGCATTTCACAAGGATTGTGGGCCCAAGTGACTGCCGTGAGTTGGTTTGGAAATCTCACTCCGGAGCTGTCTGGTTTGCTCTCCGGTCATTGCCCCTCTAAGCGACCCAGCCGCCGCTCATGGCTTTCGACGGTTGTTGCCAGTTGCCCAACCGTTCCGGCGAGAGTCGCCACCGTAGAAACAAGCCGGTCAACCCGTTCCGTCATGGCGTCAAAGCGCTGCGTCGAGGAGTCAACCCGGCCAGACATGGCGTCAAACCGCTGCGTCATGGCGTCAAACCGCTCTTCGTGCCGCATCGCCATAGCGGCAAGCTGCGCCAGCTGTTCATCAATTTTCTTGACTGCTGCTTTGTGCTGTTCGGACTCCGCCAGGATGCTGTCATGCAACCGTCCCAGCGCCGCCCAAACTTCTTCGAAACTCTCGAATGCCATGCCTGCCCTTTCGCCAGCTTCCCGTATTGTGCACCAGCTTTAACATAATTGGAAATTGTCTCCGCCTGTTCGCTGCCGACGTGACGCCGCCCGTCCCGCCGTATTAATCTTCTTTGCACAGATGGAGGGGTGATGAACAAATCCTACGATGCGATCATTATCGGGACCGGACAGTCCGGCCCATTTCTCGCGATACGCCTGGCCAAGGCGGGCCGCAAGGTCGCTATCATCGAGCGTGGCTTGTTCGGCGGGACCTGTGTCAATACCGGCTGCATTCCCACGAAAACCCTTGTGGCGAGCGCCCGCGTGGCGTACATGGCACGCCGCGCCGCCGAGTTCGGCGTTAGCGCTGGCGACGTCACCGTCGACATGAAGAAGGTGAAGGCACGCAAGGATGCGATCCAGCGCCCGTCTCAAGAAGGCGCCGAAAGCCGCCTCCGCGAGCAGCCCAACATCGACATCTACAAGGGGCAAGCGAGCTTTGAGGCGCCGCACCTGGTCGCCGTCGGCGACGACCGTCTCACCTCTGACCAGATCTTCATCAACGTCGGCAGCCGCGCCAGCGTTCCTCCCATCCGCGGCCTCGATCAGGTCCCATACCTCAACAACTCGTCGATGATGGCCGTCGACTTCCTGCCCGAGCACCTCATCGTGATCGGCGGCAGCTACATCGGGCTGGAGTTCGGCCAGATGTACCGCCGCTTCGGCAGCAAGGTCACGATTCTGCAACGCGAGTCGCGCCTCATCCCTCGCGAAGACCCCGATATTTCCGATGCGATCAAGGACATCGTGGAGCGCGAAGGCATAACGGTTCGCCTCAACGCGACATGCATCACTCTGGAGAAGCGTGGCAATCAAATAGTCGCTGGAGTCGACTGCACGGCGAATCCGTCGCCCGTCACCGGATCCCATATGCTGATTGCAACTGGGCGTCGTCCCAACACCGACGATCTTGGCCTTGACAAAGGTGGAGTGAGGCAGGACGAACGCGGCTATATCACCGTTGACGATCAACTGCGGACCAACGTGCCGGGAATGTGGGCGCTGGGCGACTGCAACGGCCACGGAGGATTTACTCACACTTCCTACAACGACTTCGAGATTGTCGCCGCCAATCTGCTGGACCACGACCCCCGGCGCCTCAGCGATCGCATTCTCGCCTACGCCCTGTACATCGATCCGCCGCTGGGCCGCGCCGGTATGACCGAGGCTGATGTGCGCAAGTCAGGCAGGAAGGCGCTCATGGGAAAGTACATGATGTCGAGCGTGGGCCGTGCGATCGAGAAGAGCGAGACCCAGGGATTCATGAAGGTGATGGTCGATGCCGAAACCAAGCAGATCCTGGGCGCAGCCATCCTCGGCGTGGGAGGCGACGAGGCCATTCATTCGCTCCTCGATATCATGTACGCCAAGGCCCCCTACACTGTGGTATCCCGAGCCATGCACATCCATCCCACAGTGTCAGAGTTGATTCCGACCATGCTCCAGGATCTGAAACCGATGTCGTGACGCAGACGGCAAGAAGATTCACCACGGAGGCACAGAGACCACGGGGTTATTTTTGAATAATGTTCTCCGTGATTTCCGTGTCTCTGTGTCCCCGTGGTGAACAAATCCGCTCCTCAATTCTCCAGTATCATTTGGGAATGGACATTGCCATCCAGTGTCGCGATCTGCGCAAGACCTACGACGGCAAGGTGGAAGCCGTTCGCGGCCTCGATCTGACCATCGGGACGGGTGAATGTTTTGGTCTGTTAGGGCCGAACGGGGCGGGCAAGACCACGACCATCGAAAT